>DATEVZ010000261.1:0-4205 GCA_035258265.1 Candidatus Acidiferrales bacterium
GATTCGCGCCGCATCACCAGTGCGCGCATGAGCGCGCGCCAGCGCCCAACCGCATATTTCGACATATTCCAGCAGCTCGTCCTTATTCAGTTTTCCCACGTCGATGGACATCTTCATATCGCGCAGCTGCCGGAAATAATAGTCGTGGCCGTCGTCGTCGCGCGTCCAACCGAGAAACACGTCGCTGGACGCTTGCAACATACGCTGGCCGGTGACCACGCGCTCGCCGTGGTTCGGATAACGGCTCTTGCCTGCGTGAGCCTCCAGCACCGACGGCAGCGCTTCCTTGAATTGCAAAAATAACGCGTCATTTTCGCCGGCCATCAGCAGCGCCACCGCGCAACGCGTTCCCACGCTGCCCACGCCGACGACTTTTCGCGCGATATCCACAATGTGATAGCGATCCAGAATCACGCGGCGCTCTTCCGGCAAAGTATGCCGGTAGCGGTGAAACATGTCGCGCACGTGAGTGTCAATTTTTGAATAGTCTCGCGGGTGATAGACGAGCGGCAGACGGTCAACGATGCGCCGCCGCCCGCGCACCACTTTCGTCATCTTCGGGAAAATGTGCTCCGCGGTTTGCTGCTTCGCGGACTTTTCGACTTGCCGCCAATATTTCTTGTCCTCGACGGTCTTCGCTTCCTTGATGAAAATTTCGGCGTCCAGATGCGAATACCAGCTGTTGAGCGCGGTCATTTGTGCGTATGCGCGCATGTGCGTGCGATAGGAAGCGACGGTTGCGAGCGCGGCGTCGCTGCAAACCCGGTCGCGCGCGCCGATCTGCCGTCCGGCGAGCACCACGCTGGCGGCGAGGCGCTTGACGTCCCATTCCCACGGGGCGGGCAGCGTCTCATCGAAATCGTTGATGTCGAAAACCAGGCGCCGCTCGGGGGAACCGTAACCGCCGAAATTCAGCAGGTGGGCGTCGCCGCAGGCCTGCACGCGAAATCCGGTCTTGGGAGTGCCGGCGAGGTCCGCGGCCATCAAGGCCGCCGCTCCGCGGAAAAACGCGAACGGGGACTGGATCATTCTGCCGTAGCGGATCGGCAGCAGCTCGGGCAGGCGGCCATGGTCTGATTCCTTCAGAATCGCGACCGGGTCGGGACGGTTCGCGGGCGGTTTCCATTTGCCGTGCGAAGTCCGCGGCACGCGGTCGCGCACGGCCTTGCCCTCCGCCATACGCTCGCTCGCCGATGGCCCGAGCGACGCTCGTCGCGAGTCCGAGATGCTACGCACCTTGGGTCGCGCCTGATCCGCTTTATCCGCCGCCGAATTTTTCATAATGCATCCCTCGTATAAAGTTTCAGCCGATTGCGCAGTGCGTCCGAGTCTGTGCGAGAACTGCAAAAACCGGTACTTCAGCGGCTGAAGCCGCACTCGCTGCATTCCGCTTATGCCGGAGCTAAAGCCACGGCCTACAAAGATTTTGGCGTTGTCGCGCTGACTCTCAAGTTCCGCCCTTGCGATTGCCTTTGTGGCACGGACTGGTCTGGGCGGGGTCAGTTTACCCGAAGGTGGCTGTGAATTGGGGAACAGCGTGATTCTGTACCGCGTATAAAATGTTTTCTCGTTAGGCTTCTAGTGGTTACGTGCCGCCTCTTGAATGGAGCTGTGTTCCGGGTAGAAAGCTAAAGGCAACTTAAAGGCGTCCATGTGTTTCCCATGAGGGAACAACGGGCAGGAGAGCCGGATTTGGAGTGCATTGTGATTGCCGGACATTCGAGCTTCCTCGCGTCGCGATGCTCCCTCTTCGGCCTGCGCCGCTAGTCTCGGGGTAAATGCGGCGACGATAAACATAACATCGCTGATTTGTGTCGAGTAGAATTGCGCGCCTCATGCCTGCTCGACTCCTCCGTTCGTCGGTGTTGCTGTCTCCGTGTTGCGTCCTCATCGCGGCTGAAAAGGGCCCCGAATCACGTTAGCATTTTTGCTAGTCCGAGTTTGGGGAAGGCGCTGAATGAACTGCCTTGATCTCTGTGAAACATTTCGGCCAGGACATCGGCGCGACGCTCCATCCGGGGCGGCGGCAATCTCGCGTGCGGAAGATCTCTTGTCACGGGGCGGCGAGGTTATAATCGTGCACAATTATGGCCTTGGCGTCCGGTACTAAACTTGGGCCCTATGAGATCAGTTCCTCGCTTGGCGCGGGTGGGATGGGCGAGGTGTACCTGGCGCAGGATGCGCGGTTGGGGCGCTGCGTCGCGATTAAGATTTTGCCTGACAAGTTTGCGAGCGACGTGCAGCGCATGGCACGCTTCGACCGCGAAGCCAAGCTGCTGGCGTCGCTGAATCATCCCCATATCGCCTCGATTTACGGCCTGGAAGAATCGAACGGCGTGCGCGCGCTGGTGATGGAGTTGGTCGAAGGGTCGACGCTGGCGGAGCGGATCAAGCTGGGACCGCTGCCTCTTGATGAAGCGTTGCCCATCGCCAAGCAAATCGCGGAAGCGCTGGAATACGCGCACGAGCGCAACATCATTCACCGCGACCTAAAACCCTCCAATGTGAAGACCACTCCCGACGGCGCGGCGAAGGTGCTGGATTTTGGGCTGGCGAAGGCACTCGAAGACGATATCAGCGCCGTGGACATATCCACTTCGCCGACGCTGAGCCACGCGGCAACTCAGGCCGGGATTTTGCTGGGGACCGCGGCGTACATGAGTCCGGAACAGGCGCGAGGAAAGAAGGTGGATCGCCGCGCGGACATTTGGTCTTTTGGCGCCGTGCTTTACCAGATGTTGACGGGCAAGCCCGCGTTCATGGGGGAAACAATTTCCGACACGCTAGCGGCAGTAATTCGCGGTGACCCCGATTGGAGCGCTCTTCCCAATAACTTGCCGGCTTCGGTTGCCAGGCTTTTGCGGCGGTGTCTGACGAAGGATCCCAATCAGCGGCTTCGTGATATCGGCGAAGCGCGCATCACCATCGAGCGCGCGCTTTCCGGAACGCCTGAAGAAACTGACAGTCTGGCAGCAACGACAGCAGAGCCGCCGCCCTTGTGGCGCCGGGCGTTCCCTTGGGCCGTTGCAGCGATCGCGCTGGCTTGCGCGATCGTATGCGGAGCTTTGTATTGGCGCGGCAGCCAAACTGAGCCGCGCCGTGTGATGGAATTGTCTCTAACGCTGCCCGAACCTCTGGCGACCGTTTTTGATCCCAATCCCGGGTCGCCCTTTGCGATCTCGCCTGATGGGTCGGAAATTGTATTTGTCGCCTCGGTTGCGGGCAAACCTCAGCAGCTTTATCTGCGTCCTTTCGACCAGCAAGCGGGCACGCCCGTTCCCGGCACGGAGAACGCAACGGAGCCGTTTTTCTCGCCGGATGGGGAGTCGGTGGGATTTTTCGCGCAAGGCAAGATGCGCAAGGTTTCACTGCGTGGCGGCCCGGCGGTCTTGCTCGGCGAAGCTCCGGTTCCGCACGGGGCTAGCTGGGCTGCCGATGACACAATCATCTTCGCGCCGAATTTCGGCTCGGGCCTCTTTCGAATTCCTGCAGGGGGCGGTGCCCCGCAGACATTGACGAAGCCGAACCAAAAGGAGCAGGAAATAAGTCATCGCTGGCCCCAGGTCCTGCCCGGCGGGAAGTATGTGCTATTTACAATCCAAGTGGGCAGTGGTTCCAGCTATGATGACGCGCGCATCGCTGTGCTCGCTCTAGAAACGGGCGAGTGGCGCACGCTGCTCACCGGCGGCTCCTACGCTCGCTACGTTCCTCCCGGTCACATTGTCTATGCCCGTGCCGGATCGCTGATGGCTGTGCGGTTTGATTTGTCGCGCATGGAAGTGCGCGGAGCGCCTGTGCCTGTGCAGGAAGGCGTGGTGACGACTGCACTCACCAGTGGAGGTGCGGAGTATGACGTCACAGCGTCGGGGATGTTTGCTTACGTCCCTGGAAACGCCAAAGCTCCCCTGCGCTCGCTGGTATGGGTTGATCGCACGGGGGGCGCCAAAATTCTTCCCGCACCCCAGAGAGTTTACGGATCGCCACGGGTCTCTCCGGATGGAAAACAGCTGGCGGTCCAGATAAGCGATAATGGCAACCTCTCTATTTGGATCTATGAGTTTGCACGAAACACCCTGACCCGCCTGACCTTTGCTCCGGGCGTTAGTTCGTCTCCGGTCTGGACTCCCGACGGCCGGAGGGTCATCTACAACAGGCGCACCACCACCGGTTCTCCTTTGTTTTATTGGAAGCTGGCTGACGGAAGC
>DATEVZ010000262.1:0-11615 GCA_035258265.1 Candidatus Acidiferrales bacterium
CGGCTTCCTAGCCCTGTTTCGTTCGCTCGGCGGCCAAGTCGTCATGGAAAAAGTGGACGCCATCGTCTACCTCGCCGCGTTCTATCTTTTTTATGCGCAATATTTTTTCTTGTTCACTACGTTCGCGGGAGCTACACCCGGCATGCAGCTTCGCGGCATCACCATCGTGCGCCTCGACGGCAGCCTACCGGACACGCGCCAACTCCTCTGGCGCAGTTTCGGCTACCTGCTTTCCGGCGCCACCATGATGTTGGGTTTTCTCTGGTCGCTATGGGATGAAGACCACTTCACCTGGCAGGATCGCATCAGCCAAACCTACATCACCGCCGCCACACCGCTAATGGAAATGGGCGCATTCGAAGTCCACCCAACCCAGCGCCGCTTCGCCCATAAATAGCCGCCGATACACGGTAGTGACACACTAGGCGATTTACGAGGAGGTAGCTGTGGACCGTCTTTGCGCATTACTTTACGATTTGGGCGATGCCACCCAGCAGCCAGGATTCGATCGTCGCAGTTCAGCCGGAACTTCTTTCTGGCGAGTCGATTGTTTGGGCTGGACAGCCGAATACCCGCGTCATTTTCCACAAGCAAGATCTGTATATGGTGCCTTTCAGTCTTCTTTGGGGCGGCTTCGCCATCTTTTGGGAGGCCGGTGTCTCGGGACTGTGAGGATCGAACGGTAAGCCGGGCATTCCCTGGTCGTTCGGGATGCTGTGGGGAATCCCGTTTGTCGTGGCCGGTCAATACTTGATATGGGGCCGATTCTTCTACGACGCGTGGCTCAAGAGGCGCACTTACTACGCCCTCACCAATCGCCGGGTCATTGTCGTGCAGAACGGCTGGAGCCGGCGCATGGCCTCCTCCTACCTCGATTCTTTGCCCAACCTTGTGAAGGAAGGCGGCGCCAATGGAGTTGGTACGTTGCGATTCAACCAATCAGACTCGCTATCGTCCAGGCAGCGCCAGTTCTCGGGGTGGAATGCACTCTCGGTCGGTGACGTGCCGACGATTGTCGACGTCGAAGACGTGGACTCGATCTATCGTCTCATTTCGGACGGTCGCGACAGGGCCCGCTCCGCCAAGGCAGCTTTCTGACCCCGCACGACAAACCCTAAAAACCCCCACGTTCACTGCCAATCGGGGAAACCAAGCTTGTCTCGCTTAATGATGCGCAGCGTAAACAACGCCTCTTTCAGCGCCTCGTGTTCTTCGGTGCCATCGCCCTTTCGATATAAATCCTGAAGACGCTCTTGAATCAGGCTCTCTACCTTTTGCAATTTCTCGGATAGCTTTTCAGGGTCGGTTTCCGCTCTCATTTCCTCCAAAGCCGTTTGCCACGCCTGATACTTCGTTTCTTCGCTGCTCATCATGCAATTTCCTTTCGGACTACCCGTCACCCAGCGGCTAACACGTCCGGAGCGTCGCATTTAATCACCATCTTGTTGCCGGTCCGCATGTCCAGAATCACGTACTCCCCCGGCGCCTCCATCGCGAGTTTCTGAATGTGTGCCGTAGCCTCTGCCATCGTCGCCGCCGCTGCCCGCCATAGCACGCTGCCTCCGGGTTCCTTTTGAAAAACGTCGAATACAAGGCTCATCAATTCACTCCTTCTGCGCCAACCGCAATTGCTGCTTCCACGGGAACAAACGCGCTCTTGGGTTTACTTCCGCTAACCACGGGGCTCTTCTCTTTCCGTTTGATCTCTTCCTCCGCGATTTTCTCGGCGACCTTCACTGGCACCTGCTCGAAATGTGTTCTTCGTTTAACCATGACGCTCCTTCGTTCCCATCTCAGAAGACCGTAACCGGTCTGAGCTCATACGGGTCAAATCTTTTGGGAATCTGTTGAAATTTTTATGGTCGTCTTGTCCCGACGACTCAGACGGTTAGCCGAATTGACTGCTTACCATACCTTAGGGGGCCTGACGCCGTCTCGATTACGTCTCGGATTTTTTGCTTGACAAACTTTTTCACGGTTGGATACGATAGCGTTACGTTAGTTTAAGGATTCCATCTGGCGAGGTGACGGCATGCCGAACGCTCGTAGCAAGAACGCTCCGATGCACTTCAAAACTATGGTGCAGGCCGAGGTCCCGCAGGGTCGCAACGGCAAGCACAAGCTGATTGTCTCGACGATCCTCGATGATTTAGATCAGTTGAAGGACGGCGCCGCGCTGAAAGTGCCGCTCGCCGACTTGGCGGCCTCGAAGGAAAAAATACGTTCAGCCCTGAATCGCGCGACGCGCAAAGCCGGCCGTAAGGTAGCCACAGCCACCGACGCCACATTCCTTTACGTTTGGAACGTCATCGAGTAGCAGCGGCGATAAATCACGCCGATTTCAGCGTCGAATCCCTTTGTGCGAATCGCAATTTAGCCTTGGCGGCTTCCTCTTCTCGATTCCTGGGCGATGAATTCGTTTTGAGTGAATGTAGAAGTCGAGTCGAGGCCTCCGCGATCTCATCCACCGCCGCCTCAAACGCCGCTTCGTTAGCCTTCGACGGCTTGCTGAAACCGCTGATTTTCCTCACGAACTGCAGCGAGGCATTCCGAATCTCTTCCGCCGTCACAGGCGGATCGAAGTTGAAGAGAATTTTGATGTTCCTGCACATCGCGATCACCTCAAGACGTCACAATCCGCAATTATAAGTCACCGGCCCCAACCTGCCATCCAAACAATCACTTCCCCGATCGCGCCGTGTAACCAAAAGCAGCAAACAAAAATCGAAATCTGTAACCATTCGTAGCCATAAGCTGCCCATGGCCGCTTTCACATGCTGAAAAGAACGGCCTTACGCCCGCCGCATGGCATTGCGCTTGCTACCGCCCCAGCGTATCATCCGGCCCCCCTTGGGGGCGTCTGGCAAACCTACACCCAAAAAGGCGCCCCCAAAATTACCCATCCGCCAAATCGTTTAACGGGATTGACGTACTGACTGAGGGAGGGAGCAAATGTGGAAGGATGAAAGCAAGAATGAAGGTCCGCAGCAGCAAATGACCGACATGCTGACGACCTATAAACAAGCTGTCGAAGAGTTCTCCTTGAGCGCGGCAGAGTTCCTGGCGCACATCCCAATTCTCACCAAGGCCGGGGACGCCTATCGGCGCGCAATGGCAGTCAGCTCTCAACTTCGGCAGGTCTTGGACAAAGGCGATGAGACCCTGCGCCTGCTAATGAGCCAAATGGAGCAGGCCTCCAACGTCCAATTCACAGCAGCGGCCGCGCCCGACAAGAAGCGCCCCGAGCCGCTGAAAACAGAAGCCACAACCCCAACAAACGGCGAAAAAGCCAACGCCGCGCACGGCTAGCACCGCAACACATTGGAGACGGGACCAGCCGCCCAGCCCTCCCGTTTCACTCAGCGCCGAAGGCGCGGCAGAACTTAGCTCAGCCCGGAGCTGGGAAAGGTGCACAGAGAATAACGAGCGCCGTAGGTGCGACACCCGCGCGCCGCGCACAACGCAGCCCGTTTCGCAAAAGCCGTCGCAGTCGGATAGCCGTTGCCGCCGCGTTTCAAACCCACCACCCTTGGCGGCGCCCGCCACACTCCGTAGGGGCGCTGCTACTTCACGGCGCTCGGCGTGGACTCGTTCGCTGGCCGACGGCTCGCTGATTCCGATGAGCACGGCCCTCCGGCCCTGGTCGTGAGCTTCAATTTCTGGAAACGTGCCCTGAATTCCGACCCTGACGCCATCGGCAAGGTGCTGAGGTTTGATCAGCAGTCTGACGCGACCTACACCGGGACCGTCCGCCAACACTGTTTCACGCTGATCGGAATCGCTCCGCCGCAATTTTTGGCGCGAAGGTCGGCGAATCACCCGATTTTTACGTGCCATTGAATGCTACGGACTTTCCGACTCAGGATTACTGGCAGACTCCCTGGGTTACCATGCTGGCGCGCCTGAAGCCTGGCGTCACGATCGCGCAGGCGCAAGCGAACCTCGAACCTGTTTTGCAGGAGATGGAAAAGACTGCGACGTTACCGCAAATCACGCGCGACGAGAATTTCGCTCCTGTGCTCGCGATACCCGCCGCGCGCGGCCTCTCCGACGTGCGCGAAAAATTCTCGCTGCCCGCTCGGATTCTGATGTCCGCGACGAATAGCGCGCGACCGGTGTTTGCTAGCGGCTCGCAGGCCTATTCCGTAATACCTTTCCCGCCATGAATTCCTCGCTGGTTTTGACCCTCGCATTTTGCATCGGCATTGTCGCAGGCCTTCGCTCGCTCACTGCTCCGGCCGTTGTCTCTTGCGCCGCTCATCTTGGCTGGATCAACTTGCATGGCACGCCACTCTCATTTATGGGCACGGCCACGGCCGCGCTGTTCTTCACGCTTTTTGCGCTGGTCGAGCTGACCACCGACAAATTGCCGAAGACTCCCAGCCGCACCACCCCCGTGCCGCTGACCGTTCGCGTCGTCTTGGGAGCGCTTTCCGGTGCGGTTCTGTGCCTTGCGGGAAGCCAATCACTAGCTCTGGGCGCGGTTCTCGGCGCAATCGGCGCAGTTGCGGGAGCATTGGGCGGATATCAGGCGCGCCACAGAATCGTCACCGGCTCGGGTTTGCCGGACTTCGCGGTCGCGCTAGTGGAAGATCTGATAGCTGTCGGCGGCGGGCTGCTGATCGTTTCCCGCTTCTGACAGCGCATTCCGGCGTTGATACAAAGCAACGTTCGTCGGTTTTTTGACGCCGAGGAGGTGCGTTGAAATGAGAAACTCTCTCGCGGTTGTGTTGTTGTTTGCGGCCGTTAGTGCTGGGCCACTATGGGCGCAGGAGCGGCCCTCGGAGTTTGAGGCATATGCGGGGTATTACTACACGCGCTTTACTGTAAATGCCAATGTCCCAGGCATTGCACCCTCGGCAAGCTACAACGGCAACGGTGGGGGTGGCCAGATCGAGTACAACGTCAACCGCTGGCTCGGCGCGGTAGGAGACCTGGGTGGATTTTTGGCGACCAGCAGCGGGAATGGAGCATTCGCCGGAGCGGGATTCACCTATCTGTTTGGGCCTCGAGTGAATTTCCGGCGCGGCAGAGTTACGCCGTTCGCGCAGATCCTCTTCGGAGGAGTCCGCACCACCGACGGTATCGCCCAATCAACGGGGGCCGAGAACAATTTTGCGATGACGGTAGGCGGCGGCATTGATTTCAAAGTGTCCAAGCACGTCTCCGTTCGCCCGGTACAGGCCGAGTACTTCATGACAAAAATCCCGGACGGGCTAAATAACCGACAGAATAACTTTAGGTTCGGCGCTGGAGTCGTGTTCCGATTTGGCTAAGCGCGGAAGATTTCTTGGCACAATCTAAAACGGGCGCAAAATCAATGCGGCTTCAGCCGCTGAGGGCAAGGACTTCGAGTACTGACACACACTCTGAAGCCGGCCCCCCTGTTTTTCCGCAGCATCCTGACGCCAATTCGCTCCTGACCTAGTCCCTGCACCACCATTCGGCGTACACACTCGATTTGATTCGACCATCGACACATATTATACTAGTAAATAAGCCCATGTTCATCACCGGCGACAACACAGAACGCGCAACCACGACGGCCACGCCGCCAAGAGCGCTCGCTCCTGGCGGAAACGCGTCGCTCCATGCCGATCTATCATCGCTTTCTGCCGCCGGCCGCCATTTTTCATCCGCGCTCAGCACCGATTCTAATCGTCACGGCGGGCGATTGGAAAACGTTGTAACTTGCAGAAAACAAACACTCGCGTCACGTTCTGATCGTCACTTTTCCGCCGTATTCGCGCCCGCATTATCTCTTCCGACCGCTCGACACTCGTCGCTTGTCACTCCCAACTGCGCTGCGGCTATAATTCCGGCGTCATCCCATGCCGCGCAAGGTCTCCCATACCGCTGATATGGAAATGAAAGACATCCTCGAAAAATTTACTGGCTATCTGCGCTTTGAGCGCAACGCCTCGCCGGAAACCGTCGAGGACTACGGCAGCGACCTCCGGCTCTTCCAGCAATTTCTCACTCCGCCCGGCGAGCGGACTTTGCCGCTGCACGAGGTGGATCACGTCGTCATTCGCGAATTCGTCGGCTGGCTTCTCGACCGCGGGCTGCAAAAGACGACGATTGCGCGCAAACTCGCCGCGCTGCGCACCTTCTTCAAATTCTGCGTGCGGGAGAAATATACCAAGCAAAATCCCGCGCGCCTGGTCAGCACTCCCAAGCTTCCCAAGCGCGTGCCGCGCGTGCAGACCGCCGAGGAAATCAATAATTTTCTGGACGCTCTGCCCGGCGGCCCGAAAGCGGCGCAAAACCCCGCGCCCACCCGCGAACGGGTCAAGAAACCTACCGCCGCTTCGCGCTTCGATGAACAGCTGATCCCCAAGCGCGACCGCGCCATTTTCGAATTGCTATACGCTTCGGGCCTGCGCGTCAGCGAACTGGTCGGCCTGGATTACGGCAACGTGGATCGCGCCGGGCAAATGCTCCGCGTGCTGGGCAAGGGACGCAAGGAGCGCGTCGTGCCCTATGGCTCGAAAGCGCAGGAAGCCCTCGAAGCCTATTGGCCGCTGCGCCATGAACTTCTCGCGCGTCCGCGCGTGAAATCCGACCCTGAAGCCGTCTTCGTGAACCACCTCGGAGGCCGCCTTACCGACCGCTCCGTGCGTTACATGATCAAAAAATATTGCAAGCTCGCGAACAATAATTGGGACCTTCACCCGCACTCGCTGCGCCACGCCTTCGCCACTCACTTGCTCAACGACGGCGCCGATCTTCGTGCCATCCAGGAACTTCTCGGCCACGTTTCGCTCTCTACCACCCAACGCTATACCCAGGCCAGCATCCAGCAATTGATGGCCGTGTACGATAAATCGCATCCTCACGCCTGATATTTTTCCCGCCGCCATTGGACCGGAGAAAGACCGTACGTTACTCTTCCAATGTGCATTGACGTGCTGCATTGACGCGCATCGATAACGGCGGAGATTCTTCACATTGAAACGTCTTACCGGTCTTGCAGTTCTCATAGCGCTCGCGGCCCTTGCTCTTTTTGTTCCGTCAGCCTCTGCGCAGGATAACTACGAAATCCAGGTCTATGGCGCCGACACGGTCGAACCCGGACACACGATGGTCGAGCTCCACAGCAATTTCACCATCGACGGCTCCAAGCAAATAATCAACGGCCTATACCCCACCAACCACGCCGAACACGAAACCGTCGAAATCACCCACGGCCTCAGCGATTGGTTCGAGGTGGGATTCTACATATTCACGTCGGCGCGTTCCGGCCAGGGATGGCAGTGGGTTGGCGACCATATACGCCCCCGCTTCCGCATCCCCGAAAAGTGGCACTGGCCCGTCGGCGTCAGCCTGTCGAATGAAGTTGGCTATCAGCGCCGCCAATTTTCCACCGATACGTGGACTTGGGAAATGCGTCCTATCGTTGACCAGAAAGTGGGCCGGTGGTATTGGTCGTTCAATCCCACATTTGACAAATCTATTCACGGCCTCAGTCAAAGCCAGGGCTTCGTTTTCTCTCCCAATTTCAAATTCAGTTACGACTTCACTCCCAAGATCGCCGGCGGCCTGGAGTATTACGGCTCTGTCGGTCCCGCTACCGACTTCCTGCCAATCCATCAGCAACAACATCAGATATTCCCCGCCATTGACCTGAATCTCGCGCCGCAGTGGGAAGTTAATTTCGGACTCGGCGTGGGACTTACCGGCTCTACCGACCACCTCATCCTCAAAGGCATCGTCGGCTATCGCTTTGATTTCTAAAGCTGCAACTCCGCGGCGATAAATACAAGCAACTCAGCCCCATCCCCGGCATCCAATCAGCAGGTGCTACACGGGGTCTTTTACCAGATCGAAAATAAGGACTGCTCGGCATGAAAACTATGCAAGCCAAAACGTCTCAACTTATACCCGGAGTGCGTCCCACGGCGGGACTGCAGATGTATTTGGAAACGCTGTGCTACACGACGCGCGAACGGCTGGAACTGATCAACATTACGAAGGATCTCAATGAGGTCGTACGAAAGAATGGATTGAAGGCCGGTTTTGTTCTGGTCCAATCTCTGCACACTACCACTGCTGTCTTCATCAACGAATTCCAACAGGCGCTGCTCGACGACATCAGGTCATTTCTGGAACGCCTTGTGGGCCGCATTGACTATTGGCGGCACAACGATCCGGACCTTTCCGAATGTAGCCGGCAAAATGCGGATTCGCATCTGCGCGCGATGGTGCTGGGGCACACGCTTTCCGTCCCGGTGCGCAACGGCGAGCTCGCGCTGGGCTACTGGCAATCAATCATTCTCGCGGAGTTGGATGGCCCGCGCGAGCGCTCCATTCACGTGCAAGTGCTCGGCGTTCCGGACCATGCCAGCGACTAGCTGTTCCGTGTTTATGATTCTGGCTTATACGTTCAGTGTGAGTGAGGCCGCAGGGATGAAGCCGTCGTTGCGCTGCGGGGTCACGCGCGGCGGCGGCATCGGATTCTTTACGCGATCAACTGGATTGTAGAGCGTGTCGCGTTCCACCGGGACGCAACCTGCCGCGCGAATCAGGCGCTCTAGTTCCGCGCGCGTCATAAACTCCGGCGTCGTGGCGCCCGCATCGTGATAGATTTTTTCTTCCACCACGGTCCCGTCCAGATCGTTCGCGCCGAACCGCAAAGCTACTTGTGCGATGCGCGGCGTCAGCATGATCCAGTAAGCCTTGATGTGATCGAAATTATCGAGCAGCAGCCGCGACACGGCGATGGCCTTCAGGTCATCGAAACCCGTGGGCGGCGGAATATGAGCGAGTCCTGTATTCGCGGGATGGAAGGCCAGCGGGATGAACGTGACGAATCCGTGCGTCTTATCCTGCGTCGCGCGGAGCTGCAGCAAATGGTCCACGCGCTCCTCGGCCGTTTCGATGTGACCGTACAGCATTGTGGCGTTCGAGCGCAAACCCAGTTCGTGGGCGGTGCGTGCGATTTCCAGCCAGCGCTGGCCGCTCACTTTGTGGTCGCAAATAATCTTCCGCACGCGCGGGTGAAATATCTCGGCGCCGCCACCGGGAAGTGAATCGACGCCCGCGTCTTTCATTGCCAGCAGCGTATCCCGAATGGAAAGCTTGGAAATCCGCGAGTAATATCCCACCTCAACCATGGTGAACGCTTTCAAGTGCACTTGCGGAAAGCGCTGCTTCAGGCCGCGAATTAATTCAAGGTAGTACTCGAACGGCAAGTCGGGATGCAATCCACCGACAATATGAAACTCCGTGGCACCTTCTGCGACTCCATCGCCGGCGCGCTTGTAGATTTCGTCCAACGCGAAATTGTAAGCGCCGGGCGAATCGGGCGAGCGGCCAAAAGCGCAGAGCTTGCAGTGCGCCACGCAAACGTTCGTGGGATTGATGTGGCGATTGACGTTGAAATACGTGACGTTGCCGTGCTTCTTCTCGCGCACGTGATTCGCGAGCCAGCCGACGGCGAGCAGGTCATGCGATTGATACAGCGCAAGCCCGTCTTCGGCATTCAGGCGCTCGTTCGCCAGCACCTTCTGAGCCACGGGCTCCAGGCGCGCGTCACTGATTCGCAGGGTGTTTAGTTGCAGCAGATCCATCGTCGTTTTCAAATCCTTCGGTCGCGCTTCAAGGCCGCATCACGAATGTCGCGGCACCCCAGAAAAGCAGGAACAATAAGCTAATATAGCCATTCACAGTGAAAAACGCAGCATTCATTTTGCTCAAGTCATTGGGTTTGACCAGCGAGTGTTCATAAGCTAGCAATGCTGCAACTACTGCGATTCCAACCCAGGCAGGCCACGCAAGGTGAAAGCTCAGCGCGAGCAATACAAGCAAAGCCACCATCACGACGTGCATTACGCGCGCGATTCGCAGTGCACGAGCTATGCCGAATTTCTTAGGGATGGAATACAGACCCGCGGTCTTATCGAACTCAACATCCTGACAGGCGTAGAGAACGTCGAAACCTCCGACCCAAAGCGTAACCACGGCGCAGAGAATCAACATGCGCCAATCGAGCGAGCCGCGAATCGCGATCCATGCCGCGGCGGGCGACATGCCGAGGCAAAAGCCGAGTACAAAATGTGACCACGCAGTAAAACGTTTAGTGTAGGAATAAAAGAACAAGACCGCAAGAGCAGCGGGCGACAGCTTCAGCGCGAGTGGATTCAATTGCCAAGCGGCGAGCACCAATACTGCGGATGCAATCAATGTGAAGGTCCACGCGAAGCCGATGGACAGTTCGCCCTTGGGCAGCGCGCGATTCGCGGTGCGAGGATTGCGGCAATCGTACTCGACGTCCGCGATACGGTTCATGGTCATGGCGGCGGAGCGCGCGCCTACCATCGCCACGACGATCCAGAGTATTGGCCGCCAGGTGGGCAAGGCACCGCCTGCGCGAGCGGCTAGCAGCGCGCCGACTAGCGCAAACGGCAGCGCGAAGACTGAGTGCTCGAACTTGATCATTTCAAGCACGATGCGAATGCGGGTCCGGGTCATGATTGCATTGGCCACCGAGTCAGACAGGTACGGAGATAGAATAACAGAGCGTGATTTGTGAATTGCAACTTGCGGTTCCCTCTCGACCTATCGGACCTCACACAAAGCGTTACTGTCAACTTCTCCGTCGTTTTTCTCGGTGCCTCTGTGACTCCGTGGCAGACGACTCGTCCTTCCGACCTTTCCAACGGTACTGCTTTTCTTGGGGCAGGCCTAGCTGCGCCAGAACGCGATAGGCGAATTGCTCGACCAGGTCTTCGATTTTTTTCGGTGCGTAATAGAAAGCGGGCATGGCGGGCATCACGGTTGCGCCCGCGTCGTGAACGCGCAACGCATTTTCTAGTTGAATACGGTTGAGCGGAGTTTCGCGCAAGCAGAGGACCAGCGGGCGGCGTTCTTTCAAACAGACATCCGCGGCGCGCGTTAGCAAATCGGCGGCGGTGCCGGCCGCGATCGAGCCAAGTGCGCCCGCAGAACAAGGGACCACGACCATTCCATCCAACAGCGCGCTGCCCGAGGCAATGCTCGCGCCGATATCTTTGTTCGGAAGACACTCGATCTTTTTGGCAGCGGTTCCAACAAGGAGGGAGGGAAGTTTTTTGGCGTCCGGGGCGACAACATCGAGTTCCGTTGCGATGAGCCGCGTTCCGGCATCACTTGCGATTAGGAAAACATGCTGAACGCGCGGGTCTGCATCTAGCAATCGAAGGACCGCTTGAGCGTAGACCGCACCACTCGCACCGGTGATTCCGACCGTGATGATGCTTCCACTGGATTTTGGCATGGGCGATGGATGAGTCATCGAGTGTAGGTGCCGGGTTTCGGCAAAGTCAAGACAGCACGGATAGCTACAGAGTGCTTAGGTGACCGTTTCAGAATCTACCGCAGAAGGCGCAGAGAAATTCATCCGTCCCACTTGGGTGTGTCGCAGGACTTGTTGCTTGTTGACAATTGTTCGGTTATTTCCGAAAGTCTGTGGCGAGGCCGGTGCGCATCACACCATGATGAAGTATGAGGGAATATGAACTGGATCCGCACTCTGTTCTTGCGCGCGAAGCATTGGCAAATTTTCCTTCTATTCGTCGCTATATTCGCGATCGGGGAATTGCCCATCCTGGGCTACGCCACCTCAGCCGCGAGGT
>DATEVZ010000263.1:0-25633 GCA_035258265.1 Candidatus Acidiferrales bacterium
AGTCTCAACAGGAAACGCGGCGACGCTGTTAGCGCTCTACTTATCGATAAAAGCTCGCAAGCGCGCGTACCCGGCACGACTTACGGGAAGTTGTGCTCCATTGGCGAGCACCGCGACGTGGCTGTCCTTGGCGTACGGCTCGACTTTGACGACGCGCTCGAGATTGACGATGTAGGACCTGTGGACGCGCATGAATCGGGAGGGATCAAGGGCGGATTCCAGGCTCGAAATCGTCTGCTGCTTCAAGTGCTTTTTGCCATCGGCCGCGAGAGCCACGTAATCATCTTGAGCTTCGGCGTAATCGAGCTTGGCGACGGGAATTATGAACACGCGCGTACCGTCGCGGACCGCGATGCGGTCAAGATATTGCGCCGGCGGACGGGCGGCTGCGGCCAGGTCTGCCGCGGGCGGCGTAGTTTCCGGGAGCTTGCCTGCTAGGCGCTGTTTCGCGCGTTTGAGTGCGGCTTCAAAGCGATCCGCACCGAAAGGCTTTAGCAGGTAGTCTACGGCGTGGACTTCGAACGCTTTGATCGCATAACTATCGTACGCTGTAACGAAAACAACCGCGGTCTGGTTGCCGATCAATTCGAGCACTTCGAAGCCATCGAGCTTGGGCATTTGAATATCGAGAAAGATCAGGTCGGGCTTTTGCTCGGTGACGATCTTGACGGCTTCGAAGCCGTTGGCACATTCAGCGATCACTTCGATTTCGGGATGGCTGGCCGCGAATTCGCGTAGGACCTGGCGTGCGAGCTCTTCGTCGTCAACGACGACGGCCCGAATCTTCTTGGCGGGTTCGCGGGTCATGCCGGTGTCGCCTCGCTTTCTGCCGGAAGTGTAAGTGCCACGCGGTAACGGTCGCCTTCGGTCTGGACGCCGAAGCTCGCGCGATTGCCGTAACGCGCCTGGAGGCGCTGGCGCACGTTAACCAGGCCCACACCACTTTTCCGGCGCGGAGGAGCTTCGGGGTCAAAGCTATTTTCTACCGTAATTGCCAAGTCGCCGTTTTGCGAGCGGACATTGAGGCGTATCCATCCGCCTTCAACCAGGTTGGCGATTCCATGTACCACGGCATTCTCGACCAGCGGTTGCAAAAGCAGCGGCGGTACGGGAACGCTGAGGGCCGCCTTATCAATATTTTCTTCCATTTGAATGCGCGCACCGAAACGAACCTTTTCGACGGCCAGAAATGCACGGATCAGCGAAAGCTCTTCTTCGAGCGGGATCGCAGCCTTTTCTCCCAGACCGAGTGTGCGCCGCAGGAAGTCGCCGAGCAGGATGCACATCTCCCGAGCTTTCGATGCGTCGGAACTGGTGAGCGCGCTGATGGAATTCAGGCTGTTGAAGAGGAAGTGCGGGTTCACCTGCGCTTTCAGCGCGCGCAATTCGGCATCACGCGCCAGGACGCTGGCCTTCATCACGCGGGCTTCGGCCTCGCGCGAAGCCTCAAGAGCGATAATTACGTAGTACAGAGCGACCCACAGCAAATAGAGCAACAAACCGGTGACAATCATCACCGGAATTTCCGGCCGGAAGCGGTGGCTTAGGCCTTGAAACGACGGCAACTTCGAGAGCGTGCTGGCGAGGCTCACTGCCGCAAACGCCCAGATTACACTGGCAACCAGCGCTGCGGTGAGATGCGTGGTCACCAGTCGTCCGAGACTGTACTTTTCGAGAGAATTGCCGCGACAGGAGTACCACGAGGAAAGGCACAGGAACGCGTAGAGAACGCAGAGCGGCACGGCCAAAGCCAGCGCTTCGACGTCGCGAATCTCATGGAAAACGGTGAGGAGATAGGCCAGCAATCCGGTAATGGGAATCCAAGCAAGGAGGTAAATTAGGAGGCGCCGGAAATTGCTGAGGATTGGGTGCATTTTCGCGCTTCAGTTCTTGACGACGACGCCGCCCATTACGGCGGCTCCCTTTACGATCAATTGTTTTCGTGGCGTGCCGGGTGGCGGTGGACTCTGATCGGTTTCGTCAACATATCCGCCCATGAAGCCGATGCCCTCCATCGAAACATCCCAGGAGTACGGCACCTTGATTTCGCCACCACCCATAAAGGAGATGGCCTCAATGGCCGCCGAATCGCCTTCGATGTCGGCTTGCCTGAGGTCAATCTGAAAGCCACCGCAAATGGCCAGTATCTTTCCGCCTTTGAAGTTCTTGGAGGTAGTGCGGCGCTTAAAGCCGCTGAAAACGGCCACGTGATTGAATTCCGAACTGGAAGCGTCCGAGCCCCCGGAACGCAGATAGTCCCACCATGAATTTCTTGGCGCTCCCGAGTAAGGAGGTCCGATCGCTCGCCAAATCATCAAAAGCCCAACACCTATGACGATCAGAGGCCAAACGGCGTCGAATCGGATGTGCGCGACACCGAGATTTTCCAGGACAAGCACGATGCCGATGGTAACCAGCACAAAGCCCCATATGCCGCGCCCGCCCCTTCCGCGGCAGTCCATCAGCATTAGCGATCCGCCGACGATGCACACGACCGGCCAGAAATAGCCAAATACGCGGTCAGCGTTGATCAGCCCCTGCTGATCGAGCAGGAGCACGACGCCGGCCGCGACGATGAGCGCGCCGAACGTGAAGCTCCAGCTGAACCGCTTGATGTCATTCGCCATTCCGGTTCCCTCTGCGCGCACGAGAGGAGCGGTTTTCGTGCGTCGCGAGCAAGATAGCGAGTCCCAAACCCACCAAAACCAGCGGCCAGTAACGCAGCAAGTCAGCGAGGTTCGGAATATTGAGCCGCATCGAGAGGATATTCCAAATGTCCGTGAACATTATGGAAAAGAACCACAAGTTGCCCAACCCGAGATGGGCATAGCCAAGCTCGACTAGTTGAAAGAGGATGCCGAGCAGGATCAGAAACGTCGCTCCGGCCTCAGGGAATCGCACGCCCTGAACGGTTGCCGCCATCAACGATTGCCTGTTCGCGTTTGTCATATTCTTATCTCCCGCCCGAACCTTGTTCCGAACTGTGTTGCCGTTCATGGGGCGAGAATAGAGGGTCCGGCTAGACGCGTCGCGCGGTTTTCGGCGAGTGGCGGCTGGCTGCCGGCGAATGGCGGTTTGGGAGGAGGCAAAGAGGCGAGGAGGCAGGAAATACGAGCGGGAGAGGAATGAGAGCAGACGGCAAGACAACCCAGGTGGGCCTTCCGAAACAGCGAGAAACGCAGGCTGCCGCACCTGGCCCAACACGAAGCGGCGGGGCGCTAAGGTGGCGACTATGACATGGTCATGCCGATCCAGAAGGCGGCGATGAGCACACCGGTCAGGATCATCATCAGGCGCAGCCGTTTTTTGCGGATGGCGATGATAATTACGGCCATGGCGCAGAGCAGGAAACCCACCTCGGGCCAGAACGTTTGTGAGTTGAAAAGGTTGCGCGAACTGCCGGCTGAATCCTGAAGCCAAGAAGAGGCAAACGAGGCTGCAGCGGTGAGCGAGGCGGCGACCGTTCCCGCGAGCGCCATCCCCTTAGCCCACTCCGGCAAGACCCAACCTTTTTTCGCATCGCGCCAGTCAAACCAAGTCTGCGCGACCACCACTCCTACGACCACCAGAACGAACAGCGCCATGTTCCTGCTCCCCAAGCACGTGTCGCTCCACTCGGCGAACGTTTTCAGAGCCTGCGAAGTGCCGCTTGCGGCGAGACTCCAGCGCTCCTGGACCGAGCCGGAACGGCACGAGGGCCGCTGCCGTCGAATCACACCCTCAGTACGCGGCCGCTCTTGCCATGAGCGGCTTTGTTGCGTCGACTGACCCCACTGCCTTTTCTCTCTTGATTTGTTCTTCTTCTTCCGCCAAACGTTTCAGCATTGCCTGAATTACGCTGCTGTCTTTAGGTGCCATTCCCAAGACCCCTTAAATTGCTACGACATTATTCGCGCGCGAGTCGTTCCGCTGCCTAGTACGGATTGAACTCGTTGGTGGTAATCATTCGTTCGCTCAAGACTCGCGCCTGAGTAAATCGCTCGATAGTCTCGGCGGGCGTATTCGGCGGAAGTTCCTGCACGATACGCGCCAGTTCTTCATCAAACAGCCGCGTTACAAGCTCGGGAGTATGCACAACCAGATTGCCGTTGTCATCGACTATGTGTGCTAGATCGCGATGGCGCATGCGTTGTGCGATCATCAGCCGGTAAATGCGATCGGTCGCCAGGTCTTCCATATAGCCGTCGAGGAGGCTGGCTCCGCGGCCGCTGAGGACGCCGTGGCGATAGCGAATCACGGTGCGCACGGCTGTGCGCGTGCCATTCAAAGTTTGTTCGCCGACGCCTGTTGGCACGGCACGTAAGTCGGGATGCGCATCATGATTCGCGGGCCGCGCCGGCAGCTGGTTCGGCGCAGGAAACTGGCTGACAGCGATTTCGTTCTGATCGGGATGCCCGGTCCAGGCGCCGTCCATCAAAGACGTCGCTTCGTTCTTTTTGTCTTTTTCCAAGGCCGCCAGCGCGCGCGCGTTCAGTTCGGCGCACTCCCGGCTGGGAAACAGCGCTGTCATGCCGCCGATTGCGAGCAAGCCGTGTTTGTGGCAGATCTCCGGAATGAGGTTGCGCAGATTCTGAAAGAAGGCGACGTCGTGCGGGATCGTATTGCGATCCGGGAGCACCCATCTGGGATCGTGCAGATTAAAATGGATCAGGCTGGCCATGTAATCCCAGCGGCCGAGATTCAAGGCCAGGATGTGCTCGCGGAGGTTATAGGCGAACTCTTCCATTTGGTAGGCGAGAGGATGAGATTCGACCAGCGCCATACACTTGATGTAGTCCTGCGGCCAGCCCTTAGCGCGTGCAATTGAGCGGAACAGGTCGCGCCACCAGAGCGCCTCTTCTGCGGATTCGGATTTCGGAATGTAGAACGTGAGCGGATGCTGTAAGTCTCCCGGCATTACTTGGAACGCGATCAGCGCCACGTCAAATAGCGATGCAGGCAGAGATTCGCCGTTGAGCACCCCGGCTTGCCGAAGATGGAGGCCACGTGGGCGCAGGGAGACTACCGTTTTGCTGGGTTGAATATTGACCGTGCGTTCGCGCTTTTTGTCGAAAAAGGTGAGTTCTCCGCGAAGGGCCGCGAGGATATTCGTGACACCCTGCATCAAATGCGGCCAGGTGTTGGCCATCGAGTCTTCGAGATCGAGCATCACCCCTGGTGCGCCGGAGTTGAGCATCTTGACTACTAACTCGGCGTCGTCCGCCGGTCCGGTCATCTGGTTTCGCTGATCCTGGCACCATTCAGGCAGTTCGATGTGCCACGATTCCTGCATCGCTGGCGATGGCCGCAGATAGTTCGGCAATTGGCCTTGGTGTGCGGCTTCGACCGTGGAGGCACGGCGACCGACGAGGTCCCGCTGGCGCGGTGTGAACGCGCGGTGAAATGGCAGCAGAAATTCGATGAATCCCTGCGGCAGGCCGCGCGCGGGGTCGAAACCAGCCGACGCCGCGTTCATTACTTGAACGGGTTCGGATGCAAAGTTCAACTGGGATCTTGCGCTGGCCATAGTTCTAAAACTCCGCCTCCGGACTCGTTCAAGGCTTGAATGACTTTGCTTTCTGTTCTCTTTCAGCCCGGGCTGCGGGACGACAGCCGCACTGTAGCACGTTGCAGAATTTCAGCGGTTGGCCGCTGAGAGGCGAAAGTAAAGGGCAATCCGGATTCCAAATGGAGCTAACAAATGTTTCGCCTCGCCTCGCGCTACGTTGTAGCAATTGTTAGAGATACTGTGTGTGTGTCAGATCGGGTGTGCTAAGGGTCCGTTTCGCGCCTGCCTGGCACTGCTGCAGCCTTCTCGAGGGGCAACCCGTTGTCCCAATTAGGCAATGATTTGCATCACACCTCGCGCGCCGCAAACGACAATCTGGCAGACTCCTCTCGCCGTCCTCTACCCGGTGATCCTGTATAAGTGACGAATTTGCGAGACCAGCGCCGGAGTGCAATTTGCATCACTCTCGGTAATACCGGCAGGCGGCACTCTGGAATTGTCTGCTAGGATAACCGTGGTCATGCGAAAACCTTGGGTAATCGCACATCGCGGGGCATCGGGGCACGCGCCCGAAAATACTCTGGCGGCTTATGAACGGGCGGTCGAATTGGGGGCGGGATTCATCGAGACGGACCTGCACCTCACGCGCGACGCGCGGTTCGTGGCCATCCACGATTCGACGCTCGAACGCACCACCAACGGGCGGGGCAACGTGCACGATTTCACTCTGGGCGAGCTGCGGAAGCTGGACGCCGGAATGTGGTTTGACCGCCAGTTCATGGGGCAACCAATTCCCACTCTCGAGGAGATCTTAGCGTTTGCTGGCAAGCACGATGTAATTTTCTACCTCGAAGTGAAATACGATGCGGCTTGGGGAATGCATCACTCGCTGGTAGGCGCCCTGCAAAAATCGCAAAGCGCGGCGCGCACCATCGTGATCTCTTTTGATGAATCCACGCTCAGCGCGTTGCGGCAAGTAGACTCGACGATGATGATGGGGCTATTGGTCGAAGAACCGCGGCAGGATTATGCCAAGGCCGCGATCGAATTGGGAGTGCGGCAATTGTGCCCGCGAGCGAGTCTGGTGACTCCGGAATTGGTGGAACAAGCGCATCGGCTGGATTTGCAGGTCGCGACTTGGACCGTTGATGATGCGGAAGCGATGCGAAGGATGGCCGCGGCGGGCGTGGACGGCATCATGACGAATTTTCCCGACCGGCTGCAGGCTGTTCTGGAAGACCATAAGGCCACGCTACAAAAGCCGGGCGAATAGCTCAGCGAACTCCGTGAGGGTGAGCTGCTCGGCACGCACGTCTGAGCGCAATCCAGCGGCGGCCAGGGCTTCGTGGATTTTATTGTCGCTGGCCATCCCGAGCAAATTGTTGCGCAGCGTTTTTCGTTTCTGCCCGAAGCAATTCTGCACAAACCCCAGGAAGCGCTTTTCATCCCCGACGTTGAGGTTTGCACGTTCGCCTAGCGGCGTCATGCTTACGAGTGCGGACTTCACTCGCGGTGGCGGGCGAAAAGCGCCGGGTGGAATGCGCAGCGCGATTTTTGGTTTGGCGTAGAACTGGCACACTGTGGAGAGATACCCGTAGTCGCGCACACCAGGATTTGCAGCAATTCGCTGCGCCACTTCTAACTGGACCACGATGTGAATCGAGGAAATCTGGCCGGCCCAGCGGAACATATGATGCAGAATCGGCGAAGTGATGTAGTAAGGCAAATTTCCATAGACATGAAATGTCCCGGCGGTGAGGCTCCCGAAGTCGGTGGCGAGCACGTCGCCGGAAACGATCTCGACGCCAGCCCATTGACCGGGATCCGTGTCTGAGGACGCGCGCAGGCCCTCAGCTAGTTTCGGATCTGCTTCGAGGGCAACGACGCGACGGCCTTCGCCCGCCAGAAATTGCGTCATTTCGCCGTGGCCGGGGCCGATTTCGAACCAAGTGTCATTCGCGGCGAGCGGCAGGGTCGCAAGAATGCGTTTGCGCCACCCCATATCGCCGAGAAAGTGTTGGCCCAATCGCTGTCGCGCCATGGCGACCGAGTGTAGCAATGCAAAGAGGTGCGAACAAATTTCAATCGCCGTGAGGATGCAACTCACAAATGGCGAGCGCCGTTCCGATGCGGGCCTTGATGCAAGATGCGGGCTGACACTGCCGGGAATTCCTTGACGAAGTTTAAAGCTTCCGATACCGTTTTTCATTCAAATCGGAACACATGAAAATTCTATTCATATCGTCGGAAGGACTGCCGTACTCGAAGACGGGCGGCCTGGCGGATGTAGTGGAAGCGCTTCCGAAGGCGCTGGCCGAAATGGGCCATGAAATGGCCGTGCTGCTGCCGTGCTATCGCGGAAACAAGGTGACATCAACGCTAGTTTCGAGCGTGACGGTGGCGCTCGGCGATCGTCTGCGCTTTCCCGCGATCGGCGAAGGGGCTGCCGTTGGCGGCGTGCGCTATTTCTTCGTGGGAGACCGCGGATATTTCGACCGGGAGCAACTTTACGGCGAAAAAGGCGCGGATTATCCCGACAACGCCGAGCGTTTCGCAGAGTTTTCGCGGGTCGCCGTCGAATTCATGAAGCGCGTGTGGCTGCCGGATGTGGTGCATTGTCACGACTGGCAAACGGCGCTGGTGCCCGTCCTGCTGCGTACGCAACATGCCGAAGACACGGTGGTGCGCGGGCTGCCGGCGGTCCTTACGATCCACAACATCGGTTACCAGGGACTCTTTCCGCATAGCGCGATGCGCGCGATTGGTCTGCCGGACCGGCTCTTTACGATGGACGGACTGGAATTTTACGGCGGCGTGAATTTTCTAAAAGGGGGAATAATTTACGCGGACTACCTTTCAACGGTGAGTCGGCGTTACGCGCAGGAGATTCAAACGCCTGAATACGGACAGGGTTTGGAGGGCGTGATCCGGCTGCGCGCGGACCGGCTCATCGGCATCTTGAATGGCGTGGACTATGCGATTTGGAGCCCCGAGGTGGACACGTTCATCGCGCAGAACTATTCGGCCCACAATCTCGACGGCAAGAAGGTTTGCAAGAAGGACTTGCTGCAGCAATTCAAGCTGCTGAACGGCAAACCGGACAACCTCGAGCGGCCGCTGATTGGCATCGTTTCGCGTTTTGTGGATCAGAAGGGCTTCGATTTGATCGCACAGGTTGCCGTCGAGCTGCTGAAGGAAAATATCTCACTGATCGCGCTAGGGACGGGTCAGCCGGAATATGAAGCCATGTTCAAGGAACTGGCGGAGAAGCATTCCGGAAAGGTGGCCATCAAGATCGGCTACGACAACGCGCTGGCGCACAAGATCGAGGCTGGGGCGGATATATTCCTGATGCCTTCGCGGTACGAGCCCTGCGGATTGAATCAGATATACAGCCTGCGTTATGGTACGGTTCCGGTGGTGCGCGCGACAGGCGGGTTGGATGACACGATCCAGAGCTTCAACCTCAAAACGCACACGGGCACTGGATTCAAGTTCGAGGGCTACAGCGGGCTTGCACTGATCGAAAGTGTGCGTGCGGCATTGAAATTGCACCGGGAACCAAAGATTTGGCAAACCTTGCAAAAGAACGGCATGGCCAAGGACTTTTCATGGAAGGCTTCCGCGGCCGCGTATGTCACACTATATGAAGCAGCTAAGAGGTCTCGAATCCCACGCGTTTCCGGGACATCTAAAGCTTAGCCTCAAGCACCCCCGGCCGAGGTTGGGCCGTGGCTTGAAGCAACAAGGGAAAAAAATGGCAGAAAATATTCAAGCAGTAAGTGACGCGAGCTTCGAAGCGGACGTGGTCGAAGCCAGCAAGACGCAGACAGTAATGGTGGACTTCTGGGCGGATTGGTGCCGTCCGTGCCACATGCTGACGCCGACGGTGGAAGAAATCGCGCGGGAGCATGCGGGGAAGTTGAAGGTCGTAAAGCTGAATGTGGATGAGAACATCAACGCCGCGGGCAAGTTCAATATTCGCGGCATTCCCACTCTGCTGGTTTTCAAGGGCGGCCAGGTAGCCGATCAAATCGTTGGCGCCGTGCCCAAAGAGCAGATCGAGAAAGTCCTCCAGCGCCACATCTCCTAGGCGCGATCCCCGCACAACCATGGCTAACAGCGGCAGCCCCAACACGCAGCCGTTGGGTTGTGGGCCGGAACTGAAGGCGTGCGCGGCGTGTGGGGAGAAGTTTTCCTGCGCCGCGCGGGCCGCGGGATGCTGGTGTGAAGAAACGACGCTGACGAAAGAAACGTTGAACGAGCTTCGCGGGCGTTATTCGGATTGTTTGTGTCCGCGATGCCTTGCGGCAGCGGCAAGTCAAGCTGTGGGAAAAACTCCTCAATGACCCGAACGGCCAAGATCGAGCAGCTGCGGCGGTGCCATTGGGGGCAAAAGCCGTCCATGGTCGAGTATCACGATAAAGAATGGGGCAGGGCTGTCCACGATGACCGCGTGCTTTTTGAGTTTCTGATTCTGGAAGGCGCGCAGGCTGGTTTGAGTTGGGAGACGATTCTTAACAAGCGCGAAAACTACCGGCGCGCGTTCGACAATTTCGACGCCGCCAAGATTGCGCGCTACGATAAGCGCAAGGTGCGCAAGTTGCTGGCCAATGCGGGTATCGTGCGCAATCGCCTGAAAATCTCCTCGACCATTTCGAACGCCCAAGCGTTTCTTGCCGTGCAGAAAGAATTCGGCACGTTTGACAAATACATCTGGCAGTTCGTAGGCGGCCGCCCAAAGATAAATAACTGGAGCGGTTCGCAGCGCCTCCCAGCACGCACGAACGATTCGGACGCCATGAGTAAGGACCTCAAGCGGCGTGGGTTTCGGTTCGTCGGTACGACAATCTGCTACGCATTCATGCAGGCCGTCGGCATGGTCAACGATCACGCGCGGGATTGCTTCCGCTACGGCCAGGTAGGTTAGTTCGGTCCTGCGCAGCCGGTCGCGCTTGCGCGGGAGTCAGTCGAAGGGTACGATTGTATGTTCCTGTTTGCCGCTTTGGCCCGCCTGTAGTGCTTCTGTTGTGAACGTGAGCGGGCAAAGTGCGGCCTGATGAAGGATGGGGGCGGCGAAGGTGACTGAGAAGTCGCGAGCGAAGGCAATCTGTGTGGTGGGCGCGCAGTGGGGAGACGAAGGTAAGGGCAAGGTGGTGGATTATCTTGCCCAATCGTTCGATTACACGGCGCGTTATGCGGGCGGGCACAATGCCGGACACACCGTCATCTTCAACAATCATCGCTACGTTCTACAGTTGATTCCCAGTGGCATTCTGCGTCCGGGAAAGAAGGCGGTCATCGGAGCGGGAACGGTCGTTGATCCCGCGGCCCTGGTTGCCGAACTCGAAAATCTGAAAAAGTCAGGCGTCGAAGTGCGCGGACGGCTCTTCCTCAGCGATCGCGCCCATTTAATATTCCCGTATCACCGTGAAATGGATAAAGCTGCCGAATCGGCTCGAGGTGCCGCGGCCATCGGTACTACTTCGCGGGGTATCGGGCCGGCGTACGAAGATAAGATGGCGCGGCGTGGCATCCGCGTGTGCGATTTACTTGATCCCGACGGATTCAAGGAAAAGCTCGAGCGCGTGATCGCCGAAAAAAATGCGATCAGCCGCGCAACGTACGGTCATCCGCTGGAAACGGCCGGCCTCTTGGAGCAATATCTGGAAATCGCCGCGCACATTCGCGGCTTGGTGACCGACACCTGCGTGCTGCTGAATCGGGCTCTCGATAAAGGCGAGTCGGTGCTCTTTGAAGGCGCCCAGGGCACCATGTTGGATATTGACCACGGGACGTATCCGTACGTTACGTCTTCAAATGCAACGTCCGGCGGCGTGGCGACCGGTCTGGGCGTCGCGCCTACGCGGATTTGTGGAGTGGTTGGCGTGACCAAGGCCTACACCACGCGGGTGGGCAGTGGGCCATTTCCCACTGAAATGCCGGACCTGGACGCGCAGGCCGTCCGCGAGCGCGGCCAGGAATTCGGCGCAGTAACCGGACGTCCACGCCGTTGTGGCTGGCTCGATCTGGTAGTCTTGAAGTACGCAAAAATGCTGAACGGCGTTGATTCGCTGGTGGTCACGAAACTGGACGTATTCGACACGCAGGCGGAAATCAAAGTCTGCACGGGCTATCGCCTAAAGGGGCAGCCGCTGAACGAAATGCCTCCGGATGTGGAGACGTTGACGCAAGTCGAGCCTGTCTATCGCACGCTGCCGGGCTGGCAGAAGCCTACTCCGGGAATTCGGGACGTGAAGGAATTGCCGGAAGCCGCACGCAATTATCTGAATTTTATTTCCGACGAGCTCCAAGTCGAGATCGGCATGATTTCCACGGGTCCGGAACGCGATGCTACGATTGTCCCTAGAGACACAAAACTCGCATCCTGGCTGTGACACAACATGGTTTCCTACCAAGCAGCTCGCGCCAAGGTAATTGAAGTGATTCGCGCGCGTCCGTGCGCGCCCCCGCCTGAAACCGAAACTATCGAATTCGCGCAGGACCCGTCGCAAGCCCTGGGACGCATCGTGGCTGAAAACGTGGCGGCCGACAGGAATTACCCGCCTTTCAATCGTTCGACGCGCGATGGTTTTGCCGTGCGTGCCGCCGATGCGGCGCACGCGGGGGCAAGGTTGAGGCTGATCGGCGAAAGTCGCGCCGGTGTTCCGTTCGAAGACGCCGTCGAGCCTGGGACCTGCGTTCAAATCATGACCGGCGCCGCACTGCCGCGCGGAGCGAACGCGATCGTTATGAACGAGCACGCCCGGGTTGATGGTGACTACGTCATCATCGAGCAGTCCGCACGCGAAGGCGCTCACTACGTGCTGGAGGGGCAAGAGACTCGCGTGGGAGAAAGCGTGCTCACGCGCGGCAAGCGGCTCGGTTATGCGGAGCTAGCGATCGCGGCCCAAGTGGGGCGTACGCGCCTGGTGGTGGCGAAAAAACCGCGCGTCGCAATCCTTTCGACTGGCGACGAAGTGGTTCCGGTGGATCAGCCAACGAAGAAATTTCAGATTCGTAACAGCAATAGCATTTCGCTCGCAGCACAGGTTGTCTTGGCCGGTGGGGAACCGTTTATGTTGGGCGTCGTCTCCGACAATCTCGAGGAATTGCGCGCAGGTATCGAACAGGCGCTTGAGGCCGACATGGTCGCGCTCACGGGCGGCGTCTCGGTGGGGAAGTACGACTTTGTTGAACAGGTGTTGCGCGAACTTGGCGCCGAGTTCTTCTTCGATACCGTGGCAATCCGACCGGGCAAGCCTGCGGTCTTCGGTTTCTGCAAAGGCAAACCCGTGTTTGGCTTGCCGGGGAATCCCGTTTCGACGATGGTGACTTTCGAGCTTTTTGTGGTTCCCGCGATTGACTTGCTTAGCGGCCATACGCCGCATCCATTGAAGGTGCTAAAGGCAAAGCTCGCGCATCCGGTGAACGAAAAGCCGTCGTTGGCACATTTCTTGCCTGCGCGGCTGAGCTGGCCGAATGGCGAAGCCACCGTCGAGATGATTCATTGGGAAGGTTCGGGAGATATCGGCTCGGTAGTGAAAGGGAATTGCTTTCTGGTGGTGCACGAATCGAAGCTGCATTTTGCCGCGGGCGAGATGGCGGACGTCTTGCCGCGCCGCGGATTGTTCTAAGCCGAGTTGTAGCGTTGACGGGCGGCTCCTAGACCGCCGGCATCCTCTCCATGGCTACTAAGCGAGTTCGAGCGCTTTCGCACTACGACAAAAAAGGCACCGTGCGGATGGTGGACGTGACCGCCAAGCCAGCCACCTCGCGCACAGCGGTCGCGCATGCATTCATTCGGATGCGGCGCGATACCCTGGACAGCATTCGACGCCTGAAGTCGCCCAAGGGCAATCCCCTCGAAGTCGCCCGAATAGCCGGAATCACCGCCGCGAAGCGCACTTCGGAGCTGATTCCACTTTGTCATCCCCTCTGTTTGACTCACGTAGATGTGAACGCCAAGCTATGCCAGAATGGAATTCAGCTGACCTCCGAGGCGACGGCCACGGGCCCAACGGGTGTAGAGATGGAGGCCTTGGTTGCCGCGTCGGTGGCGGCGCTTACCATTTACGACATGTGCAAAGCGCTCGAGCGCGGCATGGAAATCACTGAGTTATACCTGGTAAAGAAGTCAGGCGGACGAAGCGGAACGTACCGGCGTCCTGGGAAGCGCGCGAAACAATGACTCCGATGAAGGACGTCAAAGTGCTGGTCGTCGACGATAATGCCCTGATCCTCGACCTGCTCATGAAAGGGCTGACGCCGCACTGCGATGCGCGCGCGGCTGCCGACGGTGCTGACGCCCTGCTGAAAATTGTGGATGACCCGCCGGACCTGGTTGTGTGCGACTACCGCATGCCGGGGCTCGATGGGCGCCAGCTCTACGAAAAACTGCGCGGGCGCCAGCAGACTAAATCCATTCCATTTATTTTTCTGGCCAGCCGCAGCGACATCGAAGAGAAATTGCGCCCTATCGTGGAAGGCGTGGAGGAATTCATTCCCAAGCCGTTCTTCCTAAAGGATTTGGTACGTCGCGCGAAGAAAGTAGTTGACCGGCTACAGCTCGAGAAATTGCAGAATCGTCAGGTGCGCCCGGGCGTGATTCAAGGGCGGCTGGAAGAAATGTCCATCATGGACCTGATGCAGTCCCTCGAGATGGGACAGAAATCCTGCCAGCTCTCCATCAGGCACGGAGAGGAAACTGGCGAACTGTTTTTTGCCTCCGGGCAATGCAAGGACGCGCGGCTGGGATCGCTGGAAGGGGAAGCCGCTGTGTTTCAAGCGGTGCGCTGGCTGGATGGCGAGTTCGAGATTGACTTTAACCGCACGGCAACGCGCGACACAATTTCCCGCACGACCACTGGCCTACTGATGGAAGCGCTGCGATTGGTGGATGAGGGGCAGCGCGATGGCGCGAATGAAGACGCCGAAGTGACAGAAGGATAGCCCGCCAGGCCTCTACGCCATGCGAGTTTCCATTCTGACTGTCAGTGATTCGGTAGCCAGCAAAAAATACGAAGACAGCTCAGGCCCTGCCGTTGCTGGACGATGCCGGGAGCTCGGCTGGCAGATCGTCGAGGCCGCCGTTCTGGCTGACGATCGCGACGGCATTTCAGCGTTTTTGAAAAAGGCCGCGGATTCGAATGAGTCGGATCTGATACTGACCACCGGTGGAACCGGGGTCGGTCCCCGCGATGTGACGCCCGAGGCCACCATTGCCATCGCGGAGCGATTGATACCTGGATTTGCCGAGCAGATGCGCGCCGAAGGCTTGAAGAAAACTTCGCGCGCGATTCTTTCTCGCGCAATAGCCGCGATTCGCGGCACGACGATCATCGTAAACCTGCCCGGAAGCCCCCGCGGAGCCGTTGAATCTCTCGACGCGATTGCAGCTCTCCTGCCCCACGCTATCGACGTATTGCACGGCGCCCGACACTAAAGCCTTACGATTGCTAAGGAATCTGTCTCCCTTCCGCGCCGGGCGGCAGCTTTTGTCGACGGGCCTTTTCGCGGATGAGGCTGGCTGAGGCTTGACCGCTGTGCTAGGATGCGCTGTTCATTTGTAATTCGTTTGGCGATGCCGAGCCAATACATCCCGATTTTGATTTATGCCCTGCTTGCGGCGGCCTTCCCCGCAGTCACTCTCGCTATTTTCAAATATATCCGTCCCGATTCGAAAGCCACGGGCGCGAAACTGGAGCCCTATGAGTGCGGAGTGCCGCCCGAGGGCAGTGCGCGGGGACGTTATTCGGTGCGATTTTATATTGTGGCAATTTTGTTCGTGATTTTTGACGTCGAAACGATTTTTCTTTTTCCCTGGGCGATCAAGTACAACCAGTTGGGATTGTATGGTTTGGCCACTATGCTTGTGTTTTTGGGAGTTTTGTTGATCGGCTATGTGTGGCTGTATCGAAAGGGCGCTTTGGACTGGGTTTAGACGCTACATTGTTGTACGGTGCACCGAACGTTCGGCTCTAGACAGAGACTGGAATTGACGTTGTTTTTTGGGGTGTGATAAAAAGGCGGGCTGCGAACGAAGTGCGTGAACTCGCTGGTTGCGCACATTCAGCAACGGCAGCCGATCGAACCGATGGTCAAAGACCCCTCGGATAAGGATCCCGCCGCAAAGCCGCCGGAAAGCACGGCGGAAAGCGCTGCTATTCCCACCAAGCCCGCGACGCCAACTCCTCCCTCGCAGCCGGTTGCTGCGACCCCACCTGCGGCAACAACGCCACCAGCACCGGCAAAACCGCCGGCTCCTGCCGCCGCAGCGCCGCCGAAAACGCCGGCGGCACCGCCTCCCCCGAAAGAAGCGCCGCCGAAGCCGGCCCCGCTGGACAACGAACTAGTGCAGCGGCTCAAGGCCAAGTTTGGCGACGCGATTCGCGAGGCGACGCTCGACCGCAAGCAGGCGATTGTGCTCATCGCCGCCGAACAGCTTCGTGAAATCTCGCGCTATTGCCGCGACGACCAGAAATTCGACATGCTCGTGGACTTGACTGCCGTGGATTGGCCGAAGCGCGAGAAACGCTTCGATATCGTCCTGAATTTGTATTCGTTTGCGAAGAATGAGCGGCTGCGACTAAAGGCTCACTCCGGCGAGAACGAGCCTGTTCCAAGCGTGTATGACGTCTGGCCTGCCGCGAATTGGCTGGAACGCGAATGTTACGACATGTTCGGCATCGTGTTCGAAGGCCATCCGGATTTGAAACGTATCTTGATGCCGGACGAGTGGCAGGGATATCCGCTGCGCAAGGATTACGACATCCTCAAGCAAGATACCGACTGGGTTCGCGAAAATCTGGGAATAGAAAGCGGACAATAGCGGCGACTGAGCGAATGACCGAGCAACGCACAAACGGGATGGGCAGCGTCAGCACCACGGTGCTCGGCGCGGACGAAATTATTCTGAACATGGGTCCGCAGCATCCGTCCACGCACGGCGTCCTGCGTGTGAAGTTGAAACTCGATGGCGAGCGCGTCGTGGGCTCCGAATGCATCATCGGGTACCTGCATCGCGGCGTCGAGAAGATCGCCGAACATCGTAGCTACCAGCAATTCGCGCCTTACGTGGACCGCATGGATTATGTGGCCGCAGTTTCGAACGGCCTGGGTTACTGCGAAGCCGTCGAAAAATTGCTGGGCACGGAAGCGCCACCGCGCGCGCGCGTAGTGCGCACGATTCTGACGGAATTGCAGCGCATCGCGAGCCATCTGCTTTGGCTAGGCACGCACGCGCTGGATATCGGGGCCTTGACGCCTGTTTTCTATTGTTTCCGCGAGCGCGAAGAAATTCTCAAAATCTTCGAGAAATATTGCGGCGCGCGATTGACCACGCACGCGTTCCGAATCGGCGGGTTGCAGTATGAGACGTATGACGGGTTCGAGCAAGACGTGAAGCGTTTCTGCGACGATTTCAGTCAGAAGATCGATGAATACGAAACGCTGCTGACGGAAAACAGGATTTGGGTGGGCCGCACGAAGGGAGTCGGCATTCTGAGCGCGGAAGACGCGATCGCGATGGGTGTTACCGGCCCGGTGCTGCGCGCCAGCGGCGTGAAATGGGATTTGCGCAAAGCGCAGCCTTACGCCGCCTACGACCAGTACGAATTCGAAATCCCCACGCGCACGACCGGTGATACGTACGACCGTTACTTGGTGCGCATGGAAGAAATGCGCCAGTCACGTCGGATTTGTCTGCAAGCGATCGAGAATATTCCGACGGGCCCGATCATGGCCCGCATCGGCAAAGTGTTGAAGCCGCCGCCGGGCGAGGTCTATCACTCGATTGAGGCGCCGAAGGGCGAACTTGGCTATTACATCGTGAGCGACGGGACCACACAGCCTTACCGCGTGCGCGTGCGCCCTCCGTCCTTCATTAATTTGCAGGCGTTCGACAAAATGGCGCGCGGCGCGCTGATCGCGGACGTTGTCGCGATTATCGGAACGATTGATATCGTGCTGGGCGAGGTGGACCGCTAAACGATGGGCCATCTGATTCCACAGGCGATTCTCCCCTATGTCTTGCCGGTCGTGTATGCCGTCGTAATCGTGATGGTGTTGCCTTTGCTGGCGGGCTACATCGTATTGATGGAACGCAAAGTGATGGCGGACATGCAAGCGCGGCTCGGGCCGATGCGCGTGGGTCCACACGGCCTGCTGCAACCCATCGCCGATGCCGTGAAACTGCTGCTGAAAGAAGACATCATCCCGGAAAACGCGGACCGCTTGATGTTCTGGCTCGCGCCGCTGGTGAGTGTGACGATGGCGTTGTTGGCTTATTCAGCGTTGCCCATCGGTCCTGCGTTTCAGATCGCCGACTTGAACATCGGACTGCTTTTTATTTTGGCGATTAGCTCGCTCGGAATTTACGGCATCGTGCTGGGGGGCTGGGCTTCCAACAGCCACTATTCGCTGCTCGGGGCTCTCCGCAGCGCGGCGCAGCTTGTGAGTTACGAAACTGCCGCGGGCCTCGGGCTGGTATCGGTGCTGCTGCTTGCCGGTTCTCTTTCGATGAAGGACATTGTGCAGGCACAGATGGATCAGGGCGTGTGGTTCATTTTCTCCGTGCCATTTGGATTTTTCATCTATCTGGTTGGGTCCATCGCGGAAACAAATCGCGCGCCATTCGACTTACCCGAAGCGGAGTCAGAGTTGGTGGCTGGATACATGACGGAATACAGTGGTTTCCGCTGGTCACTCTACTTCCTGGCGGAATACGCCAACATGGTGATTGTCGCCGGCATCGCGACCACGGTTTTTCTGGGCGGCTGGCTGCGGCCACTGGCGAGTTTCCACGAGCATTTTCCGGGGACGTCGATCGAATGGCTCGACGCGTTTCCCTCGTTGCTCACATTGGGCGTGGCGTTCTATTGCCTGTCGCTCGCGCCAAAGCAGCCGGTAAAGATTCAGAAAATCGTCATGCTGGCGGTGGCGATCTTATGCTTTATCTTGTCTGGCGCGTTGCTGGCTGCGTTGTTCGCGCCTACTCGAGTACTGCAGGGAATCCACGGCGCTTTCTGGTTCATGGCCAAGGTGTTTGCATACCTCTATGCGTTCTTGTGGTTCCGGTTTACCTTTCCACGCTACCGCTTCGACCAATTGATGCGTCTCGGGTGGCGATTCCTGATTCCTCTGGCGCTGGTGAACGTGATCGGCGTGGGCGTTGCGATCGTGTTACGGCAGCAGTTGGGGTGGGGCCCGGTTGCTTCGCTGATACCGACGACCTTGGCTACGCTGGGCGTCGCTATTTGGCTGGCGAAAGATGATGCGCCAGCGGCAACCGTGCAGACCGCGGACGGTGAATAGATGTATGTGCTGAACAGCATATTGTTCTATTTTTTTAGCGCGCTCGCGATCGCGTCAGCCATTTTAATGGTGACGCGCCGCAACATCGTTCACGCCGCGGTTTTTTTGATCACGGCGTTGCTCGCGACGGCCGGAATTTTCTTGCAATTGCAGGCCGAGTTTCTCTTCATCGTCCAAGTGATCCTCTACGTGGGCGGGATCATGGTCCTGTTCGTCTTCGTCATCATGCTCGTGAATCTGGACGTTTCGATGCGCCTGGTGCAATTCAACCGGCAATGGTTTGTGGCGGGCGCGCTGGCGCTGGTCCTCGGGGCGCAAGTGCTCTTTGCGGTGTGGGCCGGACGCGCATCGCTGCGCTTACCAGCGATGCAGGTGGACATTTCTCCCAAAAATACGGAAGCGGTGGCTGACGCGCTTTTCAGCAAGTACATGCTGCCGTTCGAGATTGCTTCGATTTTACTGCTGGTCGCCATGATTGGCGCCGTAGTGATGGCCAAGCGGAGGGTGTGATGATCCCGGTGGATCATTATTTGTTTCTGAGTCTGGCGCTGTTCACGATTGGCGTGATCGGCGTGCTGACGCGCCGCAACGTGATCATTATGCTGATGTCCATCGAGCTGATTCTCAATGCCGTGAACATCAACTTGATGGCGTTTTCGCGTATGTGGGGCTCGGTGGACGGGCAAGTATTCGCGATATTTATCATCACCGACGCGGCCGCGGAAGCTGCCGTAGGCCTCGGCATCATTTTGGCGTTTTTCCGTAATCGCGAGACGGTGCTTGCGGATGAAATGGACATCCTGAAATGGTGAGTGCCGCCGAATGAACCAGCCATTTTTCCTCGATCATATTTGGCTGATCCCGATGTTCCCGCTGCTCACGGCGGCGGCGATGCTTTTCTGCGGGCGGCGCTTGGCGAACAACATCGTCAGCGCGCTGTGCGTGGGAAGTGTCGGTCTTTCGTTTCTTTTTTCCTTGGGCGCGTTTTTCCAGCTCATCGCCAAGCCTGAAGGCGAGCGCCTCGCAACCAAGATTCTATTCGAATGGATTCCCGCTGGGCCGTATCACATGCTGGATGGACGACTGGCGCATTTCGTGGCCGATTGGGGATTTCAGATCGACCCGCTTTCAGCGGTAATGATTCTGGTCGTTACCGGAGTCGGCTTCCTAATTCACGTCTATTCCACCGGATACATGGCGCACGAAGGCGGGTATTACCGGTTCTTCGGCTATCTGAACCTGTTCATGTTCGCAATGCTGATTTTGGTGCTCGCGAATAATTTGCTGCTGCTCTTTGTTGGTTGGGAAGGCGTGGGCACGTGCAGCTACCTGCTTATCGGGTTTTATTTTCACCGGAAGTCAGCCTCCGATGCGGGCAAGAAGGCGTTCATCGTCAATCGAGTGGGCGATGCGGGATTTCTGCTCGGGATTTTTCTGACGTCGGCGCTGCTCGGTACGATTCGCTTCACCGAGATCGGCCCGGCACTGGCGGCCGGCCATTTCAAGATGGGCGATCCACTAATAACTGCCATCGCGCTGCTGTTTTTCGTGGGTGCGACCGGGAAATCGGCGCAAATTCCGCTGTACGTCTGGCTGCCGGATGCGATGGAAGGCCCCACGCCCGTCAGTGCCTTGATACACGCGGCGACGATGGTGACGGCGGGCGTGTACATGGTCACGCGCACCAACGCGATTTATCAGTTGGCGCCGAAGGCTATGGCAGTAGTCGCGCTGGTGGGCGCGGTCACGGCACTTTTTGCCGCTTCGATTGGCGTGGTACAGAACGACATCAAGAAAGTCCTCGCCTATTCAACCGTTTCGCAGCTTGGCTACATGTTCCTAGCGTGTGGCGTCGGTGCGTTTACCGCCGGGATTTTTCACCTGATGACTCACGCGTTTTTCAAAGGGTTGCTATTTCTTGCGGCCGGCAGCGTGATTCACGCGCTTTCCGGCGAGCAGGACATGCGCAAGATGGGCGCACTGTCGAAAAAAATTCCCGTCACATATTGGACGATGCTGATCGCCACGCTAGCCATCGCCGGAATTTTCCCCTTCGCGGGATTCTTGAGCAAAGACTTGATCCTCGGCAAAGCGTACGAAAAAGACGTCACGCTGTGGGCCATCGGCTACTTCACCGCGGGGATGACCGCCTTTTACATGTTTCGGCTGATTTTTATGACCTTTCACGGCACCTCGCGCGTGGAACACGACGTCGAGCACCACATTCACGAATCGCCGAGATCCATGCTTGTGCCACTCGTCATTCTTGCCGCGCTTTCGATTATAGGAGGCTGGATAAGCTGGCCGGAAATTCTCGGCGGCAACAGCCATTTCGTCCGTTTTCTGGAGCCGATCGTGGGCGTTGCACACGAACTGCGGCCCGAGCCTGCGCACGGACCGGGCTCGCGGATGGGCGAAATCTATCTGATGCTCATGTCCGAAGGGCTCGTCGTGCTTGGCATTTTGTTCGCGTGGTATCTCTACATCAAGCGCACCGAGCTGCCGGAAAAAATCGTGAAGAGCCTCGGTGGATTCTATCGGCTCGTTTACAACAAATATTACGTGGACCAGATTTACGACGCGCTGTTCGTGAATCGCGCGAAAGACCTAGGGCTGGCGCTCGGTGCCTTTGACGCGAACGTAATCGACGGGCTGGGCGTGAATGGGGCGGGCTGGCTGACACGTGCCATCTCGCGCATTTCGATGTGGTGGGATACCTGGATCGTCGATGGGTCCGTGAAGGTCGGCGCCCGCCTCGTGTGGGTGCTGAGTTTCCCGGTGCGGATGATGCAAGCGGGCCTGGTACAAAGCTACATGCTTTTCATCGTCATCGGTTTGATCGGGTTCCTGGGATATTACCTTTATCTGGCGCATCACGCGATGCATTAGCTTTCCATGTGAGCGGGGCGCGGGATGCCGTGCCCTACTCCGCATGGTGGCCGCGCCGCTTGGTCTGCAAATCGATTTGAAAGGCGAGGGAACGGATGCTCTTTTCCGACAGCCACATTTTAAACACGATTCTCTTCACGCCATTGGTCGGCGCGATCCTGCTGCTTTTCGTCCCGCGCGAGCGGCCCGACCTGCACCGCTGGATCGGCAACATTTTCGGCTTCCTCGGCCTGCTCGTTTCGCTGCCGCTGATTTGGAAATTTAATTCCGGCCCGATGGCGCCGCAATTCCAGTTTCTGGAGAATGCCGACTGGATTCCTTCGATCGGCGCGCATTTCACTCTCGGCATCGATGGCCTCAGCTTTCTGATGGTGATGCTGACGACGGTGCTGGGCGCGATTGCGATCTTGTCGTCGTGGTCGGCCATTCACAAACGCGAAAAGGAATATTACATCCTCCTTCTGCTGCTGCAGACCGGTATGCTCGGCGTTTTCATGTCCCTCGATTTCGTGCTGTTCTACGTTTTCTGGGAAGTGATGCTGGTCCCGATGTATTTCCTGATCGGGGTGTGGGGCAGCGAACGGCGGCTGTACGCGGCGATCAAATTCTTCCTCTATACGCTGGCGGGCTCTGTGCTGATGCTGCTCGCGGTCCTGGCGATTTACGCCAACCGGAACACATTCGACATCCGGCAAGTGATCGAACATCCCTTCACTTCACAATTTGGCAGCCTGCAAAATTGGCTGTTCTGGGGCTTCTTCTTCGCGTTCGCCATCAAAGTGCCGATGTTTCCGTTTCACACCTGGCTGCCAGACGCACACACCGAAGCACCCACGGCAGGATCGGTGATCCTGGCCGGCGTGCTGCTGAAAATGGGGACGTACGGCTTTCTGCGCTTTTCCGTACCAATGTTTCCTGACGCGACGGTGAAATACCGCGGTATCATCGTCGTGCTCTCGATCATCGGAATCATTTACGGCGCGCTGGTCTGCATGATGCAGAAAGACATGAAAAAGCTCATCGCGTATTCGTCGGTGAGCCACATGGGCTTCTGCACACTGGGGATTTTCGCGCTCACGCCTTTGGGGCTTTCCGGCAGCATCATTCAGCAAGTCAACCACGGTATCTCGACTGGCGCGCTGTTCTTGATTGTCGGCGTTCTATACGAGCGGCGGCACACGCGCTTGATTTCAGAGTTTGGCGGGCTCTCGACTCCGATGCCGAATTTCGCGGCGGTCTATCTGATCGTCACGCTGAGCTCGCTCGGCATGCCGCTCCTCAACGGCTTCATCGGCGAATTCACGATTCTGCGCGGCGTGTTCGAAGTCCGCTGGCAATGGGCCGCGTGGGGCGTACTCGGCGTGATTTTAGGAGCCGCGTATTTGCTGTGGTTGTACCAGCGCGTAATGTTCGGCAGCGTGACGAATCCCGCGAATGAACATTTACCTGATTTAAATGGCCGCGAATACGCGACGCTGATTCCGCTGGTAGTCCTGGCGTTCTGGATTGGAATTTATCCCGCGCCGCTGTTCCATGTGCTCGAACAGCCGGTTCATCGGCTGGTTGAGGCGGTGCATCCGGGCTACTACGCGGTTCCCGAGGCGCAACCGGCGGCAAGCTCGCCCGCATCCAGGGGCGGGAGCTCGCAAACCACGCCGGAAAATTCGTCCGCGCCGGCCGTGGCGCAAGCCGAGGTCCGCTAATGACCTGGCAGTGGATCTTCGAACGGAGCCGCGGAGATTTCTTTCTGATCCTGCCCGAAGCAATGCTTGTGTTTTTCGGCCTCGCGATTTTGCTGACTGACTTCCTACTCACCAAGCCGCAGAAATCCTGGAACGCGCTCACCGCAATGCTCGGAGTCGTCTTCAGCGCCGGATCCCTCTACATGCTGCGCGTGTATGCCTCGCCACCGATCGGTCCGGTGGTGGGCTTTTTCAATTCGATCATCATCGATCCATTTTTTATCTTCTTCGGCTTTCTGTTCCTCGCTTCCACCGCGCTGGTGATTCTGTTTTCGGTGCGCTACATGGAAATCGAAGAAGAGCAGCACGGCGAATATTACGCGCTGATGCTGTTGGCGACGGCCGGCATGATGTTTCTCGCGTGCGGAGACGACCTGGTGGTGCTGTTCCTGGCCCTCGAAACGATGGCACTCAGCTTTTACGTTCTCAGCGGTTTTTTGCGGCGCGAACGCCGCTCGAACGAAGCGGCCATGAAATACATGCTGATGGGCGCGTTCAGTTCCGGAATACTGGCGTACGGTTTTTCAATCTTGTACGGCATCGCAGGCTCGACGAACCTTGAAGCGATCTTAATGGCAATTCGCCAGCGCCACGCTCAGTATCCGGGGACGGATTTCCTGACGTTCCTCGCACTGGGAACGGTAGCCGCCGGAGTGTTTTTCAAAATTGCCGCAGTGCCGTTTCATCAGTGGGCTCCGGATGTATACGAAGGCGCGCCGACCTCGATCACCGCGTACGTCAGCGTAGCCTCGAAAGCCGCGAGCTTCGCCCTGCTTTTGCGGCTGTTCCTGACGGTTTTCTTGCCGGTGGCTATCGATTGGGTGACGATCATGGAGTGGACCGGCGTTCTCTCGCTCACGATCGGCACGCTCGCCGCGATTACTCAAACAAATATCAAGCGCTTACTGGCGTATTCATCCATCGCCCAGGTCGGTTACATCCTGCTCGGATTTGTCGCCTCCGTGAATGCAGACGGCACGCTGCACGAGCGCGGCCTTCAGGCGATGACGTTCTACTTGTTCGTTTACGCATTTTTCAATACGGGCGCGTTTGCAGTGGTGATCCTACTGCGCCGAAAGGGTGTAATCGGCGACGACGTTGATGACCTGAATGGCCTGATCCATCGCAGTCCCGGCGCCGCGATTCTGATGCTGATTTTCTTGCTTTCACTCGCAGGCATTCCACCGACGGCAGGGTTCGTCGCCAAGCTGCTGATTTTCTGGGCCCTGATTGAGACCAAGCACACTCTGCTCGCGGTCCTCGCCGTGCTCTACATTCTTCCTGCGGTGTACTACTATTTCCGTATGGTGGCGGCGATGTGGGTGCGCGAGTCCAGCGATCAGGTGATGCCGGTGATTTCCTGGGCGCAAAAATTTGCGCTGGCGGCGATGGTGATCGTCACGCTGGCCGCCGGAATTTTCCCCGAGCAGTTCCTACGCCTGGCTACCTATTCCGTGCTCACCACATTCGGGCAGTGAACGGTAACGCATAATGGTCTCGCCAGCCCCCTCACCTGGTAAGCGGCCCAGCAGCGGCCTCACGCAGGTAGCGATGGCGATGGAGTTGCCAGTCATCATGATTGCGTGCGTCGTGATCGCTGGAGGCGCGGGCTACCTGCTCGACCGCTGGCTTCACACTTCACCGCTTCTCACCCTGATTCTTGGTTTTCTGGGGTTCGGCGCAGGTGTCTGGGACATTATCCGGCGGCTTTTGCGGTCCGAGAAAGCGGATGGCGGCGGCGATGGCGGCGGATGACGCTTTTTACGCCGCAGCCGAACGGCGGATTGAGTATCTCGCGCTAGGTATCGGTGTCGCCGGAACGGTGATCACCTGGTTTGTCTGGGGCGGCAAGGTGGCTGCAGGTTTCGCCTCCGGAGCTGTCCTTTCGTGGATCAACTACCGATGGATGAAGCAGGCTGTGGGCACTCTTGCGCGACTGTCTGCGGTGCAGGCGGGGTCGCAGCGGGCTCAAGTCCCGGCCAGCGTGTATCTTAAGTTCGTCGGCCGCTACGCGTTGCTGATCGTTGCCGCCTATGCTATTCTGCGGAGCTTCAAACCTCCGGCAGCAAGCCTGCTGGCCGGTTTTTTTGCAATCATTGCCGCGGTTTTGCTGGAAATGGTGGGGCAGCTTTTCCGCACTGGCCCGCCTCCGCGCGCGGACTCCTGAAAGGGTGGAAATGGGAGAGGCATTAGCCTGGGT
>DATEVZ010000264.1:0-15051 GCA_035258265.1 Candidatus Acidiferrales bacterium
TGCGGACCGTGATGGGAATCACCATGATGGCCAGGGCCACGCCGCCCGCGAGAGTCGAGAAATGCTTCACCGGCAGAACCACGAGTGAATAGGCGAAAATGCCGATCACAATCGAAGGCACGCCGTTCAGCAGGTCGGTGGTGTAGCGAACGACAAAAGAGAAAGTCTTTCCGCCAAATTCAGCGAGATAAACACCGGCGAGCAGGCCGAAGGGCAATCCCATCATCGCTGCTAGAAAAAGCAGCTTCAGGCTGCCGACGATGGCGTTAGCCATTCCACCGCCGGTTTCGCCGACGGGCTTGGGAAGCTGCGTGAAGAAATTGAGATTCAGCGACGTCCCACCATTCCAAATCAAGTAGCCGAGAATCAGGAACAGCACGGAAACGACGCCGAAGGCCGCAACTCCCGTCAGAGTCAGCATCACATAATTGACGGTTTTTCGCCAAATGATGCGGGCGTTGCTCATGCGGGACGGCCTCCGCCGCGCTCGGTCGCAACAATGAGGATGCGCGCCAGGCCATTGAGAATGAACGTCATCAAAAAGAGAACCAGACCCAATTCGATGAGCGCGCTCAAGTACAGATCGCCGGTAGCCTCGGTGAATTCATTGGCGATGACGGACGCGATGGTATAGCCGGGAGCGAATAGGGATGCGGTGATTTTGGGGTCGTTGCCGATGACCATGGTGACGGCCATGGTTTCGCCCAGAGCGCGCGCAAGCGCGAGAAATATCGAGCCCATAATCCCGGTACGAGCCCATGGGACGACGACCTGCCAGGTGGATTCCCAGCGCGTAGCGCCCAGCGCCAGCGCGGCCTCGCGCTGTTCGCGCGGCACGGTGAGCAGGACTTCGCGCGAAACGGAAATGATGAACGGGACCACCATGATCGCCAGCACAATTCCGGCGGTGAGAAAGCCGACTCCGTAATTCGGCCCTGAAAATAGCGGCGTGAATCCCAGGACGCTTTTGATGGCGGGTCCCAAAGTCGTACGCATCAGTGGAACCACGATGAAGATTCCGAGCAATCCGTAGATGACGCTGGGCACTGCGGCGAGCAAATCAATCAAGAACGAAATGATGTCACTGACTTTTCGCGGGGCGAGCTCGGACAGAAAAATCGCACTGGCGAGGCCCAGCGGCACGGCGATGACCAACGCGACGGCCGAAGTTACCAACGTGCCGTAGATAAAGGGCGCTGCGCCAAAATTGTCGAAAATCGGATCCCACGTGCGCGTCCAGAAGAACATCCAGCCGAACTTCGTGCGTGAAAGGTAGGAGGTTCTCCACAATTCACAAACGAGCAGTGACGTAATCAGCAGAATCCCCGCAGCGAATACGAGCGTAATCAGGTGAGCGATCTCGTCGCCGCTTCGCAGCTTGCGAACAAACGCACGAAGCCCCGTGTTGGGCGGGACCTCGTGCGCAATGGTGGTGGCGGTGGCCGACATTAGGGAACTATTGAACAAGTGAAATGGCTTTGAGTTCCTTTTCGACAACGGCTTTGGGAAGCTGTGCGTAGGTCAGACCTTCATTGTATTCCTGACCTTCCGTCAGCATCCATTTCAGGAAGCCCTTAATGGCATCCCGCTTTGCGGCATCTTCGATGTGCGCCGGAATCAACAGCCAAGTGAAGCTGGCGATCGGGTAGGAAGTTGCACCGGGAGCATTAGTGATCGAAACGCGAAAATCATCAGGCATGTTCTTTGCGGCACCGGCGGCTGCGGCGGTCACGCCAGCCAAATCCGCCTTGATGAACTTCCCCGCCGCATTCTGAACCTTGCCGAACGCGATGCCGTTCTGCGTTGCATACACCAGTTCGATGTAACCAATCGCGTTCGGGGTTTGCTTCACCAGACCGGAAACGCCTTCGTTGCCCTTGCCACCTAAACCGACCGGCCAATTGACGGATGTGCCCTTGCCTACTTTGTTCTTCCACTCGTCGCTGACCTTCGACAGGAAGTCAGTCCAAATGTAAGTGGTGCCGCTGCCGTCAGAACGGTGCACGACGACGATATCGGCGCTGGGCAAATTCACGCCCGGATTCGCCTTGGTCAATTCCGGGTCATTCCATTTGGTGATCGTTCCGAGAAAAATGCCGGCGAGCGCCTTTTGCGTGAAATTCAATTCGCCACTGACTCCAGCGATATTGTAGCTGGGTACGTCTGCGCCCAACACCGTGGGGAAATGGAGAATCTTGAACTTGGACTGCGCCAGTTGTTCATCGCTCATCGGCCCGTCTGATGCGCCGAAATCCACTGTACCGGCCTGCAATTGTCGTATGCCACCGCCGGACCCAATCGATTGATAATTGATCTGAGTATTGGGATGCGCCGTGTGATAGACGTCAAACCATTTGGAATAGATGGGATATGGGAATGTTGCACCAGCGGCATTCAGCAGTACCGTACCAGACTGCGCTGCCACTAGCGCGGCGGCGCCGAGCAAGAGCCACACAACCAGCAAGGTCTTTTTCATGTATTCGGATTCTCCTCTGTACCATTTTTTGGCTGCAATGTTACTGCCGTGTTACATCGCTGCGAATTAGGGGTGAAATAAGCACTGGCCTAAACAGGGGTGGAGGCGCAGCCCGGGGGTGTGGACGAGCTGCGCCTCGCATGTGGGAGGTACTTGCGGTGCGTTGCTTCCGGCGCCACTGCAGCGCAGGAACCTTTAGCGCTCGCTCCTTACTGCGCTAACCCAAGCGCCGGAGCTAAGCGAAAATTCTGTGCTTCACTTCGCCAACTCTTACACTCGAACAGGGTGCACTCTAAAGCATGGGATTGAACCCGGAATGAGCAGAGCGTGAAATGTTCGTTACACCGCACCGGCCGCCTCGGCGTTCTCCGCCTGGATTTCCATCTGTTTCGCGCGTCCGTGGCGCACTTCCAGGCCGCGCACCCAGAACAGAATATCCTCGGCGATATTCGTGGCATGGTCCGCGATCCGTTCGAGATGACGTGAGGCCAGCACGTAATGCAAATTGGGTGCAGCCAACGCCGGGTTTTGAGTCATGCCGGCGAGCAAGGATTCGAAAACCTGGTCGCGATATTGATCCACGACGTCATCGCTTTCCAGAACTTGCGTGGCCAGATCGACATTTTGATAAATCAGCGCGCCCAGGCACTTGGAAACCATGGCGCGGACTGCCGTCGTCATGGGCTCGAGATCGGTTGGAATGTCCACATTGCCCATGGCTGCGAGCGAGATCGCGCGCTCGCTGAGGTTCACGGCGAGGTCGCCCATGCGTTCAAGGTCATTATTGATTTTCAAGGTTGCGACGATTAGCCGGACATCGGTATCAAGCAAAGTTCCCTGACGCAACATGCGGATGGCGTGTTCGTCTATCAAAATTTCCATTTCGTTGATGCGCGGCTCAGTGAGAAATACTTCGCTGGCCAGCCTCTCGTTGCGTTCGAGTAGCGCCCAGAGAGCGCGGTTCACCGATGCTTCTACCGTGCGCGCTTGCGACATCAGGTAATTCACCAGCACGCTTTGAAAAATTCCATCCCCGTTTGACTTGGTATTCGCCACCTTCTAAATCCTCCCTGCAGGCGCCGGCTGCATAAATATCGCCGTGTACAGGCTTATGTCTGAAGATTTCAAGAGCATAAACTGCGCGTAAATATTTGAAGACAAGCAGTGCACGGCGCTACAGGTCGAGGGGAATTGAGAACGAGAATCGCGAGCCTTGGCCGACTGTGCTCTCTACCCACAGCCGTCCACCGTGCGCTTCAACGATGTGTTTTGTGATGGAAAGGCCCAGACCCGTGCCGCCGGCTTCTCGCGAACGCGCCGCGTCCACGCGGTAGAAGCGCTCGAAAATTCGCTCTTGGTCAGCGAGCGGGATTCCGATTCCTGTGTCTGCGACGGTCACCACCGCGTCCCGGTCACCCGCATCGGCCGTCACGCGAATGTGGCCCCCTTGGGGGGTGTACTGGATGGCGTTGTCGAGCAGATTTTGCAGTACGTCTCGCATGAGTCCTGCATCGCCGCGGACGGCAGGGAGTTTCGGAGGCACTTCAATCTCGAGCGTGATCTCCTTGCGGTCGGCTTTCAGCAGAGTGGTCTCGGCGCAAGCTTCGATGAGTTCCATCAGCCCGACCGTGGAAAACTCGACTTCCAGTTTTCCGGCTTCGATTCGCGCGAGTTTCAGCAAATCGTTGGTGAGCCGCGCGAGGCGAATGGCATGGTTGCGGATGATTTCCAGGAAGCGGCGGTTGTTGCTGGGGTCATCGAGCGCTCCAGCGAGCAAAGTTTCCGCGAAGCCTTGGATGGCGGTGAGCGGGGTTTTGAATTCATGCGATACGTTGGCGACGAAATCCTGCCGCACGCGCTCCAGGCGCCGCAGTTCGGTGACGTCGTGCAGCACCACGACGGCGCCCGACGGCCTCTCCGCTGAAGCACGGCCCGCAGCTGGCCGATCTGGCGTGGAAACTTCCATGGCGTTCACTGGAGCTGCCGTCACCGAGAAGCTTTGGGTTTGCGTGATGCCCATGACGATATCGCTTTGCAATCCTTCATCGCCGCGCAGCGCGCGACGAATCAGCGCTAATAATTCGGAATTGCGCACGATTTCAATAAGCGCGCGGCCTTCGCCGCTGGTTCCTTCCACATTGAAAATTTCAGAGAATGCGCGGTTGTAGAAAACCAGGCGCTCCTCCGCATCAATGACGGCCACTCCCTCCACCATGCTGCGCAAGATCGCGCCGGAACGATTGCGCTCGCCGCTCAACAAGCGGATTTCGCGATCGAGGCGCTCCGCCGTTTGATTCATGCTGTCCGCGAGGTCCGAGAGTTCGTCGCGTGGGCCTTCGCGCAGCAAAGGACGGAAATCGCCTTCCGCAATCCGCTGCGAAAAATGTTTCAACCGGTCCACACGCGCAGCGAACATACGCGCAAACGCGAGCGATACCAGGACCCCCATGATCAGCATCAACAGCGTGGCCACCAGAAGTCTCTGCTGCAGTTCGACGACGGAAAGATCCACTTGCGCAAGAGGCAGAGCCAGGCGGATCACCACCGGAGGATTTCCCGGTTCCTGATACCGCTCCGCGCGGTACACCAATTCGCGATCGAGCGTGACGCTGCGATGTACCGCTTGCCCCGAGCCGCGCGTTAGAGCTTGCTGAAACTCGACGCGATTCGCGTGGTTTTCCATTTTATCGGGATCGGCGGCGGAATCGGCGAGAACCTGACCGGTGCTGTCAATGATCGTTACACGCGCGCCGCTCTGGGCCACGCGTTCGGTCCAACTGCGGAGTGCAAGTGCGTCGGCCGAGCTTGGAGGATTTGCGAGAGCGAGTTTCAGAAGCGAGCCGAGCGCATCATTGGCGGAGCGGATGGCCTGACTGCGCACGACGCGGACCGAGTAAAGGTCCACGGCGAGCAGGACTACGAGGAGTAGGGCGGCGTATGCGAGCCCGAGCTTCCAGAACAGTCTAGCTTGCACGGGTTTCGAACAGATATCCCGCGCCGCGTATGGTTTTCATGAATGAAGGGTGTTGGGGATCGGTTTCGATTTTTTCGCGCAGGCGGCGGACGTAGACGTCCACGCTGCGTGGTGTGACGAATCGTTCCGTGCCCCAAACTGCGTCGAGAAGCTGATCGCGTGTAAAAACCCGATTCGGCCTGGCCGCGAGGAAATAGAGCAGACGGAATTCGAGCGTGCTCATCGGCACGGGTTTTCCAGTGCGTGTGACGCGGTAGGCGGCCGGATCGATTCGGAGCGCGCCGACTTCGATGGGCTTTTCGGACGGCGTGCCGGGTTCCGCGCGACGCAGCAACGCCTTGACGCGCGCGGCCAGTTCGCGGGGGCTGAATGGTTTCGTGACGTAGTCATCCGCGCCGAGCTCGAGGCCGACGACGCGGTCCGCTTCTTCACCCTTGGCCGTGAGGATCAGGATGGGGATACGGTTCAGGCTCACATCTTTGCGAACTTCCTTACAAATTTCGAGGCCCGATAGCTTGGGCAACATTAGATCGAGTACTAAGAGATCAGGCGCGGCTTTCCTGATTTGCGCGAGACCAGTGGCGCCATCGCCGCTGGAGGCTACCTGATAGCCGTCTTTTTCCAGGTTATACCGCACCAACTCCACAATGTCTTTGTCGTCTTCGATTACCAGGACACGTTTCATCTATTTTCTTCTCGGGGAATCGCACACACCATACGGGAACGCAGCTTCGGAAGCAAGACGTTGACAGCGTGCGAAGATGTTTTTAACACTACGTTCACACCGTGTCACAGCGGTCGGTGCGTCCGGGTTGAAACATCCATTCTGCTTTCGGTCCTTGGGGCTAGCTGCTCTCGGTCCGGCAGCTGATTGATTACAGACGTGTTGCGCACATTTTGTCAAGGCGGCTTTGGCCATGGTTCTGCATGATTATGAGCGGCTCGGTCCGCGAACGCTCGCATGTGCATTCGCGGACTTAAGCAACGCCGGTCGACCGGCCGGAGGTTTAAATCCTCGACTGGCGATCCCCGAAAGAGAACTTGCTCGCGGGCCTCGGATCAAGCCGTTCGACGCGGGAGGACAACTGCTGTTCCGCGCCACGCACGATAGCCTGACGGGCGCGGCAAATCGCGGCGTGATTCTGGATACTTTGCGGCGCGAACGCTCGCGGCAGTCGCGCGACGGTGGGTCTTTCGGGATCGTCCTCGCGGATCTCGACCACTTCAAAATATGTTACGCGAAACGACCCAGCGGATGATGGCATCCGTGCGTCCCTGCGATACGGTGGGCCGTTATGGCGGCGAGGAATTCCTGATCGTGGTGCCATCCTCGGACGCCATGGGCGCTCTAGGATTGTCCGAGCGAATTCGTCGGGCCAGGCAGAGCAAGCCATTGCCACCGACTCTGTTCCCATCGCGATCACGGCGAGCTTTGGCGTCGCTGCCAGCACCGAGGCACGCCCGCTGGATCCGCAAGAAATGCTGAAGTTGGAGAGGACGCGCTCTACGCGCGACAGAGCATGGGCGAAACCGGTCCGAGCTAGCCACGCCGCAGGATTTGACGACTACGTCTCCAGTCGCTGCGGATGACGGTGTAGAGCAGATCGCGCGGCGTTAGGCAGAAATTTTGCATCGGTCGAATGGTAGACGCACGGCAGGTTGTTGGCTCATTATGTCCTGCATATGGCGGGGCAGAACGTGTTTGTGTACTCATCGCGAATCGAAGCTTCCGCCGAGCAAGTTTTTCTTTGGCACACTGAGCGAGGAGCGCTCGAGCGGCTGACACCACCTTGGGAAGCGATGGAGGTCGTCGAGCCTTCGCCTGGAATCCGCGATGGCGACCATGGTGTGTTGCGCGTGCGTTTCGGTCCGTTCCGCATACTTTGGAAATTCGAGCACCGCGACTACATTCTGGGCCGCCGATTCCAGGATGTGCAGACCACCGGACCATTCCGGCGCTGGGTGCATACACATTCGTTTACTCCAGATGGCGCGAGTGCTTGCCGCCTCGAAGACCGCATCGAGTACGAGTTGCCGTTTGGCGCGCTCGGGAATCTGCTGGGCGGCTGGCTAATCCGCCGGAAGCTTGCTCGTACATTCGAGTACCGGCATCGTGTTACCGCCGAAGCAATGTGCGCGCCAGACGGCAGACGGTGAAATTCCGAGATGTAGAGGGCCATCGGCGCTCCATACGCGACCGTATGGATGGAAATATTGCTTTCCGCGCGCGAATATCGAAAGCGATTCCGCGCTTGCACAAATTTGGTGTACATTCTAGATAGAAGCCGACCGCGCCGAGAGCACGCTTGCGCTTCGAGAGGTCCGGTAATGAATCCGACCAAGCCAGGATCGCTGATCAGCAGTGAATCGCCGTCCGCGGCAACCCAGCGCGACACATTGACCGTCACCGATAACCGGACGGGGCGCCAGTTCGAACTTCCGATAAAAAATGACACGATTCGGGCGCTGGATCTGCGGCCGATCAAAGTTCATGACGGCGATTTTGGGTTGATGGGCTACGACCCGGCGTTCACCAACACTGCTTCATGCTCAAGCAAGATCACCTATATTGACGGCGACAAAGGAATCTTGCGTTACCGCGGCTATTCGATCGAAGAGCTGGCGGAAAAGAGCACGTACGTGGAAACGGCCTATCTGATTCTTTACGGCGAGCTTCCCACGAAATCGCAGCTGGCGGATTGGACCTACCACATCACGCATCACACGTTCATCCACGAGAGCATCAAGAAGTTTATTGACGGATTTCACTACGACGCTCATCCGATGGGCATGCTCATTTCGACGGTCGCCGCGCTTTCCACTTTTTATCCGGACGCCAAGGACATTTTTAATCCCGATTCGCGGCGCAAGCAGACCTATCGCTTGATCGGTAAAATGCCGACGCTCGCAGCTTTCGCTTACCGGCACACGTTGGGCATGCCGTTTGTGTATCCAGACAACGATCTCACCTATTGCGGCAATTTCCTGAACATGCTGTTTCGTACCACGGAGCTGAAATATCGTCCGAATCCGACACTCGAGCGGGCGCTGGATATTCTTTTCATTTTGCATGCGGACCATGAGCAGAACTGTTCTTCGACGGCGATGCGTGTGGTGGGCAGCTCGCACGTGGATCCGTATTCGGCGACAGCCGCCGCGACCGCGGCGCTCTACGGCCCGCTGCACGGCGGCGCCAACGAAGCCGTCCTGCGTATGCTGCTGGAAATCGGCTCGATCAATAACATACCGGCCTACATCAAGAGCGTAAAGGCTGGCGAAAAATTGCTGATGGGTTTCGGGCATCGCGTTTACAAGAATTACGATCCACGCGCCCGCATTGTGAAGCACATCGCCTACGAAGTTTTCGACGTGATGGGAAAAAATCCGCTGATCGAAATCGCGCTGGAATGCGAACGCATCGCCCTAGAAGACGAGTACTTCGTAAAGCGCAAGCTGTATCCCAACGTGGACTTCTATACCGGGTTGATTTATCAATCCATGGGATTCCCGGTGACGATGTTCCCGGTGCTCTTCGCGATTCCGCGCACGTCCGGATGGATCGCGCAGTGGGAAGAAATGCTTCTCGATCCCGAGCAGAAAATTTCCCGGCCTCGCCAGGTATATCTCGGTTATGACCTTCGCAACTATGTTTCCTTGGACAACCGAAAATAGCTGATGCAGCCCTCTTCCAGCGGAAAAGTGATTGCATATGGCGGGAATCTCTGGCAAAACACTCTATTCCCCGCGGGGGGTCAACCCTGATGGATATTTCTACGCGTGAGTCCGGCGCGGCCACGATTGTGGACGTCGTCGGTGACATCACTCTTTACAATTCACCGCAAGTTCGCAAGGTACTGCTGGATCTGCTGAAAACCAAGAAAGCGCCGCGCGTGATCGTGAACCTAGAGAAGGTAAGGTATATCGACAGCGCCGGGGTGGCGTCACTGGTCGAAGGCCTGAAGGTCTCGCGCGACTTGAAGAGCACATTCGCGCTTTTCGGGCTGAGCCGCACGGCGCGCGAAGTTCTCGAATTAACTCGGCTGATTAAGGTTTTTGAGGTATATAACACTGAGGAAGAAGCGTTGCGAGGCGGCAGCACGAATGTCGCTCCCGCCAGGTAAGTGTCCGGGCGGCATTAGCTCAGGTTCCATCTCGAGATTTCACCCGTCCGGAATCACAGATGCCATTCACAGACAGCATTGGCGCGGCCACAATCAATGGTCTGGCATATTTAGGGGGCTTGGCGCGTCTGTCAGGCGGCGCCGCGCGTGCCGTCTTCGTTGCTCCCTTTCAGGGCAAGAAATTCCACCTCAGCCGCGCCGTCCACCAAGCCATGTCCGTGGGCGTGGAAGCGCTCCCCATCACTTCCCTGATTTCATTCTTCATTGGCACCATTCTTGCTCTGAACGCAGCCTATGAACTGCGCAAATTTGGCGCGTTGCATCTGGTAGCCAGCGCCGTAGCGGTTTCGATGACGCGCGAGCTGGGCCCATTGATGACGGCGGTGGTCGTGATTGGCCGTTCGGGTTCCGCGTTCGCCGCGGAAATCGGAACGATGAAGGTGAACGAGGAAATTGACGCGATGGAGACCATGGCGCTGGAGCCTGTTCACTTTCTGGTCGCGCCAAAGTTTCTAGCGATGATCCTGATGGTGCCTTGTCTCACTTGCTGGGCTGATTTCATGGGCGTGCTGGGCGGGGGCCTGTTCGGCGTTGCCACGGCAGGCTTCACCTGGGGCAGCTACATTCAAGCAACGCTCGATGCGCTAACCAAGACAGATATTATCAACGGCCTGATCAAAGCGCTTATGTTCGGACTGGTGATTACGGCAGTCGGCTGCCAGGAAGGTTTTTCGACCGGCCTGGGTTCTGAGCAAGTGGGCCGATCCACGACTTCGGCAGTGGTTAAGTCCATTTTTTTGGTGGTGATGGTGGATTTAATTTTCACTACGATTTTTTATATAACGGCGCCACGGTAAGGTCGAATGGCCTCATCGCTAACACCCAAGCCCGTCGCGCCGCCAACACCCAGCGGCGCCGCTATCTCCGTGCGCAACCTGCGCGTGAAATACGGCGAGCGCGAAATTCTCCACGGAATAGATTTCGAAGTTCCAGCCGGCGAGACGATGGTGATCCTGGGTGGTTCGGGTTCGGGCAAAAGTACATTGCTGCGTACTCTGGTGGGGTTGGAGCAACCCAGCTCCGGCGAAATTTGGATTCAGGGGAAAGACTTCGCCTCGATCTCCGAAGACGAGCGCGATGAATTGCGCAAGAAGATGGGGATGTCGTTTCAAGGCGGAGCGCTGTTCGGATCCATGACGGTGGGCGAGAATGTGGCGCTGCCGCTGCACGAGCATACCCACCTGGACGATTCCACCATCGAAATCATGGTTCGGCTGAAACTCGATCAGGTGGGCCTCTCCGGATTTGAAAATTACATGCCCGCGCAATTGAGCGGCGGAATGAAAAAACGCGCTGCTATCGCTCGCGCACTGGCGATGGACCCGGAGATATTGTTCTTCGATGAGCCTTCCGCTGGCCTCGACCCCATCATCGCCGCCGGGATTGACGAGCTGATCTTGAAATTGAAGAAGGCGTTTCGCATCACCATCGTGGTGGTGACGCACGAGCTCGCCAGCGCATTTCTGATTGCCGACCGCATGATCGTGCTGGACAAGGGCGTGATCGTCGCCAACGCGACGACCGAGGAACTGCGGAAGAGCAAGCACCCGCGCGTGCGGCAATTTCTGGATCGCGTGCCGGAACCGGAATTGACGGGGGAAATTGATTACCTGCAGATGTTGACCGGGGACGTTCCACCAGCGCGTCAATAAAGTTGAAACCGGGCGGATTCTGCCTGATACGTCGGCGAATTTTGTGTGCCGTGATATACTCCCCGGCACTTAGGTGGCGCCCCCGCGAGCCGCCACGCGGGAATCATCGAGGACACGGATGGATTCAAAGCGCGAACAGGCACTCGTCGGTCTTTTTGTTTTGGTAGTGGCGGCCCTCCTGATTACCACCCTCTTTATTCTTAATGGCAGCTTCAACAAAGGCGACATTCCCTACCACGCTTATTTCAAGAATGCCGGGGGTCTGGGTCCGGGGACCGAAGTTCGCTATGCGGGTGGCCCACCCGTAGGACGCGTGAACAAGGTGCAGGTGGATCCGCAGGACGCCACGAGAATGAAAGTGGATTTTTCGGTGAATCCGAGCATCCCGATAAAAACCGATAGCACCGCGCTAATTACCAGCACCAGCCCGCTCGGCGAGAATTTTCTCGGAATCAAGCCGGGCACCAACGTCGCAGCCCGCGCCCCGCGCGATTACACCTTGAAGACAATCGAGTACACCGGTTTTTCCGACATCGCGGACAAGATCGCGGAACTGACCCCCACCGCGCAGCAGTTGTTGCTGAATTTGAATGACCGCGTGGTTTCTCTGAAGGTAACCCTGGACCGCGTGAACGACCTGCTGAACGATCAGAATCGCGCGAACATTTCCGCCAGCTTGAGCGACGTTCACGGAATGCTCAAAGAAGATCGCCCGCTCGTGCATTCGACGCTCGGTCGTGTAAACGATGCCACCGAAAATCTGAAGCCCTTAATCGCCAGTTTCCAGAAGACATCGGAGCAGGCCAACGATACGTTGCTGCATTTGGACGGAATGCTTACGGAAAATCGGCCGGATATCCGCCAGGCGGTGCTCGACCTGCGCAAGGCGTTGGACAACGCGAATTCTGTCCTGGCTACGCTGAATGGCACGGTGTCTGCCAACCAGGAAAATCTGGACGAAATTATTGACAACTTGCGCCACGTCACCGAGAACTTGAACTCGTTTACCGAGTCCATCAAGACACGGCCTTATACCTTGATCCGTGCGTCCGCGCCGAAAGAACATCAGCCCGGATCGGATTTGCCGAAATAGGGATTGCGAACCGTTTAAAGAGTCAACGCGGGAAGGAGCCGAGAGTGTTGAGCCGCTGCACGCAACTTACTTCACTCATGATGCTGGCGATTGTTGCCGCCGGATGCGGTGCACCTCGCCCCGTCAAGTATTACGTGATCGACGCAACTCCCGCCGGGGCGAGCTCCACGCCTGCGCAGATTCCGGTCGTGCTGCTGGTCGGCCGTTTCACAGCTTCCCATCTCTATCGTGATGACCGGCTGATCTACGGCTCTGGACCCGTGGAGCTGGGCACGTACGAATACGACCGCTGGGCCGAGCCTCCCGCCGACATGGTTCAGAACTTGCTCATCGCCGATCTTCGCGCGTCAGGACAGTACCGCTCCGTGTCGCGCGTTTCCAGCAGCGCTCGCGGCGATTACATCGTGCGCGGCCATTTGCTCGCGATGTATGGGGTGGACAAGCCGGAATTGGTGGCTCGCTTCTCGCTCCAGTTGGAGCTCTTCGATCCAGCAAGCCGCGCGACTGTCTGGACGCAAACCTATACGCACGATGAACCTGTTCAGGGCAAGACGGTGGCAAACATCGTTGAGGCCTTGGATCGCAATATCAGCGCCGGTCTGCAGCAGCTCTCCGCCGGAATAACTCAGTATTTTATGAGCCATCCTCCCTCGCAAGCTCCCGCGGGCAACTGAGCCAGCGCGCAAGACACAGTCGTCCCCGCGCGTACAAGGACCACAACTGAGCTGTTCATTTTGAGTCAACCTAGAAGTCTTTCCTGATTCTTCCGGTTATCCATTTGAAGCGATTGGCTGGCGCGGCGGTGGCCCTTCGTGCGCTTGCGTACGAGGCAGGCGACGTAGCACCGCCAGTCCGGAGTTCTTGGGCTTTGTGAAGCAGGGCGATATCGGGACTATGCCCGGTGGCAAAGATCACTGGCACATCCGGGCGTTCGGCGATCATCCGCGCGTAGGCCCCCGGGCCGTTGATTTTGGGCAGGACCACGACCGGCATCCTACTAAAGTCCATCACGCGTAGGCTCTAGGCGGCGTAGCCAAAAAATGTCATATCGGGATTCTCGGCAGCTACCGCGCACCTCGTTCGTTTCCGTTTTGCACAGACCGGCCGACGTGGCCGCTCATCGGCCAGGAAAACTCCAATTGCAGTTGACACTGTTTCTCTGCGCGTGGTAATGAGAGTGGCACTCGTGGATTCCGGCGGAAACGCTGGATTGCCTGAGCGTCAGGCCCACCACACGCAGGCCAGTTCTTACGACGCTCTTGCAACACCCCACCCACCCCGGGAGGTGGATGCTACCTGGCATTCGCCTCCCGTTTTAATTGGAGCGCCACACACCGAGCGGTTTCTGGCACAATCCGTTCTCAGAAATTGCTTCGGGAACCGGCGAAAGGGTTATAATGCGGCCACTTAGCACGGTCGCGCGCGCGGCCTGGGAGGCGATCATGGGCCTGCAGATAACAACGCGAAAGTCTGGTAACGTCACGATTCTTGATCTGGCGGGCCGCATCGTCATCGGCGTGAGCAACGATTCTCTGAGTGCTGAACTGCGCAAATTCGCCGAGGCCGGCCCTTCCGAGATTGTGGTGAATCTCGAAGGCGTCGCCCAGATCGATAGCTCGGGCATCAGCACGCTGGTCCGCTCGTTCGTCACGCTCGAACGACAGGGCGGCGGCTTGAAGATACTGAATCCCACTGGGCACGTGAAGGAAGTCCTCGAACTGACGCGCCTCATTCAGGCCATACCCGCTTTCACCGACGAGGGCAAAGCAATAGCTGCATTCCGCGGCGGCGTGGCCCACGCTTAGCGGCGGTTGGTCTTGGACTGCGATGAATCCCATGCGCAGTCTCGGAGTCCGCCACTTACGACGAACTGTACTGGCGTCCTGCTTCGTGACCTTATTGATATCGCTTAAGCCTATCAGTACGTCTGCTCAAGAAGTCTGCGATTTCGACTCGCTGGCTTCGGATGTGGCCCACGCAATCGAGAGAGCGTCAAACGAGTCACACACCGTTGTTCTTGTCACGGATTTTTCAGCACGTTCCGAGCCCGATAGTCAGGTTTTGCGGTTGTGGATCGTACGGATGTCGAGCCCGCCATCTCCAGCGACAAATTGCCCGAGGGAGTTCTTTACAGCTCAGAAATCGCTGCCTGCTATGCACCGGAATTGCAGGCAACAACAGTCGTCAGCGGCTCGCTCGAGTATACGCCTGGCAAAATCGTCCTTTGTGTGCATGTGTCGCCGGTCCAAGGTGAGAAAGGAATTTCGGCAAGGAGATCATTCTCGATCGGACGCTGACAATGGACGAGCTGATGGTCCTAAAGTGGCTGCATCCTTTGGCGAAGATAAAACTGTATGGGCGAAAGCTGAAGAGTCAGGGCTAAAGGCTTCTCCTCCCTCATCAGGGCCTCGGGCTATTCATTTCCGATATGTGTGTATTGCCCCCAGGCGCAGTATCCTGATTCCGCAGTGAAAGCCAAGGTCCAAGGCACTGTGGTGCTTAAGGTCGTAATAGGTGCGGATGGGAGAGCACAGAAAATTTCAGTTCAGCAGGCGCTTCCATGTGGTTTGGACCAGCAGTCAATCCATGCCGTCAAAGACTGGAAATTCAGACCTGCTGCTGGACCCGACGGCAATCCGGCGGCCGTGGTGCAAACTGTCGAGACCACGTTTCAC
>DATEVZ010000265.1:0-14815 GCA_035258265.1 Candidatus Acidiferrales bacterium
ATCATGATCACTTGGACGGATTGCACAGCGTCCTGGCAAATTTCAAGGTGGGCGAATTGTGGATTGGGAAGGACGAGGAGACGCCTGCGTTCCTGAGTTTGCAGGCGGAGGCGAGGGCATGCGGGATTCCAATCGTTTGGAAAATGCAGGGACGCGATTTCAATTGGGACCGAGTAACGGGCAGGGTGCTGTGGCCGGCGGAAGTGTCGGCTGTATCGAAGGCATCGAACGACGCTTTCGCTGGTGATGCGGATTCAGGACGGCACACAGAGCTTTCTTTTATCCGGCGATATCGAGCAGCGCGTCGAAAATGAGTTGGTGGATGAACAGGCACCGCTCGCTGCAGATTTTCTGAAGGTGCCGGCATCACGGGAGCAAGACATCCTCAGCGGATCCGTTCGTGGGAGCCGTAGCGCCGCGGGTGGCGGTGGTTTCCGTCGGCGAAGGCAACCAGTCTGGACATCCGGTGGACGCAGCGGTGGAACGTTGCGCTCAGGCTGGCGTGAGATTTCCTGGAAGAACGCGAAATCCTAGCTGCTCGAATCTTCGGAGGCGTCTGTGTCTTCGGTGATTGCGGCATTGCCGGCGAGATATTCGGCGATCACCTTGCGGGCTTCGTCGGCTTGCGATTCCAGCACTAGGATCTCGAGGTTGTGCGGGTTCTCGGGATCTTCCGGGATGGGAAACGGGTCGGTGGAAACAGAGCCCGGCGTCGCGATGCCCGCACTTTCCAGCAGACTGCGGATCACCATTGCTTCGGTGGCGCTCTCGGCGACATGCGCGACGACTACTCGCTCGTTGGAATGTTCCTCACTCATTGGCGGGCGCCTCCGGACTGTTCGCAGGTACTATTGCGCGCATCGCCGCTCCAGTCCATACTTGTTTTGCGGTACCTCACAGCCATCTATGAGCGACTTCTCATTGGCTCGGCCCACGCAGGAAGAAATTGACGAAGAAAGCCGCCGCATTCGCCGGCTGCGCATCCTAGTTCACATCACGCTGGAAACAATTTCCACCGGGGATTTGCCTCCGGAAGACGCGGCGCAGATGATAGCGGAAACTCGAAAGGTAGCACTGGAAATGTTTCCCGGCAAGGAGCGCGCTTTCGACTTGATCTACCGCCCGCAATTCCAGCGCGTGATGCACGCGGTGTACCGACTGCAGTAACGCGCGCCCTGCGAATTCCCTCTTAAAAGGCTTGCGGAAAAAGTCAAAACTGGGCTTCCGGGGTTAAAGCCCCGGCAGAAACGGCGTCGCTTTCGGCGGGGCTGAAGCCCCCCGCCCTTCCCGCTCGCAAGCCATCAGTATCCGTAGCGGCGCTGCAGCCACATGCGTAGCCACACTATGGCAAGGGCTGCGATGGTGCCGATCAGGGCTTTGTATTCGCGGTTGCGACGATATTGCTCCCAGGAGAATGCTTTATCGGGCGCGGTATCGGCCCGTGGCACGTGGCCTCCGTCGAAGAAATTCGGGAGAAACAACGGGACGCGCGCGGCATATTCATCGAAGATGATGCCGAATCGCGCGCGCAGGTCGCGCTCTTCATTGCGCATGACCGCGTAATAAAACACCGCGAAGTAGATTAGTACCAGGCTGCCGGCCCACCAGGAATGGCCAGCAATGGCAAACCCAATCGCCAGAAACGCGCTGCCCAGGTAGAGCGGGTTGCGCGTGCGCGCGTAAGGGCCCGTGGTGGCAAGCTCCCGGTCTTTGCGCAGATGCCCCGATGCAATGGTGCGAACCACCAGCCCGAAGGCAGCGACGCCGGCGCCCATGGCGATCCAATGATATGTGGGACGGGCGAGTAGCCAATAGAGGAGGGCGACGGGATACCCGGTGCGAACGCGCCAGCGCATCCAGAATTTTCGAGATTGAACCGCTACGGCTTCGTTCAAACGCTAGTCCCTCTCAGGCGTGCAATGGCGTCCATTACTTGTTCAACTGTAATCGAAAGCATGGCTAAAGAATAGGACGTTCCGCGGCGGTAAGTCGTTTCGCTGGTGTGCGGATTGCGGATGCTGATGCTGGCGTCGCCGTAGGGGCCGTTGCGCGCGGGGTCGGTGGGGCCAAAGAGGCCGACGGTTGGCGAGCCCAGCGCGGCAGCAAGATGCAACGGGCCGGTGTCGGCCGAGACGACGAATTTCGAGCGGCGCAGAAGGGCCATGAGAGGGCCAAGGTCGAGCGGAGTTGCTATTGGAGCTGTAATACCAGCAGCGGATACGACTTCTTGCGCTAAGTTCTCCTCGCCGGGCCCGAAGCTGACGATTCCGCGCCAGCCGTATTGCGCGGCGAGCCGGCGGTGCAATTCGCCGTAACGCTCGGGAAGCCAACACTTCGAGCGCCAGCCTCCGCCGGGATTTAGCACGTAAAATTCTGCAATGTTGTGGCGCGCGAGTTCTTGGGTCACGCGGTCTTCGTCCTCGGGCGTTATTTGCAACGGAAAACGCGGCTTGGTGAGGCGTGCGCCCGCTGCTTGCGCGAGCGTGAGGTTGTGGTCGACTTTGTGGCCGCCGCGCGGATTCAACTGGTCGGTGTAGAGCAGCGAGGCGAGGGCTTCGCGCGCGTAACTGCTTTGGAAACCGATCCGGCGCGGGGCTCCCGATGCGAACGCTAGAAGCGCGGATTTATAGAGCGCTTGAAAATCGATCGCGCAGGTATATTGAGCCGCGCGCAATCTGCTGACTGTGCTGGCAATTCCTGCGGCGCTTTTGCGGTCCACAGCAATTATTTCGTTGAGGTCAGGGTTTCCTTCCAACAGCCGTTGCCACTTGGGATCGATGGCCCAGTCAATGCGGGCTTCGGGAAACGTCTCTCTTAACGCGGAAGCAGCGGGGAGGGCGTGGATCACGTCGCCGAGCGAGCCCAGGCGGACTAACAGAAAGCGCTGGTCAGCCATTGTTTTGATCACTGTTCTGGTCGTTGTGTTGGCGGCGCAAGCGCGCCAGCAAATCGCGCGTGGAATGTTGCTTCGGATCGCCGACAATGGCGACGCGAATGCCGAGCATCGCTGCTACTTTCCGTTCCGGTACGGTGTCAGCCGTGTAGTCGGTGCCCTTGGCGTGGACGTCTGGTTGAAGTTCGCGAAGTAAAGAGTTCACGTCGAGATCGTCGAAGATGACGACGTAATCCACGGCCCGGAGCGCTGCTACCAAGGTGGCACGAGCGCGTTCGGTGAGGATGGGTCGGCCGTCACCCTTTAGTTTGCGCGTGCTGGCATCGGAATTAATTCCGACCACGAGAAGATCACCCTCGGCGCGGGCAGCTTGCAGATAGCGGACGTGGCCGACGTGCAGGAGATCGAAAACGCCATTGGCGAAGACGATTTTGCGTCCGGCGCGGCGGTGCTCTTCGAGTATGGCGTGCAGTCCTTCGCGGGAAACAATTTTTTCGCGGGTGTCCATGCGTTCTCAGCGCTGGGCCGTGGCGTCCTGGCGCAGCGCGGCTTCGAGCTCGACGCGGGTGACCGTGGCGGTGTGCCGCTTCATCACGACGATACCTCCGGCATAATTTGCGAGATGCGCGGCTTCGAGATAGGACGCGCCAGCAGCGAGCGCGAGGGTGAAAACGGCGATCACGGTGTCGCCGGCGCCGGTGACGTCCACGGGTGCGTCCGAGCCGTAGATCGGAATGTGGCGCGGCTGGCGGCTGCGTTCAAAGACGGCCATGCCGTCTTTGCCGCGCGTGACTAATAGAGCTTCCAGGCCGAGGTCGCGAACGGCACGCTGGCCGAGTTCGTCGAGTTTCGCTGTGTTGGTGCCGACGCGGGATTGATAGGCGGCTTCGACTTCAGGCTCGTTGGGAGTGGCCGCGGTGATGCCTGCGGCGCGATATTCGAGCAGACGGTAGCGCGAATCGAGCGTGATGCGCTTGGCTTTGAGACTTTTCGCTAGGGCTGGCGATGCCGCACCAAGACCGTAGTCCGAGATTAGAACGGCATCGGCGCGGCCAGCGACTTGGTGCGCTTTGTGCGCGATGGCTTTTTCGACGTGCGAGGAGAGGCTCGCTTGTGGCTCGCGATCTACGCGGAGGACTTGCTGTTCGGTGGTGTGGGTCCAGCCGGCGAGGTAGCGCGTCTTGGTGGTGGTGGACCAATCGGGCGCGCGGAGTATGCCGGAGACGTTAATGCGCTTGCGCCGGAAGTGATCGAAGAGTTTGCGGCCGCCTTCGTCATTGCCGACTATGCCCACCGGTAGAACGCGGGCGCCGAGGTCCGCTAAGTTATTGACCGCGTTGGCTGCGCCGCCCGGATACGATTCGCTGCGGCGATGGCGGAGTATCAGGACCGGGGCTTCGCGCGAGACTCGGGAGATTTCGCCGGAGACGAATTCGTCGAGGACGAAGTCGCCTACGACGCCGATGGTTTGGCGTGGGAAGGCGGCTACCAGGTCGAGTAGGCGGGTGATGTCAACGGTGGTGTCGGCGGTCGCTTGCGTCGTCGCTCGACGCGTAGAGTTTAATGCGGTTCTCTTCGACTTGGCTGCTGTCAATCAGGCTCCTTGGCTTTGATTGTCGTGCACACTTGCCGTGCTGCGATCTAGCGCTCGAGGCAAGCCTCGCGTCGGGCGTTCAAGCTAAATTCGACTTTTGTGCGGCGGGGGCAAGCCCCCGCACTCCAAGATGACCGTGGCGAAAAGTATCACAGGCAAGTTGGATGCGGCAACGAGCGGTGGCGTCAACCTTACTGTTATTGGGTCACGGGCGATTTCAATTGAGCCGCTTCGATGTTTGATTTGGCTGTCTCTTGCACCGTGCTCCAGAATTCGTTTTCGCCGTCAATCCGCATTGAAATCGCGCAATAGAATATCGGTATCTTGGCGTAATAAATCGCGTGCAGATTGTAGAGGTCTTTCTCGGTGCAGATCAGACCGGCGGCCCCGACTTCGTTTGCTTCCCGGAGAATTTCTTCATCATCGGCATCCGTGAAACGGTGATGATCAGGGAAGAATTTGTGGCCAGCGATTTCGAGGCCCCAGCCGCGCAGGTCGGCGAGGAAGGCTTGCGGGTTGCCGATAGCCGAGAAGGCGAAGAGTTTGCCGAGTGCGGACGGGGCGACATTTCCGCCGATTTGCCCGTCGGTGAAGCTGTGGATGGCATCGAGCTTCGGCCGGGCGTAGAAAATCGGAGCATCGGTTTCACGTTGGATGGCGGATTCGATCGCTGGGGCATGGCTGCTGCGAGTGATTACTACGATATCCGCGCGTACGAGCGCTGAACGCGCTTCGCGCAGGCGTCCAGCGGGAAGCAAGCGGCCGCCGCCGAATGGGTTGGTCGCGTCAATCAGGACAATATTCACATCGCGCGCTAGTTGCAAATGCTGAAAGCCGTCGTCGAGAACGAACCAATTCACGCCGCGCTTCGCGAGTTGGCCACCGCTGGCGTAGCGATCCGGGCCAATGCCGAAGGCTACACGATCCCCCAGCCGGGATCGCAACATGCGCACTTCGTCGCTGGTTGAACCGCCGAACGCTGGCTCGTTTTTCTTGCTTGATTCGCTCGGACGACCGCGATATCCGCGAGTTAGGATGCCGACGCTTTTGCCTTCGGAGGCCAAGCGCTCGGCAATCCAGAGAACCATGGGAGTTTTGCCGGTGCCGCCTACCGTGAGATTGCCGACGCTGACTACTGTGCCATCCAGACGCCGCGGTTTGAGGATGCCTTGGCGATAGGCTCGGGCGCGAAGGTGCGTGACCGCGCCATACACGAGTGCAAACGGCCAGAGTGCGATTTCAGCGAGCGTCACGCGGCGTTTCCCTTGGCGGATTCGTTCAATATCACAGCGATGCGATCAAGAGAGCGCTCCGTGGCGCCGCGATTGCGTTCGGAAATCGCGCGCGCGGATTTGCCCATACGTTCGCGCATCTGGTCATCCTGGATGAGTTGAATCCACACTTTGCCGAGCCCCTGCCCCGATGTGACTTGCACGCCGGCGTGGGCGTCGAGGAATTGGTCCGCCATATCGCGGAAGTTTTCCATGGAGGCGCCGAATACTGGCGGGCGCGCGAACCACGCCGGCTCAAGAATGTTGTGGCCGCCTGCGGGAGTGAGTGACCCACCGACAAACGTGGCATCTGCGAGCGAATACAATCCGGCTAGCTCGCCAATGGAGTCGAGCAGCAACACGTCGGTATCGTCGTCGAGAGATGCGGCTGAATCCAATTGGCTGCGGCGCACAACTTTCCAGCCGCCGGCGGCGACAATCTCCGCAGCGGCATCGAATTGCGCGGGCTTACGTGGGGCGAGTATCAGCAACGTATGACGCCACTGGCGCTGCACGAGGTCGTACGCCGCGAGAACGGCGTCCTCTTCTCCGGCGACGACACTGCCCGCGACTAGAACAGGCCAGCGTTCCTGGCGGCGGATCTCCTGCTCGAGCCATGTGCCGAAGCGGCCGATGGCGGGCGGTTCGGCGTCATATTTCAAGTTGCCAGTGACTTCAATGCGATCTTGATCGGCGCCCATGGCGAGGAGGCGCACGGAATCCTCGGGTGTTTGGGCGAGGAACAGTTGAGGGTCGTGCATGGTCCGCCCGAAAAATGCTCCAACGAGAAATTCCCAGCGCTTGAATCGCGCGAAGGATTTTTCCGAGATGCGCGCGTTGGCGAAGATCACCGGGACTCCTGCGCGGTGGGCTTCGCGCAGAAAATTCGGCCAGATTTCGGTTTCCATGATGATTACGAGGGCAGGCTGGATCGCGCGTAGCGCGCGGCGAACCGGCACGACCCAGTCAAGCGGAAAGTAGAAGATGCCGTCGGCAGATTGCAGTCGCTCGCGCGCGAGGCGCTGGCCGGTTTCCGTGGTGGTGGACACAAAGATTGCGCGTCCCGGAAAACGTTGTCGCAGGCTTTCGATGAGCGGCTTGGCGGCCAGCACTTCGCCTACCGACACGGCATGAATCCACACTGGGCCAGCACCGGGATGCGTCGCGCTTGCGTTGGCCGCGGCTAGGGCGGCAATTTCTGGCGGCAAGATGCCTAATCGTTCGCGAAGGGCACGCGAAGGTTCTCCTGCACGCCAGCCGCGCAGGGCGAAATACGGAGCGAGAATGAACATTCCCGCAGCCGTCAGGATGCGATAAAAGAAATACATTCGGAAGGTGTCGCGCGCTCCGAAAGGAGTTTGCCCCGCGCAAGCCCAGTATTATAGTTGCACCCGCATGAAACGCGCACAACTTCCGGCGCCGCAGAGGCATCGCACAGGGAGATGACCAAGCCTTTATCTTCTGTTTTGACCTTTGCTCTCCTGGTTTGCGCAGGAGTGGCCGCGGTGGGCGCGCAAAACAAGCCTGGGGCGAGCAAGCTGCAGCAGGCTACGCCGGACGCGACTGCGGCGCTGCCGCACGATAACCATGACGGATTGACGGTTCTGGCCGATCCTTACGTAGACAAGGCGCGGAGCAAGGAAAAATTCGGCAAGGCGAACCCGTTGGAAGTGGGAATTCTGCCCGTTGAAGTTTTTCTACGGAATGAAACCGACCATCCGATCCAGGTGAACATCAATACCATTCAGCTCGAGGTCCACCTGCGAAGCGGAAAAAGGCAAGACATTGACTGGCTCAGCCCCGAGGATGTCGCGGGGTTGATTGCGCATCCGGGAGGGGCCGCACCGTCGCAGCGCCGCGTGGCTGGCATACCGCTGCCGACCGGCGATAAGAAAGCGGAAAAGCTCGCGGAGATTTTGCGGCCATTGACGCTGGATTCCGATACGGTTGCGCCGATGCGATCGCTGCATGGGTTTCTTTATTTTAATGTGAACCACGATCCGTCGCTGGCATCGACGTCGGTGCTTTACCTGCCTGATGTGGTGGCGATTCCAACGAAGAAGGCCTTGATGTTCTTCGAAGTTCCGCTCGGCAAGCCCGCAGAAAAGTAGTCGAAAAGTTGTGCTTTCGTCTCGAGAACGTCGGGCGCTGATGCCTGAAGTGAGGTCGTTTCCACTCTCGAAAAGTTCGAGTTCGCCGTCGCACCAAAAACGCTCTCCGAATCTAAAACGCTCCCCGCGCATCAAAGGCTAGGTCGTAAGGTTCTCACCCAGCCCGCATCTATCTGCTAACTCAGTACTTACACACTCTAACCAAATGAGGAGAAACGAAATGGGTAAGCTCACAGGGAAAGTTGCAGTCGTGACAGGAGCCTCTAAGGGCATTGGGGCTGGCATCGCCACGGCGTTGGCAGCGGAAGGCGCATCGGTGGTCGTGAACTATGCCTCCAGCAAGGCTGGCGCGGATAAAGTGGTGGCCGCCATCACCGCAGCCGGTGGGAAAGCTATGGCAGTTGGCGGCGACGTGTCCAAGGCCGCAGAGGCCAAGGGCATCATCGACGCCGCAATCAAGAACTACGGCCGCCTCGATATTCTGGTGAACAACTCCGGGGTGTACGAGTTCGCTCCCATCGAGGCCGTCACCGAAGAAAACTTCCACAAAACTTTCAACATCAATGTGCTTGGAGCGATCCTGGTGACGCAGGCGGCTGTAAAGCACATGAGCAACGGCGGAAGCATCATCAATATTGGGTCGGCGGTGAGCCGCTTGACGCCTCCTAACTCAACGGTTTACACCGCGAGCAAAGGGGCGCTGGATGCAGTTACCGGTGTGCTGTCGCGGGAACTGGGACCGAAGAAGATTCGTGTGAACACGATCAATCCCGGGATCATCGAGACGGAAGGCACGCATGCCGGCGGGTTTCTTGGATCCGAATTCGAGACGGCTTTCGTTGCGCAGGCGCCGTTGGGACGCATCGGGAAGGTTGGAGACATTGCACCGATTGCGGTGTTTTTGGCGTCGGACGAGTCAAGGTATCTTACTGGCGAGCAGCTTTTGGCCGCTGGAGGAGTTCGATAAATCTGGAGCGACGTTGAGCTTTTTCTCGAGCGGGGTACTTCCAAATCAGGTAGTGCGCTCTTCAGTCACAACCGCCCTGAAGACGGACCTCACGTGGGGAGTGAATAGATACAGGATGTCTATGACGGAGATGAAGCGGCTTGAAATGGTGGCGTGCCGCGGGCTGAAGACCAACTCCAGAGCCGAAAAACCTATGGTCAAGAGTCTCGCCCAATTCTTACAACGCCAGAAGGCGGTTCCGATCAAATATGCCAGGTAGGAGATCAGTAGGCAAAGCCCGAACATCAACAGCCGAAATCCAACTGCACTGAAATCAGGATCATCACCGCGTGGGAAGCCAAGCGTTTGGAATATTCTGGCAAGCGCCTTCGGCCCAGCGAGGAAGACCAAGCCGCTGAAAAGAGCCACCAGGGCAACCGAGTAGTTCCACAACGCCAAAATCGTGACGCCGAAAGGTCGTCCGGTCGTCAAGAAGGTGTTTACGAGCGGAAGCTTCTGCAGGACATAATCATCTGAGCTGTCTGAGGACTTCAGTGCCTGATCGCAGAGCTTGCACAGGTCGCCCGGCACTGCTGAGGACGGAAGCAACTCGCCGCAACATGGGCAAGTAGAGATTGCTTGTGTAAGTAGCGCAAGTATAACGCCCGCGGCGAAGGACTGAAAAGAAACTTGTCAAACGCCTCAGCCCATGCGAGCGATCACGACCGTTATGTCGTCGGCTTGTTCGGGGGTGCCGGCCCATTGCTCGGCGGCGGCGATCAGGTTTTCGGCAATGCGCTGCGGGGGCATGCTGCGTTGGCGTAGGATTTCCTCTTTCAGGCGGTGCATGCCGAATTCTTCGCCGTAGACGTTTTCAGGTTCGGTCAGGCCGTCGCTGAAGGCTACCAGCAAGCTCCCTGGTTCGACTTTTATACTGCCCTGCGTGTAAGAAATATCCTCGAACATACCAATCACCGTGCCCCCTTCGCTGAGCTCCTGCACTTCGTCCCTGCAAACGAAAAACGGCGAGAGGTGACCGGCGTTGGTATAGGTGAGCATCCTGGTGTTCACATCAAAAACAGCGTAGAAGAATGTGGCGTAGCGATCGTCCGAAGTGTTGCGGAATACGTGGCGGTTCAGGCGCGAAACCAGGTCGGCGGTGGTGCAATTGCCATCGAGCGACGCTTGGCTGCGCAGAGCGGCTTGCAAGCTTGCCATTAGAAGCGCGGCAAAAATTCCCTTTCCACTGATGTCGGCGAGCGCGATGCCCACGCAATCCTGCCCTGTGCGGATGAAATCGTAGTAGTCGCCGCTGACGACGCGGGCGGGACGACAAATGGCGGCGAGTTCCAGGCCGGGCAACGCGGGAAGGACTTGCGGGAAGAGCTGCGACTGCACTTCACGGGCGATGGCGATTTCGTTTTCGAGTTTTTGGCGCTTGCCTTGCTCGACGATCAGCTCGGAAATGGAACTGGTCATCTCGTTGAAGGATTCGCCGAGCGCGCCGAGTTGATCACGCTGGTGCACGCGAATGCGCTGAGCGAAATCTCCGCGGCGGACGTTGAGAGTCGCCTCGTAAAGATCGCCCACGGCGCGCGTGATCGTACGCGTGAGAACGATGCCGGTAATCAGCGCGGCAAATTCCAGCGCCAGGAAAATCACGCCGGCAGCAATCAGGGCGAGTTCGAGCAGTGGCCCTATTTCGCCCACCGAAGTGAACAATCGGCGATTGAGGGCCGAGGCGCGCATGGCGAACGTCGCCAAGACGGCGGCGGGCGCGTCGTCCGGCTGCGGGCCGATGTGCGCGAGGTCAATTGTGGAGACGCCACCGATACGAACGTCAAACCAGTTCGCGGGCGATTCCAGCACGCGGCCGCGACTGGCGATTTGCTCTCCGGGGACGAATACTTTGCCATTGAAACTGAGTGAGGCGCCTGCGGGAGTTTGCTGGTTCGTCGGGCGCAGCGGAATGATTTGGATGGGACCGATATCCGAAGGCAAGCCATCGAGGAAGGCGGGATTGAGCGGGGTCCCGACGACGAGGTAGAAAGGCCCGGCTGGGCCGGTCTTCTCGACTGCCGCAGAGACCCAAATTTTCCCGCCGAATTCCACCAGGCCCGCGAAATGCCGACCGTCGCCCGCCTGCACGAGGCGTTCGCCACGGTTGGGGAAGACGCGCAAGTCAGGCCATTCGCGGCGTGCTGCTTCGATTAGATTGGCGACGCCCGGCCGGGCGAGGATGGCTTCGCTGGTGGGAGACGCGCCTTGTGCTGCTTCCTGTTCCACGGCGCCGGCGAGGGCATCCGCGTCGGCGGAAATGGTGCTGATGCGGGCTTGGAGGTCGTCATGAAAAATATGCGCGCCGAGTTGCAGGTAGAGACCGTAGGCTGCCAGGCCCACCATGGAAAGCAGCAGGATGACCGGAACAACCGCGATGAAAACGTACACGACGATGAGACGGTTCCGCAGGGTCCACATGAATTTGGTGCGGAACCAAGGCACTAGCCGGACAACGAGGTAAACGGCGGCGAGAAAACCGAGGAAGGCGATGAATCCGGAGAAGCGAACCGGGGCGACGAATGCCGCGAACACGCGCACCGCAACGTAGAGAAGGATGACCACGAGCGCGACCCGGTCCAGCGGCGCGATGTGCCGCAGCAAGACAAATAACCGGCGAGGAGAAAGTCGGTTCACGAAGATTGGTCTCAGGCGTTAGAAGAATAGCCGACGAGCGGCGGATATGGAAGGTATGCGCTGAGTCGGCAAGAAGTCGAAGAGAGATCCTTCGCTGCGCTCAGGATGACGGCGCTCGATGAAAGAGTTAGTAAGGACACCACGAAGAACTAGACCCCACAACCGCCGCGACTTGGATCGCGCAGGAAGGGTTTGAGAGCCACCCTATCCGGAACTCTCAAGGCCAAGCAACAGAGGGCGCGACCATGCCACAGGGTCGTTGACCAGCACTAGAGCGCGCGGCGGTCGTTTTGCTGCACGCGGCTGTGATAGCGGCTGTAGCCAAAGTAAACCACCAAACCAATCGCCAGCCAGATGATGAGGCGCGCCCAGTTCACCCAGCCGAGATTGATCATCATGTAGATGTTGATGGCGACGCCAAGCGCGGGGATCAGCGGAACGAGCGGCGTACGGAACGGGCGAGGCTGGTTGGGATTGGTGTAGCGCAGAACGATTACGGCCATACACACGATCACGAAGGCAAGCAGCGTGCCGATATTGACCATTTTGCCGAGCTGATCAATGGGAGTGATGCTGCCGACGATCGCGGCCAACAGGCCGACGAGAATCGTGGTCTTGTACGGCGTGCGGAACTTGGGGTGAATCGCGGCGAAGAACTTGCGCGGCAGCAGGCCGTCGTTGGCCATGGAATAGAGCACGCGAGTCTGGCCTAGCAACATCACGAGCATGACGCTAGTGAGTCCGGCCAGCGCGCCAGCCGTGATCACGGTGGAGGCTGTGTTCAGGCCGTGATCGAGAAAGGCAACCGCCAGCGGCGCCTCGACGTTGATCGACCTCCAGGGCACCATGCCGGTGAGCACGAAAGCCACGAGGATGTAAAGGATGGTGCAGGCCACCAGCGAGGCGATAATGCCGATGGGCAAGTCGCGCTGCGGATTCTTGGCTTCCTGCGCGGTGGTGGAAACGGCGTCGAAACCGATGTAGGCGAAGAAGATGTAGGCGGCCGCTTTCCATATGCCGCCGACGCCCATGGGCGCGAATTCGGCCCAGCTGTGCCCGATGTTTGCGCTGTCCACGTACTTCAGACCCAAGATGATCACGAACAGCACCACGCTGACCTTGATCACCACGATGGTGGCGTTAAAGTTGGCGCTTTCCTTGATGCCCACCACCAGGACCGCGGTGATGATGAGCGCGATCACGAAGGCCGGCAGGTTGAATCCAAAGTCGAAACCGAAAATGCGCGGTGCGGCCACCAGGTCGTGCGCTTGCCGGAGCAGATCCGGCGACGGCACGTCGATCAGCGCATGCACCCGATCGGAAAACGCTTTTGTGGTGATGCCGAGAGAAGGATCGCTCGTGTGGACCTGGGCACGCGCCACGATGTTTTCGGCGGTCGCCAGCGCCGTCCAATGGTCGTACGCAAGCCACAGCGGCATCTTCAGATGAAAAATCTGGAGCAATTCGACGAAATGGTTCGACCAGCCGGAGGAAACGGTGCTGGCACCCATGGCATATTCCAAAGTCAAATCCCAGCCGATGATCCAGGCGAGGAGCTCGCCCAGCGCGGCGTACGCGTAGGTGTAGGCGCTGCCGGCGAGCGGAATCATCGCGGCGAACTCCGCGTAGCACAGTCCCGCGAGAACGCATCCGAAACCCGAGACGATGAAGGATATGGTGAGCGCTGGGCCGGCATAGGTCGCGCCGAGGCCAGTCATCACGAAAATTCCTGCGCCGATCACCGCCCCGACGCCGAGCGCCGTGAGAGAAAGCGGGCCGAGCGTGCGTTTCAACGTGTGCTCGCCTGTATCCGCCGCTTCGCGAAGCAGCACCTCCATGGGCTTCTTTTTGAACAGCGGATTGCTCATTCGCAATCTCCTCCTTGAGGTTGGGGCGCCCAGTGCGAAATCAACGGCACCACAGATGAACACGGATGAACACAGATAAAGCCAAGATACTTAAGCTAATCGGACGCTGGCTGCGACTTCCCTGCTTGTTTCCATAGCAAATATACGGGAACACCTAAGAGCACAATGATCAAGCCGGGCCAAGTGTACTGCGGCTTATAACGCAAAAGCTGAATTTCGATGAATACGGCCATGACGAGATATAACGCCGGAAGAAACGGGTAGCCGAAAGCTTTGTAAGGGCGCTCCATGTCCGGACGTTTCCAGCGCAGGATGAAAAGGCCGCTGAGCGTGAGGATATAAAAAATCAGGACCGCAAAAATCAGAAAATCGAGCAGCTGGCTGTAGGTGCCGGACAAGCAAAGGATCGCAGCCCAGATGCACTGGACGACGAGCGCAGCTCCGGGTGCGTGATATTTGTTCACTTTGCCGACCGATTTGAAAAAGAGGCGGTCTTTGGACATGGCATAGTAAATCCGTGCGCCGGAGAGGATCAGGCCGTTGTTGCAGCCGAAGCCGGAAATGAGGATGGCGACGGCCATGACGATGGCGCCGGCGGGGCCGAAGATCACTTCCGCAACAGCGGTGCCCACGCGACCGTCGGCGGCGAATTCGATTCCACGCGCAAGAGCTGTTGCGCCGTGCGGGTCGCCCGAGATGGGAAGTACGCGCAGGTACGCGACGTTTGCGAGGGTATAGAGCACGATCACGGTGCCGGCGCCAAGAGCCAGTGAAAGCGGCAGGTTGCGGCTGGGATTCTTCACTTCGGCGGCGGTGAAGGTGATGTTGTTCCAGGCGTCGGCAGAAAAGAGCGCGCCGACCATGGCGACGGCGACCAGCGTGATCGTGCCGATAGTCCACGTGGGATGGTCGGTTGGATACGGATGCATCACCCACAAACCTGCGTTACGCCAGAAATCCGTGAAATTTGCTTGGCGCGCGATGGCAGTGGAAAACCAACAGCCGACGACCACCAGAGCCGCGAGCGAGCCCACTTTGGCGACCGTGAAAATGTTCTGAACGATTTTTCCGATGCGCAGGCCGCGGGTATTGATCCACGTGAGGAAGATGATTGAGGCGATGGCGAGCAGATTCTGACGGTTGAGGCCGACGTTATAGGGGCCGAGAGAACCGAACCAGAACTGCCATGGGCCGACGGTGCCCAGTTTCCAAATCCATTCGGTCGGCGAAAACCAAGGAACCATCACGGCGGTAAATTTCGCGAAGGCGATAGCGACGGCGGCGATCGTGGCGGTCTGAATTACCAGCAGCATCGTCCAGCCGTAGAGGAATCCCCAGAGCGGGCCTAGCGACTCGCGCAGATAGACGTACTGGCCGCCGGCGTGGGGCATGGCTGCGGCGAGTTCGCCGTAGCTAAGGGCGCCGATGACAGTCATGA
>DATEVZ010000266.1:0-4926 GCA_035258265.1 Candidatus Acidiferrales bacterium
ACTTCGCGCGAGACCAGCGAAGCCTTCATGCCTTCGGTGCCCATGGTGATGCCATCGGAAATGGTGATCGTGTCAAACTCGATGGGAGTGCCGCCCGCGGCACGGATGCCTTCCTTAACGCGCTCCGCCAAATGCCGAAGGTGAAAATTGCAGGGAGTGACTTCGGTCCAGGTGTTGGCAACGGCGACGAGCGGACGGGCCAGATCGTCGTCGGTGAGACCTGTGGCTTTCAGCATTGCCCTGGCGGGGGCGCGCGCGATTCCTTTTTTTATAACGTCGCTCTGCATAATGGCCTGGGGTCTCCCTTAGTGCGTATAAATCAAAAAAGCCCCGTCACCGTTACTCTGGTGCGGGGCGCAGCGCCTAGAAGCAGGCTAGGCGGGTGGCCCGCACCCGATAAGTACTACGACCAGGATATTCGATACTTTTTTCATGGATTGGCGTTCCGCCGAACTCTGCTGCGATTCCTTCACCCTTCTCGATCAGGACCCGACCCTCGGCAGCGTAAACGGATACGCTGTAAGAGCCAGTAGGCGCTCCGAGCCGAGATAAGTCAAATTTGTAATTATTGTCTTGAGCATAAAAACTGTTTATGTGCTCTTTGTGCAAGAAGCGCTTGACGACCCGACACGTGTCTCGTATAGTGAGATTTCGCTGCACGGAGTCCGCAGCGGAAGGTGAGAATTCGATTCGCGTGACGAGCAAGTTTTATTACCGTTTCGCTTTTATTTACCGCTTCTCCTTTACGGAGGAGCGGGCCGGCGAGACGCGCGCGGATCACGCAAGAAATAGAAGCTAAGAACCGCACAAAGTCTTGAACGCCGGCCGCGAGCCTCGAAAGAGAACGCGGCCTTTTTTGTTTTTGGGGCCAATCAGGAGGGCGGGATGAGTCAAATCAAGATCGGCGACTGGCGGGCGAAGATTGATGCGATTGATACTACCTTGCTGCATCTGCTCAACGTGCGCGCCGGCTTTGCGTTGGAAGTGGGCCGTCTGAAGGGGGCGAGCGGGTTGGCGTTGCGGGTTCCCGAGCGCGAGCAGGAAATTCTTTCGCGTATGAAAACTTTGAATCCTGGGCCGCTTGATGGGGAGGCGGTGGAGAAGATTTACCGACTGATTCTGCACGAGTCCATACGAATCCAGCAAGCTCATGGCCTGGGCGAAGCAGAGCTTCCCAAGGGCGGCGGAAAGGCGCACGCGGATACGCGCGAGAGACGCCGGAAGACAGGTAGATCCGCGAAGGCTGCCAAGGTGGCGGCGGCATGACAGATGCGTCAAAAGCACGAATCGCGTTCCAGGGAGAGCGCGGAGCGTTCAGCGAAGAGGCCGCGCTGAAACTGCTTGGGTCGGATATCGCTCTGGTGCCGTGCGGCACGTTTGAAGCGACGTTTTCGGCGATCGAGGACGATCTGGCGGATTACGTCCTGGCGCCTATGGAAAACAGCCTGGCCGGTTCGGTGCATCGTTCGTTCGATCTGCTGGTCGAAAGTGGCTTGCACATCGTGGGCGAAGTGATTATTCCGATTGCGCACAATCTGATTGCCGTGCCGGGCGCGACGTTTGAGGGATTAATCTCGGTGGCGTCACACCCCGTGGCGCTGGCGCAGTGCGAACGGTTTTTCGCCACGTACACGGCGCTGAAACGATTCCCGGCTGAGGACACGGCCGGAAGCGTGCGCGATATCATGCGCGCGGGCGACAAAAAGCGCGCGGCAATTGCTAGCAGGGGTGCGGCCGAGCTTTATGGCGCCGCGATTCTTCGCGAACATCTCGAAGACGACCGCGAAAATTACACACGATTTTTTCTGCTGGCGGTCGGGGCTGCTGCGGTGGACGAGGTTGCCGGCGCGCCAGGGCTAGCGTCGGCGCCAGACAAAATCTCGCTGGTATTTCAACTCGCGCACATTCCGGGTGCATTGCTGCGCGCGCTCGAGCCTTTCGCGCGGCGCAACATCAACATGATGAAAATTGAAAGCCGGCCGGTGCACGGGCGTCCGTGGCAGTACCGTTTTTATCTAGACTTGCAAGCGGCGGCCAGCGATCCGGAAATCGTTGCGGCGTTGGATGAGTTGAGAAGCGTTGTGGTGGAACTGAAGGTGCTGGGCTCGTACAAAGCGGCGGAACTCGCGCGCGCCGAGACGGTTCAATCCATCGAGGGGAATTTATGATCATCAATATGGCTGTAGATGCAACGGAAGAGCAAATCGATCATGTAGTGAAACGCATACAGGAGTGCGGCTTCAATGCGCATCTGAGCCGCGGAGAGGAACGTGCCGTGATTGGTGTCGTGGGCAAAAGCGAAAAGCATCGAGGCGAGCTCGAAGCCCTGCAAGCCGCGCCTGGTGTGGAAGAAATTATCCGCATCTCACATCCGTTCAAATTGGCGTCGAGGAATTTTCGTCCCGAAGGCTCGGTCATCGAACTAGGCAAAGGCATTACGATCGGCGGGCCGGAAATTGTGGCGGCGGGGGGGCCGTGCGCGGTGGAGTCGGCCGCGCAGATCGGCGAAATCGCCGAGCGCGTGGCGCAGGCCGGCGCGAAACTTTTGCGCGGCGGTGCGTTCAAACCGCGGTCATCCCCGTATTCGTTTCAGGGCATGGGCGAAGACGGGCTCAGGCTTCTGCGCGGCGCGGCCGATCGCAACGGGCTGCTAGTGGTCAGCGAAGTGATGGACCCTTCGCAGATTGATGTGATGGTGCCCTACGTGGACGTGCTGCAAGTCGGCGCGCGCAACATGCAAAATTATTATTTGTTGCGTGCACTCGGCGAAATTCAGAAGCCGGTGCTGCTGAAGCGCGGAATGTCTGCAACGATCGAGGAATTGCTGCTGAGCGCCGAATACATCATGGCAGGCGGAAACTACAACGTGATTCTGTGCGAGCGCGGTATCCGCACCTTCGACACGTACATGCGCAACACCATGGACATAGCCGCGATTCCGGTGATCAAGCAGCTCTCGCACTTGCCGGTGGTCGCCGACCCGTCGCATGGCACGGGACGCCGCGACAAAGTGGGCGCCATGGCCCGCGCGTCGGTGGCGGCGGGCGCGGATGGGTTGCTGATCGAAGTGCATCAGGATCCCGAGCGCGCGTTGTCGGATGGTGCGCAATCACTCTACCCCGATCAATTCGTGCAGCTGATGTCTGAAGTGCGCATGATCGCGCCGGCCGTCGGCCGCCGCATCGCCGAGGAAATCACGCGCGAGCGCGCCGTTAAGAATTGACGGTGCGCATGGCCGACTGCGTCGCTTACAGTGACTTCAGGAATGCGATGATGGCTTCCTGATCCTCCCTCGTGAGTTTTTCAAATTGCGTGGTTACGTGGCTGGCTTCTCCGTGGTGGCGCACAATGGCGTCGCGAAACGTCAGCGAAGCGCCGTCGTGCATCAAGCGCGGACGCAGACGGACTCCCCACAAAGGCGCGGTGCGGATCTTATTCCGGCTGCTTTCGAAGTCCTGCTTCGAGAGATAACCCGACATCATTTGAAAAACCTTCTTGCCGTAGTGCTCCGGAATCGCTTGCAGGATTCCGTCGCCCGTACCCACGTCATGCATGAGGAAATCTCCGTAGGGATGGAACGTGACAGAGCCGAGCGCATCGGGAATCGTGAACGATCCACCATTGATTTTTGTTCCAGCGGGAGCGGTCGTCAAGTTCTCGGTGTGGCAAGTCTCGCACCCGATCTTCTCGAAGAGCTCCAAGCCTCTGTTCGCCGCAGCGGTGCTCGCGACCTGAGCATCGCGCGCGGGCGCCTTCGTAGCTCGCACAAACCGGGCGAAGTGGTCAATGTCGGAGAGGCCGTCTGGCCCCGGCGTGTCGTTCGGCTCCGAAGCGCTGTTGCAGAGCTTGGTGACTTCGTCGGGTTGCAGGCGGTTTGTGATGCCCATCTCATTCAGGTATGCGTCGCCGGCGAACGACAGCAAGCTCGCGTGCTGGTCTTTCCAGCCGAATCGGCCTACGCCCATCTGCCCGGGCGCTTCCACGATGGGTACACGGAGAACCTGACCGCAAATTTTCCTGCGCGAAGATTTGCATTGCTGCTTGGCAAGGTCGACGAACGCTTGATCTGCAACGGCCTCGACGAATCCATCTCCCAGCAGGTTGAGCGAAAGACGGAACGTTCGGATCGTCTCCGTCTCTGGAACTCGTTCTTGAATTTCGGTGCTGGGAAAAGCCGCATTAGGGCAGATCGCGCGATCGTTCACAAGCGATCGCCCGGTAATGACTTCGGAGCCATGCGCGATGGGAATTTCCGGGTTGCGGAAGCGGCCGTCAGGTCCCTGATGGCCGACGCGCAATTCAGTCACCTGTGACGCCGCGCCCGAGACAGGACTTTGGTGACATTCGCGGCAAGACTGCGCGTTATAGATCGGGCCCAGACCATCGCTGAGCTGCTCGACCTCCTCGAATTTTGTTTGATCGGTCTGATGAGTGGCGTCGTCCACCACACCGTTGCTCTTATTGTCGAATCCGGTGGGCGCTTCCGTTGGTTGAGTCGCGGCGGAAGCGAAGATGAGACCGAGGAGAGCCAAAGGGAAAAGGGATCGCATCGCGATGCCTCCTTCGAGTGTGATGAATTTGTGGCACCGGCTTTGGGACTAGGGACTTGGGTGTACTCGTTCACGAAAACGAACGCTGGGCTGGGCGCCCCCGGCCAGCGCGCGACGATATGTCCGCGCCAACGGCCACCATCTCTGTGGTGAATACTACGCCCGCGCACCGCGCACACCTCGAAAAAAGGGATGCGATGCCCAAAGCGTGACGCCCGGTCGCTGCCCATTACTGACGGGCTGCGTCCCTGTCGGTGCGACCGGTTAACGTGCCAATGCCGATTGACGTCGTTGCAGGAAGCGGCGGACGGCGTCGTCGCGCTCGAGGCCGATGGCCATCGCATAGGCGCGGTGGGCTTGGTCCCGTGCGCTGGTC
>DATEVZ010000267.1:0-10685 GCA_035258265.1 Candidatus Acidiferrales bacterium
ATCGTTTTGCTGGCGCGAGAATTTCTGCGCCAGCCGTACTGGCCGCTTATGGTGGGCCAAGAACTGGGATTCCCTGTGAGTTGGCCGATCCAATATCTGCGCGCCGCTCCCGAAGGCAGCCCACCGCGCGAAGGCATTGCCCTGCCCGAGGGCGAATCCGCGCTCGCAGAGCACGACGCCAACCTGGAATAGAACCATCGCACGGGGTTGTAGCGGAGTACTTTAGTGCACCATCGGTGCTGGGGCACGATTTACCTCCGCTCCAAAAACCGATGCGACGAAACCTTTCGCGCAACGGCCGCAAAATCGTCTCCAGCGCATCGGCACGACCGCGCGTCGGAAACAACCCCCGCAAACCTACTAGTCCACGCGCGCCAAACCATCTACCATGTCGTTCGTGACGACCGAGCACCTGAATCGCCGCATTGCTGCCGCGACGGGAATCGTAATGGCCAGCGTGCTGCTCAGCCGCATCCTGGGATTTTTTCGCGATTGGACCGTCGCGCATCAGATCGGCGCCAACGCCTCCACCAGCGCGTATTACACGGCGTTCACTCTTCCCGATTTTTTGAATTACCTGATCGCCGGAGGCTCGCTCAGCGTCACCTTCATCCCTGTATTCGCAAAATACGTCACCGAGCAACGCGAAGACGAAGGCTGGCGCGTTTTCTCCACGGTTGTCACGGTGATGGGCTTCGTGCTGGTCACGTTCGTTGTGCTCGGCGAAATATTTGCCGCGCACTTGGTGAAATATATTGCACCCGGGTTCAAGCCCGCCGAGTTGCAACAGACAATATTTCTCACACGTCTGATGCTCCCGGCACAGATTTGTTTTTACGAAGGCAGCATCTTGAGCGCCGTGCAATACGCGAAAGGGCAGTTCGTCATCCCGTCGCTGGCGCCGCTGGTGTACAACATCGGAATCATTATCGGCGGCGTACTACTCTCACCGCGTATCGGGATTACGGGTTTCGCGGTGGGCGTCCTGGGCGGCGCGATTGCCGGAAATTTCCTGCTACAGATTTACGGTGCCCACCGCGCTGGCGCCAACTACTTTCCGAGTCTCAACGTCGGGCATCCCGGTTTTTGGATGTTTCTGAAACTATCGATACCGATCATGCTGGCGCTGTCATTGTCGTTTGTGGACGATTGGATCATTCGCTGGTTCGGTTCCTACCTGCAGCCGGCTTCGATTACCTGGCTGAGTTACGGCAAGACGCTGATGCGTGTGCCACTCGGCCTCGTGGGGCAAGCCATCGGGGTTGCGTCTTTTCCCATCCTCGCGCAACTGTACTCGGAACGAAAAATGGACGATCTCAATCGCATTCTCAATTCCACTTTCAAGGCCTTGATCTTCTTGCTTCTGCCGATGTCCGCGCTGATCATCGCGCAAAGCGAGCCGCTGGTGTATCTCGCTTTCTCGCGCACGCGTCTGCACGGTCCCGATCTAACTGCCACGGCTTCGGCGCTCGCTTTTTTCTCGCTTGGTCTATTCGCCTGGGGCGCCCAGAATATTTTGGCGCGCGGCTTTTATGCCACGCGCGATACGATCACGCCCGCCGTCGTCGGCACGTTGACCACACTCTTGAGTCTTCCGGTTTATTGGCTGCTGGTGCGCCGCCTGGATTTCCGCGGACTGGCGCTCGCCAGCACGATCGGCATCATCGCCTATACAATCATTCTGTTCGCGCTGCTCGGTCGCCGCACGCGAAATCCGGAAGAGGCAAGCTTGGTTGTGTTCTTCTTGAAAGTTGCACTCGCATCCTGCATCGCGGGCTACGCATGTTACCGGTTGGCGGGCTGGCTCGAAGGCGTCATCGCTTGGCAGCATATTGGCGGGGCATTGGTGCTACTGGTACTCACAACAGCGTCGGGCGTCCTGCTGCTCGGGGTTCTATTGAAGATCTTTCGAGTTCCCGAACTCGACGCGTATCTGCGCCGCGCCTATTCATTCGCTGGCCGCTGATGAGATGGTCCGCCGTTTCACAATCTGTGGAAGGTGCAATTCGCGAATGACAAAGATCAAACAGATGGTTGCACTGACCACACTGCTGCTTCTTGCCGTTGGCATCGTCTTGGTGTGGCCATCGGCTGTGCCAGCACAGAACGAGTCCGCGCTCGCTGCCCGTATCCGAGAAATCACTGGCCGCCCCGAGTACAAACACGCCAGCTTCGGAATCGAAGTTTATTCGCTGGACGATGGCAAAGTCCTCTACGCTCTGAACGGTCAGCAGCTCTTCACTCCCGCATCCACCACCAAGCTCTTAACCGAGGGTACTGCCCTCGAACTTCTCGGAGCGGACTACCGTTTTCACACCCGCGTCTACCGAACCGGCGCCATCGCACCAGACGGCGCCTTGAACGGAGATCTGATTCTCGTTGCCTCGGGTGATCCCAATCTTTCGGGACGTATCCAGCCCGACGGGACGCTTGCGTTTCAGAATGAAGACCATTCTTACGACGCCAGCCCTGACACGAAAGCCGTTCCTGGTGATCCGCTCCTCGTGATCCGCGAACTCGCCTCGCAGGTCGCAGCAAAAGGAATCAAGCGTGTCGCGGGGCGTGTCCTGGTTGACGCGTCACTTTTTCCCGAAGGCGGCCACGAAGATGGCACGCAAGCGGTGATTTCGCCGATTTGTGTAAACGACAACATTATTGACGTCAGCGTTTCGCCGGGTCCTGTGGAAGGAGCGCCCGTCGGCATTAGCATTTCTCCTGCGACCAGCTATGCCAAGTTTGTGAATCAGGCAGTCACCGGCCCCGCGAATTCCAAGCCGAATATTCAGCCGCCGAGTGAAACTGTGAATCCCGATGGTTCTTACTCCGTCGTTGTCAGCGGCACCTTTCCTCTCGGTAAGTCTCCGATTCTGTATTCGTATGATGTTCCAGTACCGAGCCGCTTCGCGCAGGTGGCGTTCGCCGAAGCTCTGCGAGAAAAGGGAATTGCAGTCACGGTGCCGCCGCCAAGCGAGCAGGCAGACTTCGCCGCGGCCGCTGCGTCTTACACGGCCGAGAATATTGTCGCCGAACACATTTCGCTGCCGCTTGCGGAAGACGTTAAAGTCACGCTCAAGGTCAGCCAGAATCTTCACGCCAGCATGACGCCTTTCATCCTCGGCGCAGCCCTCGCGCACAAAACAAAAGATGCGGACCAGGCCGGATTCGACCTCGAGCGGGAATTCCTTACCAAGGCCGGTCTGGATCTAACCGGTGCCTCGCAAGGCGACGGTGCCGGCGGTGCTCAGTCCGCATATTTCACGCCGGACTTCATGGTGCATTATTTGGCATTCATGTCCCAGCAAAAGCATTTTTCAATCTTCGAAAGCGCGCTCCCGATCCTGGGACGCGACGGCACGCTGTGGAACATCCAGGCGAATTCTCCCGCTGCCGGGCACGTTTTCGCGAAGACTGGCACGTTCGACGCTTTCGATAATCTCAATCGAAAGCTGATGCTCACGGCTAAGGGCCTCGCGGGCTACACCACCACTCCCGAGGGCCGCCATTTGGCCTTTGCAATTTACGTTAATCGCGTTTCGCTTCCCTCGGACGACCCCGATGCGCCGCAAAAAATCGCCGGCCAAGCGATGGGGGAAATCGCCAACGCAATTTATCTGACGCCCGTGCAGGAGAAGGCGCCTTTCGACCTAATTATCAAGAATGGCCGCATTCTCGATGGCAGCGGCGGCCCCTGGTATGCCGCAGACATCGGCATTCGCGGCGACCGCATCGCCACGATCGGCAATTTGCAGAACGCCAAAGCTGCCAAGGTGATTGACGCGACGGACCGCATCGTCACTCCCGGCTTCATCGACATGCTCGGTCAATCCGAAACCGCGCTGCTCATCGACAACCGTTCGCTCAGCAAGCTTTCGCAAGGAATCACTACGGAAATCACCGGCGAAGGCGGTTCGATCTCGCCGCAAAATGAAAAAACTCTCGCGCCGCTGAAACCCTTTCTCGACCACTATCACTTGACGATTGATTGGACCACTCTAGACGGATACTTCGAGCGCCTCGAAAAAAACGGCACGCCGATCAACCTGGGAACGTACCTGGGTGCGGCACAGGTGCGCGAAGCCGTTATCGGTGATGATGATCGCGCGCCAACGCCGGCTGAACTCGACCAGATGAAATCGTTAGTCGCGCAAGCTATGAAAGATGGCGCGCTGGGAATTTCGACGGCGCTGATTTATCCGCCGGGGCATTTCGCCAAGACCGACGAATTGATCGAACTTTCCAAAGTCGCCGCGCAGTACCGCGGCATCTACGCCACGCACATGCGCAGCGAAGGCGCGAGCGAAACGGAAGCACTCGATGAGGCCATCCGCATCGGCCGCGAAGCTGTTCTCCCGGTCGAGATCTTCCATCTCAAAGTTAGTGGCAAGTCGCGTTGGGGCTCGATGCCGCGGGTGGTGGCGAAAATCCAAGCCGCGCGCGATGCGGGCCTGGACATCCGCGCCGATCAGTATCCTTACGTCGCGGGCGCCACCGCGCTGGCCTCGTCGCTGCCTCCATGGGTCGCCGATGGCGGCACCGATAAACTGCTCGAGCGCCTCCGCGACCCCGCTACGCGCACGCGCATCAAGAACGAAATGGCCGTTGACCATAAGGATTGGGAAAATCTTTACCTCGATAGCGACGGCGGCTCTGGGGTGCTGATCTCCGGAGTTTTCAATCAGGATCTGAAGAAATATGACGGCCACACGGTCGCACAAATGGCGAAAGCGGAAGGAAAATCGGATTACGACGCGCTTTTCGATTTCATCCTGGCCGACCACGCGCAAACCGGCGCGCTCTATTTCATGGCCAGCGAACAGGACATGCTCTACGGGCTCAAGCAGCAGTGGACTTCGATCGGCCTCGACGCCGGCGAGCTTTCTCTCGATGGCCCGCTCTTCGAGCCGCACACGCACCCGCGCGCGTTCGGTTCCATGCCGCGTTTTCTTGGGCGCTACGTCCGGGATCAGAAATTGATGCCGCTCGAGCAAGCCATTCGCAAAATCACTTCGATGCCCGCTCAGCGGGAACACCTCACCGGCCGCGGTTTGATCCAGACCGACTATTTTGCCGACGTCACTGTCTTCGATCCCGCGACCATCATCGACGAGGCCACCTACACCGAACCAACAAAGCTTTCGCAAGGTGTGGACTACGTCCTGGTGAACGGCCAAGTAGAATACGATCACGGCGCCCTGACGGCCGCCAGAGCCGGCCGCGCGCTAAAAGGCCCAGGCTATCAAGCCCCGTCGCAATAGCGCACCGGACTGGCTCCGCGCGCAGGAGCTGCACGGCGCGGAGACCTTCAGGGAAATTGTTCCAGCACGGGGTGCAGCGTCAGGTCACCGTCCTTTATCACTTCCATGCTTCGTTCTCAATCTTTTCTGCTGAAGGATTTCAGCATGGTGCGCGGGAACGGCCCTTAAGGCTATGCCATTCCAAGGGACCTTCGGTAAGCTCAATTTCCTGCACGGTGTATCCCTCCTTGGAGAGGCGGACGAGCATCGGATATTCGAGCCTTTTGTCGAAACGCCTTTCGGTCTGTGGAAATATCCTACGGGTAATTAATGCGGCATGGCGTGACCCCCTCGACAACTCCGTTGATTTCAACCGTGGCTCCGGTCGGCCAGCTTGTGATGCTCAGTGACTCCGCGCAGCTCCGCGGAGCAAGCCACAGCACCGCTGCCAGGCCACATAAGCCCGCTCGCAACCAAGTTTTCATCGAATGCCTCGGGAGCCGGAAGGTGCACGCAAGATGTCACCCATCGATCGAACGGTCAATCCGCACAACTACACACACAGAAAATCGAAAATGCAGTCGACAATGCAAACAGGCATTGTGCTCATGTCGAGTGGATTCATATGTTTACGCGCCACAAAAACCGAAACTATCGCAAGAGCCTCCGCATCTGTCATGTAGGGCCGCGAACGCGCGATTTGACGCACCGGCCGCTCTCACTAGCGGGAAGGTCGAGGCTTCCACGCTCGATTTTTTCGGGAAATCTGTAAATTCGAACTGGAGGACAAATGGGGATCCGTACAAAAAGCTATCTCGCAGCGATCGCAATGTTTGGTCTCTCGCTGCCGCTCTGGGCGCGCACCAATTCGGTGCCGCTTCAGGTCGATCACACGCTTACAATCGGTAACCAGCAGCTAAAGCCGGGAGACTACAGCTTGAAAGCAAATGACGGCGACAATCAACTCAGAATTGTCCGGAGCGACGACGGCAAAACCGTCGCCACCGTTCCGGTCCAATGGATTGATCTTTCGCAGAAAGCTCGCCAGTCAGAAGTCTTGATGAAAGAAGACCGCATCGTGCAGATCGATTTCGACGGTAAGACCAAAGCCGTCGAAATTCAATAATACTGATACGAAGCAAAAAACCGCACAAAATGGGAGGGGGCGGATCGAAAATCCGCCTCTTGCTGTTTCCCGCTGGTTACGCGCTACCGCAAATACTGTCCCACCCAATCCAGAAACGTCTGATACCACAACTGGCTGTTCTGCGGCTTCAAGACCCAGTGGCCTTCGTCGGGGAAGATCATCAGTTTTGAGGGCACGCCCTGCATTTGTAGCGCGGTGAAAAATTCCAGATCCTGATTGTACGGAACGCGGAAATCGAGTTCGCCGCCAATCACCAAGGTTGGCGTTTTGTATTTCCCAAGCTCCGCCGCGTATTCATTCGGCGACCACCTCTTGTACAACTCTGGATGTTCCCACGGTGGCCCGCCGAATTCCCAGTCCATGAACCACAGCTCTTCCGTCGAGCCGTACATGCTCACTTCGTCGTAAGGTCCTGCATGGCTGATCAAGCACTTGAAACGGCCTGTGTGCGTGGCAATCCAATCAATCATGTATCCGCCGTAGGAGCCGCCCGCGGCGCAAACGTTCGATCCATCCACGAAAGGATATTTCGCGATGGCCGCATCGAGACCTTTCATCAAATCTTCGTAAGCTCTGCCGCCCCAGTCGCGGCTGACCTCCTCGGTGAATTTTTGCCCATATCCCGTTGAGCCTCGCGGATTGATCATGACCACCAGGTATCCCGGCGCGGCCATCACCTGTTGGTTCCAGCGATAGCCCCAGGCGTCTTGCCAAGCGCCTTGCGGCCCGCCATGAATCAAAAACAGCACCGGATATTTTTTCGCGGAATCGAAGTGCGGCGGTCGAATTAGCAGGCCCTCCACTAGCGTTTTTTCCGCGCCTTCAAACCAGAAGGGCTCCGCCTGCGCCAAATCAAGCTGCGCAGTCAGTGCATCGTTCTGCTGCGTAATCTGGTGCAAATCGGTTCCATTCGCGCTGGCCACAAAGAGTTCCACGGGCATCGTCAGACTCGTTCGAGCCAACGCCAGCGTTCGCCCGTCGCGGCTCAAATCGAAATCGGCATTGAAACCGTCGGTCACCACCACCTTTGGCGTGCTGCCCGGTGTTGCGGCGATCGAATAAATAGGCATCTCCGCTTTGTTTTCCGACTGGAAATAGATGTTCTTGCTGTCCGGAGTCCACTCGTACGATTCGACGCTCTGATCAAAATTCTCGGTCAAATTAACGTGCTTGGCCGCACGGAGGTCGTAAAGCATCAGCCGCCAACGGTCGGATTCCTGGCCGGGTTGCGTCTGCGCGCGATAAGCAATCCACTTCCCGTTGGGTGAATACGCGGGCCCCCAATCGTTGGCCGGATTCGTTGTGATTCGCTGCGGCTGGCTCGCACCGGAGACTGGCACTGTAAAAAGATCGCCGTTGGTGCTGCGCGCTTCGTCCTTATCCGTGTTCGCCGTGAAGCACAATTCGCTGCCGTCCGGCGAAAACGCAATCGCTTCCGGAGCTTCGAGGTTGAAGGGCGGCACGTCGTAGTTTGCGCCTGGCGTAAGATCACGTGCGGAGCCGCCGTCCGCCGGTGCGACGAACAAGTGGCTGCGCTTGCCGTCCCACCAGCCGGTCCAATGGCGATAAAGCAGTTTTTCGTAAATCCGCGCATGCACTTTGCTCTTGGCGATTTCAGCGTCACGCTGCGAGTTACACGCATCGTCCTTGCAATCCGGATATACCGAAGAGACGAACGCGATCATCTTGCCATCCGGCGACCACAATTCGTTGTCCACACCGGTGGGAAGGGAAGTAACCCGCGTCGCTTCGCCACCTTCGAGAGTGACGTAATAAACTTGCGGTGCACCGCCGCGTTCCGAAATGAACGCGAGCTTCTTGCCATCCGGCGACCAGCGCGGCCGCGTATCGCTTCCACCTCGCGTCAATTGACGCGCTTCGCCACCGCCGACCGGCACAATCCAAATGTCGCGAATGGAATGATTCGTATCTAAATCGGGCGTCGCCACGCCGTACGCAATCCATTTGCCGTCAGGTGAAATGCGCGGCTCGCTGAGGCGATGCAAAGAGATCAAATCCTTAAAACTAATCGGCCGCCTCGGAGTGCTCTGCGCTTGCACGGCAAATCCGCCGAGTAGCACTGCGATCCCCGCTGCGATAAGACGCAAAGTCCGGCTCGACATAATTTCTCCCCGCCATTGTGAATTGTGGCCCGCACCATCAAAACGTGTGATCAAAGTCGCGCGGGCTTGAGCAGCGGCACACGACATTTTGGCGTGCGGCGGCTTGCCGCCGCTTTGCAGCGTAGGATCTAGCGCGGTCGACCTGGCGAGGCAGGCCCCACCCGAAAGCGAGCGGGAGCAAACTCCCGCACTCCCTATAAGTCTCGTCGCCTCGCCACATGTGTTTTTAGAGCTTCGTTTCACCCGCTTCTCCGTGAGTGCGGCCATTACGTTCTAAGTGCCATCCCAATCGCCCAGGTATAACCGTCCGGATCAGCAATAATCACATCGCGCCAGCCATGTGGCATGTCTTGTGACGGCTGCAATATCGGCGCGCCGAATTTCCTGGCGCGCGATTCGATCAAATCCGGATCAGTTTGAAATAGCCGCAACTCCGCGCCCAATCCTCGCCGTTCGCCGCGCACGAGATCAGGAAACCACGCATGATGATCGTAAGCATGGTCCGCGTGCAGCATGAATTCCAAATTTTTCAACTTGAGCGCCGCAAAATCCGGATCAGAATACGTCACTATGGCACCCAACACTTCGCGATAAAACGCGACGGAACGCTGCAAATCCCGCACGAGCAAATTCACGGTGAAATAGGGAAGCGTCCGGCCGTACTCGTCGGCAGTCTTCCATGACTCACCGGTACGCTTCATCGTCATGGCTGGCACCCTGGGAATTCAGATACATGCCGTCAACCACATCGCAAAGGAAGGCTAAACGCGAGAGCGCACCCGGCAAACGAGGAATATCTGACCCACGCCGGCAAAGATCAGCAGCGCGCTGAACGGTCGCGGAAACGTCACGATCCGCCGCGTTTCAATAATCGCTTTTCCTGGACCAACCTGAATTTCTTCCTTCTTTGCCGGCATGCTCATCTGCGGATGTATCAGCGCGGCGATGCCGGCCACAACCAGCAGTATCCCCACGATCGCAATCGGATGTAATCTCATAGGAACGACTCAGTGCCAGCCAACGCAAGCCATCTACTGCGCCAGCGCATGAGTAATCGCGCTCAAGTAATCGGGGCGCGCAGCGTCGCGCTCGATATGCGGGTAACGCAGCCCCCCATGATAATCTACCGAAACCGTAGTGAACTGCGCCCCGTTCGCCACAATCAATTGAATAGGCGCCGTAGCCGATTTCGCGGCGTCAAGCGCAGCGCGCATTCCGTCAGAAGTGTACTGCGCCCCGTTCACCGCCACGATTTTCATTCCGGGTCCGATCCCAGCTTTGTACGCGGGGCCGTCGTGGATCACGTCGCCCACTGTGCCGTCGTCGGACACCGTCATGCCGACGGTGAAAGAAAAATCGGCGCGCCTCGCGAGAGCCTCTTCGACGGCCAAGACATCGTTGGGCTGATCGTTGTAAACCAGTTTCCAACCGCTGTTGGTGACCGCTTCCTCAGGCGTCTTGGTCGAAACACCATCCAGCCGCGAACGCAGGAATCCGGCCCAATCGTAAGGCGCGAGACCATTCAGAGTCTCCACCACATCTTCGAAGTTGTAGGTCTTGAGCGCCGGCTCTCCGCCGGGGCCGCCGTGAAAAATTTTGCAAAAATCGTTGATCGATTTCTTGTCTTTGGTCAACGATCGCAGCGTGGCATCGATGTCCAGCCACAGCAGCTCGCCTTCTTCGTAGAAATCCGTTCCCCGGCGCCAGTTGGACCAATCGCCGCTGGCATTGTAGAGAAACGGAGCCGCGTCCGCCGTGTCCTGCAAAGGACGCCAATCGCGCCCCGGGCGATGGTTGTAAGTCGCCACCAGATAGGCCAATTCATCGCGCCATTGTTCCGGAGTTTCCAGTCCGCTGCGCCCCGTCAGCACCACGCCGAGATATTCTGTCAAACCTTCATACACCCACAACAAATCGTCCTTCATCGGCTGCTGATAATCAGGCGTCGCGAGTCCGGCCGGCCGGCGGTATTTTCCATTCCAGGAGTGCACAAATTCGTGCGGCAGCAGCGTCGCGAATTCCAGCCGCTCCGCGTCATCAATCAAGCTGCGTTCCGACGTACGGTCGTCGCTCGATTCGTGATGTTCCAGGCCAAAGTGCGCAACGTCGTCGCTGAGTGTCAGTAGAAAATGATAATCGCGATAATGACGCGAGCCGAAAAGCGCTCCGGCTTCCATCACC
>DATEVZ010000268.1:0-6350 GCA_035258265.1 Candidatus Acidiferrales bacterium
GTCATCACCAATACGTGCGGAGACGCGCCCTTTTCGATCAGGCGTTTGCGTTGCAGCACGCCGAAGCGATGCTGCTCGTCCACAATTACGAGGCCCAACTTATGAAACGCGACGGCATTTTCGATCAGCGCATGCGTTCCAACAACTATTTGCGCAGCGGCGCTTCCGACGCGCGCGAGAGCTTCGTCCTTCGCCGAGCGCGTGCGGCCACTCACGATCAACTCCACGCCATAGCCTACGGGTTCGAAGATGCGGCGCGCTGAAAGATAGTGTTGCGCGGCCAAGATTTCAGTGGGGGCCATCAGCGCGACTTGATAGCCGTTTTCGATGACGATGGTGGCGGCTTCGAGCGCGACGATTGTTTTTCCACTGCCTACGTCGCCTTCGAGCAAACGGTTCATGGGATAGGGGCGCTCAAGATCCGCAGCGATTTCGGCGAGCACTCGTTTTTGCGCGGCGGTGGGCTTGAAAGGCAAAATACGTTTCAATGCCGCGCGGACTTTTTCTTCGCGGACACGCATGGCGATGCCACGACGGCTGTGGTCGTTCAAGCGGCGCAAAGCCAACGCGAGCTGGTAGTAGAAAAACTCCTCGAAAATCAGGCGGATTTGCGCGGGGCTGCGGAAATTGTTCAGGAGCTCGATGCTTTCGTCCTTGGGCGGGAAGTGGGCGTAAAGCAAAGCGTCGCGGCGCGATGGGAAACGATAGCGGGCGAGAATGTCCGGCGGTAGTGGATCGGGAATATTGCCCTCGAAATCCGCGAGCACCGCGTAAATGATTCGGCGCAGCATCCGCGAGCTGATGCCGCCGATGGCTTCGTAAATTGGGACGATGCGGCCTGCTTCGGTAGAGTCCGCGGCGGCGCCGTCCGTGGCGCCGACGAGCTCGATTTGCGGATTGACCATTTCCAGCCGGCCCGGGCGATACAGATCTGCGTCTACTTTTCCGTGCAGCACGAGTTTCTGGCCGTCCTTCAATCGTCCTTCGAGATAGCCGCCGTGAAAAAAACGAACGTGCACGGTGCCTGAAGCATCGCGCACGGCTACGTGAAAAATGGAGCGGCGGCTGCGCGCGAAGCGGACCGTGGTTCCTCCTCCGCCGCTGACTTCGGCGAAAATCGTGTGGACTTGGCCTGGAATGATCTCGGCGATGGGCGTAAACCGAAGGCGGTCTTCGTAGCGGAATGGAAGATAACCGAGCAGATCGGCGACCCTGAGGATGCCGCGTTCCTCGAGAGTGGCGGCGCGCTGGGGACCAACCCCGCGCAGATATTTAACTGGATTGCTGAGAGCGATGGGCATGAGGCGAGGCGCAAGGACTGCGCGCGCAAGTTGCATCACTTTTATACCATCGGTTTGCCGTCCAGAAGCGTGTTTGCGTGGACGCTGGCGCTGGCCTAAAATCGACGAACAGCCCGGCGCAAAAGGAAACGTGTGAAGGATTCGACCCGAGGACGGGCAGTCCGGGAATTCATGGCGCGGAGTTTTCTTGGCACTTCGCTTCGGCGCTGGATCGAATATCTCGTCGCCATCCTTCTGGGGAATGCGATTTACTATTTTTCTTTGGTACCGCACCTGCCGCAGGCATTGCCCCACCAAGGATTTCTGCTGGACTGGGGTAGCCTGGTTGATTTCATGGTTTGTGCAGGTGTTTACGGTCTAATCCGGCTCGGCTCCAAAATGCGTTTTTCCGGAAGTGGCTAACACCTTGCAATCTATCTCCTTGCCGAGTTGCGCAATGCCGCGAGGCTAGAATGCCTATAATCGCGGCGTGTCTAAATGCCGCTTTTACAATGTTATAAGGCGAGCACGCATCTCAGCGAGAAGGTGTCTTTTGGGGCAGATGTCCGATAGTGGGAAAGTAACGTCCGCGGGTGCTCACCAACGGGCACAAAGCCCGTCTATCTATACGGAACCCGTAGAAAGGCGAGATGCCGGGAACAGCGGAATTCACGCCTCGAGTTCGGGCGCACCGATCTCGGGCGTTTCCAGGCCAACGACAAACACCATGGGGATGAGCGTCGCACTCGAGGGAGAGGCGCGCCAGGCAGCGGCGGTGAAGCTTGCGGAAGAGCAGGCACTCGTCCGTAAGGCGCAGGCGGGCGACCGTCTGGCTTTCGAGGAACTGGTGCGCCGGTTCGATCGCGAGGTTCTGCGGCTGGCGCTGAATCTGGTGCATCGTCCCGAAGATGCCAGAGACGTTTACCAGGAAAGTTTTCTGCGCGTTTATAAGAATCTGCACCGCTTCCGGTTTGAGTGCAGCTTTTATACCTGGCTCTACCGCATCGTGACAAACGTGGCGCTCGACCACTTGCGGCGCAGAACGAGCCGGCGAGAAGATCAAGCTCCTGTTCCGGAAGATGCGGAAGGCGGAACACGAGATTTCTTCGACCGCCAAGCAGAACAAAGAGCCGCGGCGAATCCGGAAAGAAATCTATTGGGGCAGGAACTGGGCCAGCACATTGCGACGGCGTTGAACCGGCTTTCACCGCGCGAACGAATGGTTTTTGAGATGAAGCATTATCAGGGATTGAAATTGCGTGCTATCGGAGACATGCTAGGCACGTCAGAAGAGACAGTGAAGAATTCGCTGTTCCGGGCGACGCGAAAATTGCGCGCGAGCCTGGAGGGTATGCGTTAATCGCGACTGGCGAGGACCAAACGAATGCAGCAAGATGGAATCGGAGGGATGAAGAACGCGGCTTGCGAGGAATTTGAGCCGCAGCTCATTCTGTTTGCGGCCGGGGAACTGGATGCGTCGGAGATGGCGGAGGTGAGCGATCACCTTTTACATTGCTCTGGTTGCAACCAGGCCATGGCGGAGCAAAATGAAATGCTCGGGCTACTGTCTGCGAATCATCGCGAGCCCGATGCGTCATTGCTCGCCAGCTGTCGTGCTGCGCTCGATGATGCCTTGGATCAGCAGGAAGAGCGTGGCTGGCTGCGCCGCACGATTGGCGCGTTCCTCCCGGCAGATTGGATTTCTCCGCGGCCGGCTTGGAGCGCGGCGCTCTTGTTGGCCATTGGATTCTCGGTGGGAGTGTTGGGACCGCGTCTGGTACGTGGTCCGGTGGCGCCGAATGGTGCGGATTCGCTGACCGCGTCGAACATTTCGACGCCCCAAGTTTCTGATACTGCTTCCGAAGTTGTCCCGTCTTCCGCGCTTAGTTCCCTCGATTTGCACACCGCCAATGTGGCGGGCATCAATGTGTTTCCCGCGTCGGACAATGAACCTCCCCGAGTGCAGTTGCAATTGAAGGCGCAGCAGCCATTCATGGTGTCCGGTACGGTGAACGATGCTGACGTGAAACAGGTTCTGATGTTCGTCCTGCACAATAATCAGCGTTTCGATCCTGATGTTCGTCTCGATGCGGTAGACTTGCTGCGCGCGCGCAACAATGATCCCGATGTGCGGTCGGCGCTTTGCCAAGCCGTGCACACGGATCACAATGCCGCGGTGCGATTGAAGGCCCTCGAAGCGCTTAATGGTGCCGAGCCGCAGGACCTAGTCCGTCAAACACTCCTAGATGCGCTGGTGGATGATCAAAATCCTGGCGTGCGTGTGGAAGCGATTAACGCGCTGCGCGACATGGCCGCCAAGGGCCAAGTGGACGCCGACGATCATATGCTGGCGGTTCTTCATGAGCGCATGAAGAAAGACCCTAGCACCTACATTCGTTTGCAAAGCGCCGCCGTCATCCGCGATCTGGGCCCACGGCAAAAATTCTAAACATGCGCAACAAGTCACTCACTTTGCGGGCCCGGCCAAAGTTCGGGGAACGGCTCGGTGTGCCAGCGGATATTTTGCTGGCAGTCGTCACCGCGGCATTTCTTTCGACCCTCCTTCTGACTCCCCGACACGCATCCGCGGACGGGCTCGACAAAACGCAGCGCCACAACAATTCCGCGCCGCGTTTGAGCGCCGAACTGACTGGATCGGTGCCAACCCGCGATGGGCAGCGGCTCCATCTGGTGACCGATCTCGGCAAAATCATCATCAAGACTCAGAATTCCGGCAAAATTGACTATAAAGTTCATCTCGAGGCAGATGCTTCGCAGGATGACGCCAAGCAACTTCTAAAGAGCTTTCTCGTCAGCGCGCGCGTGACCCCCGAGGGCGTGTATTTTCGCGGGCAAAGCCCGGTGCGCCGAGCGAGCGGGCGCTTGTGGGTGACCGTAGAAGTGAATATTCCGAAAAATTACAACCTGGACGTCATGACTGGAGGCGGAAACATCGAGGCCGAAGACGTCAACGGTTTCGCAACCCTGGCTACCGCCGGCGGAAATATTGTCGCAGGGAATATCGCGGGACCGGCACATCTGACTACCGACGGCGGGCATATCACCGTAAGGAATGTCGCGGGCGAATTGACCGCCGCAACCGGAGGCGGGCACATCACCACTGGTTCGATCGAAGGCAATGCCACGTTGCACACCAGCGGAGGCCACATACGAGTTGCGTCGGTTGATGGTATTGCGCACGTTTCCACCGGCGGTGGGAATGTTTCGGTGGAACGGTCTGGCAGCGAATTGCTCGCCGAAACGGTCGGCGGGCAAATCGAAGTGGGCGAGACTGCAGGCTTAGTTCGGGCAAAGACGGGGGGCGGAGGAATTCGAGTAGTGCGTGTTTCCGGGCCAACCGATCTTGAAACTAGCGGCGGGAGCATCTACTTGACGCAGGTGGACAGTGCGGTAAAGGCCTCAACCGGAGCTGGCGGGATTACGGCGTGGTTTGTTACTCCCGCGAAAAAACCGAGCCAGTGCGAACTGCAATCGGGCGACGGCGACATCGTCGTTTACATTCCCCGCCAACTGCCCATTACGATTGATGCACAGGTGCAGTCTGGTGACGAGCATCATGTGACTTTTGATCCGGCGTTTCCTATGACCATCAGCCGCGGTGCAACTTCGAATGGAGGTGAATCCGTTCGCGCCGAAGGCGTTCTGAATGGCGGCGGCGAAGTAGTCCACTTGCGCACCGTGGCGGGCAACATCCATGTGGCTGTGAGCGACGCCAATCAGCAACTCAGACTTTACAAGCAGCAGATGGAACAATTGCAACAGAAGCTACAATTGCAACTGCGGCTTCTCGAACAATCGCAACCAACTGGCGAGAATTCGCCCTAGGCACAGGTCAGCGGACTGCGTTGCCAGGGGCGCTCGCATTGACGTGACCAGGAATCCGGCCGACTAGAAGCGGCCGCATGTCTTAGTGAAGAGGGTGTTCACTCGAAGGGGGCGTATCGTGGAAACCAATACTCAAGGCCAGCCGTTGAGTAGGAAATCCCAGGGGCATCAGTCACGGGTTGTCAGAATCACACTCCGCACGTTTCTTCTGTTGGCGGGAGCCGCTTGTCTTGCATTTCCCAGCCTTGCAGCTGACGAAAATTTTCATCAGATTTATCCCTTGCCGTCCGGCGGAAGCTTCGCCCTCGAAAACGTAAATGGATCGGTGCAGGTAGAGGGCTGGAGCCGTGACGAGGTGGAGGTGAGCGCGGTGAAGACGGGCCGCAGCGACCCGCGCGACCTCGATCAGGTAAAAATCGAGGTCGAGAGCCGCCCCGGAGCAGTGGCAGTGCACACCTGCTATCCCAAAGGCGAGGGTGCGGAAGTGGCTGTGGAATACCATGTTCATGTGCCTTATCGCGTGCTGCTGGGCAGCATCGAGACAGTCAACGGCAGCGTCACCGTGCGCGGAGTCGAAGGCGGTGGGGAACTGAAATCGGTGAACGGTAACGTCGAAGTTTTCGACAGCGCGGGCCGGTTCAGCGAGAAGACTACAAACGGAAATCTGCGCCTGGAACTTCGCCAGTTGATGGCCGGCGGCCCGATGAATCTCGAAACGGTCAACGGGTCGGTTCTGCTGGGACTTCCCCCCGGAGCGCGAGGCGATTTGAAGGTTCTGAGCATGAACGGTGAGTTGTACTCCGAATTGCCGGTCATTTCATCAGCCAGTGCTCCCGCGGCTCGGGCGTTTCACGCCAAGCTGGGAACCGGTGGCGGCGAGATTTCAGTCCGTACAATCAATGGCGGCATTCGTTTGGTGGTGCAACGGCCACCAGGCGTCTGACGGGGCGAATTCATCCAAAGTGAGGACAACTGGCATGAAGCTCGACTTGAACCTTGCCGGCTGGGGCTTGCTTTTGTTGACATTCGGGCTCAGCCCCAACGCGCTGCCGGGCCAACCGCAGGACCAAACCGCAAACCCCTCTTCCACTGTGCCTTCCGCAGTTTCTCCCGCAACGCCGCACGCACCCGATGAGGGGTGCCCGAACCGCAATCTCTCCATGGAACAAATGGAGGACCAACTACGTAGTATCGATCGTGGGGTCAATCGAGAACTGCGGGAGA
>DATEVZ010000269.1:0-3603 GCA_035258265.1 Candidatus Acidiferrales bacterium
GCCACCTCGGTCTTTGCCTACTACTACATTCAATTCGGCAAACTGATCAATCAACGCCTCACCGGCCAGGTTTACCAGAACACTTCGCGAGTGTTTTCCGGCCCGGGGCACATTTATACCGGTGAAACCATGCGCTCCGGCGACCTGGCCACCTATCTTCTGCGCGCAGGCTATCAGGAAGGCGAAGTCGAAGGCGCGCCGGGAGAATTCCAGGTCAAGGGTTCGACGATCGATATTCGGCCGTCGCGCGACTCTTATTTCCAGGGTGGAAACGCCCTCCGCGTGAGTTTCTCCGGCGGCACGATCTCCCGGATCTTGCAACTTTCCGACAACACCCCGCGCGTCGCTGCGGATATCGAGCCCGAGCTGATCACCAACCTCTTCGACAGTTCGCGTGAAAAGCGCCGCGTGGTTCGCTTCGACGATCTTCCCAAGGACATGGTGAATGCCGTGCTCGCCGCCGAAGACAAGCGGTTCTTCGAACACGGCGGACTGGATATTGTCCGTGTCTTTGGCGCGGCTCTCGCGGATTTGCGCCGCGGCCAAAAGGCTCAGGGCGCCAGCACCATTGACATGCAAGTGGCGCGCAGCTTTTTTTTCACCACCAAGCGCGAATGGACGCGGAAGTTGAAGGAAATCCTGATGGCCGTCGAGATCAACCAGCGCTATTCGAAACAGCAGATTTTCGAGCTGTACGCCAACGAGGTGTATCTCGGCAACCGCGGCAGTTTCGCCATTCGGGGATTCGGCGAAGCGGCCGAAGCGTATTTCGGCAAGGACGTCCGCGAGCTCAATCTCGGAGAAGAAGCGTTCATCGCTGGAATTATCCGCGCGCCCAATCGCTATTCGTCCGCGGAACGCCACCTCGATCGCGCCGAAGAATCGCGCGACCGCGTGCTCGCTCAGATGGTGGAAGATAGCTACGTCACGCAGGAGCAGGCCGACGCCGCCAAGAAACTGAAACTCAAATTCGTCAATGGCGGCGTGAACACTGGCTCCGCGCCCTACTTCGTGGACATGGTGAAAGATCATCTCCTGGAAAAATTCTCGGAAACGGATCTGGAAACGCAGAGCTACCGGATCTACACGACTCTCGATCCGGAGTTGCAGCGGGCTGCCGCCGACGCGATTCAAATCGCGGTCCAAGGCGTGGATAAGCGCCTCGCCAAGCGCTATGCCCTCTGGAAAAAGAAAGGCGAACCGGTGCCTCAGGTGCAGGTGGCTCTGGTGGCCATGGATCCGCAGACCGGCGAAATTCGTGCCCTCATCGGCGGCCGCAATTACGGTGAGAGCCAGCTCAATCACGCGCTCGCGCGCCGCCAGCCCGGCTCGGTGTTCAAGCCATTCGTGTACGCGGCCGCGTTCAACGACACTGTTCTCGGCGTTCAGCCCGTCGTAACTCCGGTCAGCACGGTAGACGATGTGCCCACTACCTTTGAATTCGACGGCAAGGAATACACGCCGGACAATTACGGCGAAGAATTCTACGGCACCGTCACGGTTCGTGACGCCCTGATTCATTCGCTTAACGTCGCCACCGTAAAAGTAGCGGAAATGATCGGCTACCAGCGCGTCGTCGACTTAACCCGCCAGATGGGCCTCGGCAACAACATTCAACCGACGCCCGCGGTCGCGCTCGGCGCTTATGAAATGACGCCCATAGACGTTGCCGCCGGCTATACGGCTTTTGCAACCAATGGAGTCCGCGCCGAACCTCTCTTCCTTCGCAGCGTGCTCGCCGCGGATGGCACCGTGGAAGAAACAGCGCAGCCGCGGACTCATCCCGTGCTCGACCCGCGCGTCGCCTATCTCACCACCAGTCTGATGGAAGACGTAATCAATAAGGGAACGGGCGTCACGGTTCGCTCGATGGGTTTCACACCGATAGCCGCGGGCAAGACGGGTACTTCCCGCGATGGCTGGTTCGCCGGATTCACATCGAATCTTCTCTGCGTCGTCTGGGTGGGATTTGATGACAACCGCGACCTCGGTCTATCCGGCAGCGAATCCGCCGCCCCAATCTGGGGCGAGTTCATGAAGCGCGCGGTAGCTTTGCCACAGTACAAGATGACCGAGGATTTCGATCCGCCACCCGGCGTGCTGCAAGAAACAATTGACCCGCAGTCCGGACAGCTCGCCACGTCCTCATGCCCGCAGACGGTCCAGGAGTATTTCGTCTCCGGCAGCGAGCCCACGCAAATGTGTGAGCTTCACGGTGGCGGCCATTTCGCCTCCGCGCCCGCCAATTGGCTCGCGCATCTTTTCGGCAAGGACAACAATAACCCTTCGCCTCCGCCGCCCAATTCCGCCGCCAATCCTCCGAATGGCGCGAACCCCCAGCAGCCCCCTGCCTCGGACGATGAGTCGCAAAAGAAAAAGGGGCTTCTGGGCAAGATTTTTGGTATCTTTGGTTCCAGTAAGAAGCCTGCGGACAGCCAGAAACCACCACCGTAGGTTCGGTCACGCGCGGAAAAAGGAGTAAGGCAATGAGCCGACTGACTCTTGTTGCCGTCCCGCTTGTTCTGTGCCTCGCCGTTTCCATCCGGGCACAGGAAACCCCCACGAACGTAAGCAACACCAGCAGCCCTCCCGCTGCATCTGTTTCACCTCTCTCGTCGATGTCACCGCGTGAAGCGGCCGAAATGCGCGGAGACATTTTCATGGCGCGCAAGGAATTCTCGGCGGCCATTACCGAGTACGAACGAATCCTGGGTAACGAGCCCAAGAACGCGGCCCTGTTTAACAAGGTCGGCGTTGCTTATCAGCAATTAGGCGATCTGCAACGAGCCGAGCGTGCCTACAAGCGTTCCATGCACGCCGATAAGACTTTTGCCAGCGCCGTGAATAATTGCGGCACGGTCGAGTACGAAAAGAAGCACTTCGGCAAAGCCATCGGCCTGTACAAAAAGGGAGTTGAACTGCGCGGCGACATGCCCACCATATACAGCAATTTAGGCTACGCCTATTTCGCGAATAAAGAGTATCCGGAAGCGATGAACTCGTTTCAGAGAGCGCTGGCGCTCGATCCCACAATTTTCGATCGCCGCGGACAGGGCGGCACGGTGGTGCAGCAACGCACCACTCCCGATCCTGGCCTGTTTTATTTCTTCGTAGCCAAAACCTACGCGCAAGCCGGTGACGCGGAGCGCGCCGCGCACTATCTGAAACTGGCGCGCGACGACGGCTACGCCGAATTCCTCTCGGCGCAAACCGACCCGGCGTTCGCCAAGGTGATCAAAGATCCAGGCGTGCAGGAAGTCCTGCACCAAGCCCCGTCCTACGCCAGTTCAACAAAGAAGCAGATCCAGAACTGAACCGTCTAGCGCAGCAATTTGCCGCTTATGCTCGCTGTGGTGTTTCGCCCGCGGATTTGTGTGTGACTTGTCACAGGCCCTCTAACCAAGCGTGTGCCGGGTTAGTCGCACGGTCGGTCTAAGTGAGGCCTTCAGCTAGCGGCAGCCACACTTGAAAACGTGTGTCGCCGGGCTCCGAACTGACTTGAATACTGCCGCGGTGCTTCTTCACAATCCTCTGCACAGTGTCGAGTCCCAGCCCGGTGCCTTGCCCCACTCCCTTCGTGGTGAAAAACGGCTCGAAGATATG
>DATEVZ010000270.1:0-6961 GCA_035258265.1 Candidatus Acidiferrales bacterium
CAACGCTCATGAGTTCCCCAGTTGCAAAAAGAAGTAAAAAGCTATATTTCGTAACATAACGATACAGGCGCAATATCTCACATCCGCAACGCGCAAACCACTGAAATTACCGCACTCGGGAAAATGCGAGTCGAGCTTGCAGTCCGTGCGGAAGATAAGAATGAGTCCTGTGGGTTGTGGCTTTAGCCACGACATCGATGACCGGCGCGCGGCGCCTTCCGCTCGCCGTACACTTCCTGCGAGCCTTTGAGTTGTGCCCAAACGAAAGTCTTGCGCATAGCGGCTTCAGGCGCGGCGTCATAGCCACGCCTGAAGCTGCTCTCGGCGACACCTACTCGCTGACTATATCCGGCACCGCGCGTAGCGCATCGTGCTCCACGGCCGCCTCCCGCCATGGAATCGCCCACGCCAGCGCGCCAAACGCCAGCACCGCCGGAAAACACTCGATCACATAGCGCGGCTCGACCGTTTGCAACTGCGTCATTACCACCGTCCGGATCGCGACGAATAAAATCAAGAACCCGCCCGCCGTCCCACCGCGCCGCCGCCACAATCCGCACAGCGCCAAGCCCGCATATACAATCCCGAGAATCCCGAATCCCAGCGTCACTCCAAAATCCACACGATTCCGCCGCCACTTCTCGCCCGGTGGCCACAAGTCGCCGGAATACGGCAGCAATTCAATGCGCGGCGTGAACCACATCGCCAAGATTCTCTCCGCGGGCACGGATACGTACGTCCGCCAGGGACGCCGCTCTGTCCGCTCCCGCGCCAAAATGGCAAATTGATGGTCCAGTTCCGGGGTCATGCGCAGATCGCCGTTATATCGCTCAAGCAACTCTGCCACTCGCCCGCGCTCCGCATCCGAATCAAAAACAGCAGCAGGAAGCGCATCCACGCGCAGCGGCTCCTTGCCTAATTTCCAGTTCACCAGGTACGCGTCGCCGAACCGCGTCATCCACGTTTGCGTCCAAGCGAAAAATCCGCGCGGAATGAAATCGCCATAACTCTGCGCGTAACGCGGCCCCAGAAATTCGATGCGCCCCAAAGTCCGCGCATTGCGCGCCGCCCACGGCAGAAGCGCGAAAAGCAAACCCACGCACATCCAGCATCCCGCCAAGATCAACTTCGTCCAATTCGCGCGCCGCCTCCAGCGCATGCACAACGCGATTGCAGCGGCGGCCAGCACCAGCGGCGCCTCCGGACGCACGAGCGCCCCCAGCCCCACAATAATTCCCGCCAAAAGAAACCACGCTGCAAACCTCAGCACCGTGCCACGGGCTGCGGAATGGATTGCGGAAAAATCCATCTCCGGATCGCTCAACAAACACACAAGTACCACCAACGCCAGAGCCGTCAGAAATATCGCGAGCGTCTCGGTCAGCACCACTGCCGTGTAATTCGCGGTGAACGGACACAGCGCCGCCATCCACAGCGCCACGGTCGCTACCACTCTTCGCCGCGAATTAGGCGCAAGCCGCGCCGCGATCAACGCCGTCAATACGCATGTCCCGAGACCCAAAAACGCCTGCACTATCATCACCGTCCGGCTGGCGCGTCCCAGCAAAAAATAAATCGCCGCAAGAAATCCCGGATATCCCGGAGTGCGCATATCCACCGGCACTAATTGCCCGATCACGAAGAGCCCATACACACCGTGGTCCAACCAATTGCGCGCCAATTCTGCGTAGAATTTTGTATCCCCGGCATAAAACGGGAAATGCACGATGAAGTAAAGCCGCAGCGCCAATCCCGCCAGCAGCGCCATGCTAAGTTGCGTGTGAGAAAAAATCCGCTGGTTCATCGAAGAAGTCCGCAAGAAATCCGCACCTGATCACTCAGCCGAAGTCAACCGCGCTCTCGCTTGGCGCGCCGTTTGCTCGCAATCTGCCCGTCGCCATCAAACTCCGCGACAATCCGTTTCGGCGCGGTGTTCCGCCAGGCCGACTCTAGCGCCTCACGCAGAGCGGCCTTCTTCGCCGCCTTCAGCCGCACGTTCGTGGCGCCGCGCCGTCCCCACCCGCCCTTCACCGTCACAAACACTTCGGGCTCCGCGCGCACAAAATCCTGCTGCTGGTCCGGCATCAGTTTCACCATCGCCCATCCAGCGCTCGGATACCCGAGCGTCGCAAAAACCTTCCCGCCCACACGAAAATCCGGATGCTCCATGTGCGAGCTCTCCGCAGTTTCCGGAAAGCTCAGCGCCAACCGCCGAAACTCCGCCGCCGTCATCGTCGCCTCCCCGCGTTCGCACACCGCACCAAATCCGCGGCATCCCCATCGCACCCAGCTTACTCCGAACTAGACACAGCCGGGCATGTTCCACTACGGCACGGTGTAAACTACTTCCGCCCAGCAAAGTTTCTCGCGGCCGCGCCGATATACCCAGCGGCGGTCTCGCTCAACCGACACTCATGAGCTGGCGCAAATTACTAACGCCCAGAATCGTGCGCTCCGGTCCCAGCCGCGCCACGCCGACACCCGCGCCCGCGACCGGCGCGGCCGCCACAGCGCCAACGCCACATCAGCCAGCCAACAAACGCCGCGCGTACCGCGTTTCCGCCTTCATGCCCGTCTTCGTTTACGGCTACTCGCACAATCAGCCCTTCGCCGAACATACCGTCACGCTCAACGTCAGCGCCACCGGCGGCTTCCTCGCGCTCTCCGCGGAAGTCTCGCCCGCGCAAAAACTCCTGATGGCCAACGTGCAAACCGACGAAGAACTCCCCTGCCGCATCGCCCGCGTAATAAAAACCCAAGGCGGCAAGACGCTGGTTGGCTTCGAATTCCTCCGGCCCTCTCCCCGCTTCTGGTCCATAGAATTCACGTAACGAGCCCACGTCCGTGGCTCTCCGCCTGCTTCTTCTTCCGTGCACGGTGCGTAGCGCCAGTGTCTTTCTGTCAGCCTCTTAGGGGTAAACGTGAGGAAAAACGCCAAGCGCCGTAGGTGCAACACTCCGTACCGCCTATCGAGCAAACGGCCTAAGAATGATCCAGCCGCATCCGCAGCACAAGGTGGCCACGCATAGACTGCGATCACGGGTGCATTGAACTGTTAGATTAGGATTCACGCTGACGACGATCAAACGGGATGAAAAATCGCAGAAAACCGCGAGTCGCTAGCCTTCAGGCAGATCTCTTAAAATCGCAGCAGCGATCGAACGCCCCCAACCTCTTCCCGCCGCCAAGTTTCTGAACCTTAATCGAATCCATGGCTAGCGTCGCGACCTTCATTGCGCGCACTTCGTGGCGATAATCAGCGGGGTTTTCCATTTGCTGCCAGCGCAGACGTATCGCGATCTCCGCATCGCGGATCAACCGCGCCAAAGTTTCTCGATCAGGTTCGTCCACGGCTTTTATGAAAGCTTCCTGCCAAAGTACGGGCCTAAAATCGTGCAAGGACTACCTCCGGCGGCAGCGGGGTGAGGGGGACGGTCGAAATTCGCGTCAATACTCCGCCACAATTCGCGTCAAGAGCAGTAGTGCCGACACAATATCGGATGCCTCGCCGGACAATCGGTTACATGAAAAAATAATTTGTGTTCGCGCTCACTCCTCGCGTGTCGGCATACCGACGCTCGAGCTTCTTCCGGAGGAAACTCCCAAGCTCCTGATCAGATGATACGCATGCCTCCGTATCTCTTCAGCCTTATTGCACGCGATAATCTTGAATCGTCACAGCGCTATTCGCATAACCGCTCGCGACGCCAATCACCTCGATAACTTCCGTCTTCGTCACAGTGATCGGCCCGGTATACAAAGTAGACTTGGTCGTCGGCGTGGTTCGGTCCGTCGTGTAATAAACACAGGTCGGAGCAGAATTGAGCCCACCGAGGACGCGACATGCGGAACGCGCGCGACGGAACCAGCCGATCACCTGCCAATGGTGTCGCCACAACCCGTGCCGCGCTCCTCACCATTCGCGTGCGCGCTTTCGCGCACGGTTCACGCCTTTTCCAATCGCCAACCCAGGCGATTGAGAAATCATCGTAACTCCCAGAAAACAAACGCCCGCCACCGGCTTCAATCGCCAACTTTCGCCAACTTCCACGCAGAATCGGGCACCGTCTGACGTCACCATTCAGCAATCACCACCCCACCAATCGCGGTTTTATCCAGAGCGCCTTGAGCGAAGGGCTTTTTCCAATCGTCACTGCGAGTTATAGAATTCGCTGTAACTCGCAGAAAACAAACAACCGACACACGCTCTAAATGGTCATTATTTTTCACCCTAGTCGCAACGCGAACACCCCCAGCGCAAGCCGCGCCGGTCACGAATTATGGACCACAAATCACGAGTCACGAATCACGTCAACTCACGCTATAATCAAGCTTTCATATGCGCGTCACCGCAGTCTAATGGTTGTACTAGGCAAGCCATCACCGAGGCGCTAAAAGGGAAGAACGCATGAGTTCACTTGGGAAAAAGATTGTTCTTGGGGTTTCAGTCTTGGTCGTTGCCTACGTCACGACCGGATATATGTTGGGCCGCTCGTCCGACGACAAAGCCTATCGCGCGCTCACCGTTTATAGCGAAGTTCTCGAGCGCATCCAGAGCCAGTACGTTGACGACCCCAATATGCATGCCGTCACCAACGGTGCCCTGCACGGCCTGCTCGATTCGCTCGACCCGCAGTCGGCCTACCTGAGCCCCCTGGAATACAAGGACTTCAAGGAGAAGAGTGCTAGCAGTCCTGCCGGAGAGAGCGGGCTCGCGCTCACTCGCCGCTTCGGTTACATCGGCGTGATCGGCGTGCTGCCCGGCAGCCCCGCCGCGAACGTTGGCCTGCGCGCGGGCGACATCCTCGAAAAAATCGCCGGATTCACCACCGGCCAGATGGCCATCGACCAGGCCCAGCTTCTGCTGAAGGGTGGCCCCGGCAACACCGTGCCGCTCTCGGTGATTCGCCGCGGCAAAGCCGAGCCCCAGGAAATGACCGTCACCTTGGCGAAGTTAACGCTTCCTAAGCTCGCTGAAGATAAATTCTCCGGTGATATCGCTTATCTGCGCGTGCCGCTCTTCAACGCCGGAATGTCCAAGCAGATTCGCGAGAAGCTGGTTCAGTTCCAACACAACGGCGCGAAGAAATTGATTTTCGACCTGCGCGATTGCTCGATCGGCGATGACCAGGAAGGCATCCAGACCGCGCAGCTGTTTCTTTCGTCCGGCACGATCGCCACGCTGAAAGGCCAGACCGTTACGCCCGTCGTTTCGTCCGCCGATCCATCGAAAGTTGTCTGGACCCAGCCTGTCACCGTGTTGATCGGTAATGGCACCGCCGGTCCGGCGGAAATCCTTGCCGCCGCCATCGCTGACAACAAGCGTGGCGACACTGTCGGCGAGCGTACGTACGGCACTGCGTCGCAGCGGAAGTTGATCGAAATGGACGACGGCGCCGCGCTGATCCTCACCGTGGCGAGTTACTACACGCCCGGCAACAAGAATATTCCCACCGAGGGCGTCGGCCCCACCGTGGAAGTGCATCCTTCGATTGACGATTTGATAGCGCAGGCCGACCTCAGCCAGCCGGCGGCCGTTCCCAGTTCATCGCCTGACGATCCGGTCGTAAAGAAAGCCATCGAGATATTGCAGGGCGGCGCCGTCGTCGAGAAAAAGGCCGCCCAGCTTCGCCGCTGGCAGCCGCAACTGGCCGCATAAATTTGCAATTGAGTAGCGCGGTTCGGATATTCGCGGCCTTTTCCGCCGCGCTGGTGCTGTTGCTCGCCGGCTGCGGCAAAAAATCCCTTTCGAAAACTGAGTTGCGCGCAGTCACCGGCGAAATTGTCACAGCCGCCCAGAAAATCACCGGCCGCAAATCCGAAATCGCGATTCGCCCCGAGCTGCAGCCCACGAAGCATGGTGTTCCCACTCAGCTGGCTGCGGACAACGTCTACGTCTCGCTCACCGATCCCTTGCAAACTTCCGCGCTCGCGCAAGCTCTCACTGACATCGCCCATCATCATAATCTTTCCGTTGCCGAAACAACTTCCAGCGGCTTCATCCGCTTCGACTTCACCTTCAACGGCATCCGCACGCACACAGTCCATGTAGTCACTCCGCTGGCTGCTCGTGCGCATTCGCCTTCACCCTACTCGCAGAACCAGAGCAGCGCGAATCCCCGCCTCGCTATCATCATTGACGACATGGGTTACGATCGCTCCGCTGCTGACGCTGTGCTCGCGCTCGGTTTCCCGCTGACGGTTTCCGTTCTGCCTCACTTGCCGCTCTCGACCGAAGTTGCCGAGGAAGCGCAGCGTCGCGGCGACCAGGTGATGCTGCATCTACCGATGGAGTCGGAGGCCGATGGAGCGAAGCCAGAAGACATTGAGCTGCGTGTGGGAATGAACGCCGCGCAGGTGGATTTAACTCTCGCTGGAATGTTGGAGACGGTACCGTACGCTGTAGGCGTAAATAACCACCAAGGCTCACGCGCCACTTCCGATCCCGCGTTAATGCAGGCCCTGATGCCGGCGCTTCGCCAGCGCGGCCTCTTCTTCGTTGATAGCCGCACGGATGTTAAGACTGTGGCCTACGACACGGCCGAACGCAATGGCGTGCGCGCTGCATCGCGCAAAGTGTTTCTGGACGACGTCGCGTCGCGCGAAGCCATCCTAAAGCAACTTGATCTCGCCACTCGTGATGCGCGCCGCGATGGATTCACCATCGCCATCGGACACCCCCGCCCCGCCACCATCGCCGCACTCGCCAACGGCGTTCCGCGCCTCGAAGCGCAAGGCATTCACCTGGTGTTTGCGTCGGATCTCGTGCAGTAGCTGAGCGAAGCGGATATCTCAGTAGTCTCCGCCGACGCCTTCAAATAACGGCGTCGTCGGCACTAGCCGCGCCTTGGTGCCGTCGTGGACCGCGTACTGTACCGGCCGCCCGTTCACGTGCTTGCCCCAAAGGCTCGCCGCACCATATTCACCGTTTTTATTCAGCGCGTAGAATTGAATGTGAAAC
>DATEVZ010000271.1:0-3292 GCA_035258265.1 Candidatus Acidiferrales bacterium
CAGCTGAGTTTTCGCTTGGAGCCTGCTTCTCCAGTTCCAGCACCACCTTCGGCTCCTTCGTTTTGTCCTGAGCGTAACCAGCCCGTGCAGTCAGCGCCGCCAGCGCCAAAACCATGAAGCCTCGCCGCCAACTCTCCATCATGCCGTACCTCCAAGCATCGCCTACTGCTCACTAATCAGCACTCACCATCTCAACTCACCACTCACGCCGTATCCCCGGGCGATCTCTCCGCCGCAATCTCATGCACGCGCCGCAGATCTAGCTTCCCGGTGCCGAGGTGCGGCAACTCATCAATATGGAAAAACTGGTTCGCGCGAGGTATCCACAGATTCGGCAAGTCGGACTTGCCAAGCTTCTCGATCACCGGCTTCAACGCATCGGGCTCGAGCGTGTGCAACACCACCAGCCGCTCGCCCTTCTTCCCGTCAGGCACTCCGGTAACAACAAACTGCTTTTCCGGAGACTCCACTAGCTCCTGCAACTTCTCCTCGATCTTGATATGCGGCACCATCTCCCCGCCAATCTTGCTGAACCGGCTCAGTCGATCGGTAATAGTGAGGAACCCGTCCTCGTCCTCTGCAGCAATGTCTCCAGTTACATACCAGCCGTCCTGCAGCACCTCCGCGGTCTTGTCCGGCCTCCCGAGGTATCCCTTCATGACATTGGGCCCGCGCACCAGCATCAACCCAGGAGTATTCACCGGCAAGCGCTCCCGTGTCTCTGGATCCACAATCCGCACACTAACCCCTGGTAGGGGATGCCCAATACGCCCGCGCTTCGCGCCCACCTGGCGGAAGCCCGGCGCCCGAAAATCGCGCGTATTCACAGCGACCACCGGAGAACATTCTGTCGCGCCATATCCCTCCAGCGGACGGATGCCAAAGCGATCCTCGAAAGCCAGCGCGAGCGCCTCCGGCAACTTTTCCGCACCTACTACCACGTATTGCAGGCTGCCAAAGTCTTCCGGCAAGCACCGCCGCGTGTACGCCTGCAAAAATGTAGGCGTCGCAAGGAGAAACGTGATGCGATAATCCCGTACCAGTTCGCTGACCGCCACCAAATCGAGCGGGCTGGGATGAAACGCGACACCAACACCCATCACCGCAGGAAGCCACAGCGTCACCGTGAACCCAAACGAATGAAAAAACGGCAACACGCCCAGCAGCACGTCTCCTTTATCCAGCATGAACGTCTGCCCCATCTGGTCAATGTTGGACATGATGTTGTAGTGCGTGAGCATCACGCCCTTCGGCTCGCCGGTGCTACCGCTGGAAAAAATTACGGTGGCAAGATCGTCGAGCATTTTTGTTTTTCCGCCGCTGAGCGCACGTTCGAGCAGCTTGCTGGGCAGGAACCACAGCACCAGCGCGGCCATGCGCTCGAAGAAGCGCGGCGAGCCCGCCGCTTCTTCCAATAAAATTGTTTTGCCGGGAACTTGCAGTGGAATTTTTTCAAGCAATAGTTTGGTGGTGATGACGGTTTCGATCTTGCACTGCTCGGCGCATGACGCGAGCGTTTCGTTCGACGCGGTGTAATTCAAATTCACCGGGATTTTCCCGCTGAGCGAAGCCGCGAAATTCACCAACGCTCCAGGAACCGACGGAGGTAGCAGAATGCCGACCATTTCCTGTCCGGCCCAAGTGCCGCGCAACCGCCACGCCAGAAATATCGAGCTGAGCAGCGCGCTCCCCCAGCTCATGCGCGGCCGCCGCTTATCGCCCATCGCGAAACGGAACGGATAATGATGCGCCGTGCGTATCAGCGAGCGCGGCAGAGTAAACATGCGGCTCTGGTGGTGCCGATATGCCTCACTCTGCAGTTCCTGCACTGCTTCGCGGACTTCAAACGCGGTGGCTGTCGGCGGCATGGGCTTGCCGAAGCTTATCGTCACGGGGTACGGAATCTTGCGCGGCATCTTCCAGATGAAGCGGCCGCGCTCGTAACTGAAGATGCTGCCCCACACGCCGTCGAGATTTACCGGCACGATCGGCGCGTCCACATTCTTCATGATGCGTTCCATACCGCGGCGGAAGGGAAGCAGTTGGCCGATGCGCGTGATTTGTCCTTCGGCAAAGATGCAGACGATTTCGCCGTTGCGTATCGCGTCGCTAGCTTCGCGCAGGGAGTGAATCATGTCACGTGGACGAAGCTGCGAGGAAATCGGAATTGCGCGAATCAAGTTGGCGAAGGGCTTGATGTACGGCTGTTCGTAGATGTCCTTGAAGATGAGGAAGCGGATCGGACGGTCAACGGAGGCGAGAAGCAGCAGCGCATCAACTAGAGACATGTGGTTGGCGACGAACAGCGCGCCCCCGGTTTGCGGGATATTTTCGCGATCCTCCGCACGGATGCGATACACAGAATGCGTCACCATCCAAAGCACGAGGCGCAGCAGGGAATCGGGAAGCAGGTAAATCGAATAGCCGGTCATGATCGCCGTGAGGATGGCGCCATCAAGGAAGATTGCGGCGGCCGACTGGTGGAATCGCGCGGAGAAAACGTTATATGCGGCCGCGGCCGCAAAGATGCCGACGAACGACCAGAAGTTCGCCGCGGCAATCACGCCGCCTTTCTGCTCTGGCCGCGGCCGATGCTGGATCAGCGCATTCAACGGCACCGCGAAGAACCCGCCGAAAAATCCAAGCAGCCAAAGATCGGGAATCCGCAGGTGCACAAGTTTTGCAAAGAACACCGACAAATGTTCGAGGAATGGAAGGCCGACATGCGCGGCAGTTGTTTCCAGCCAGCTCGCCAGCGCGGCGCTGGGGCCATTGAAGTACAGCAGCCCGCCGAAGATTGTCATGCCCAGCGCGCCGAGCGGAATCAGTCCGTATTCGATTTTGCCGCCGGAAAGATATCCCGCCGCGACGCTGCCAATTCCAATTCCGATTCCAACAGCGGCCTGCAGGTAGCTGATGTGCGTTTCGTCCACGCGCAGAACATCGTGACCATAGATGATGATGATGAATTGCAGCAGCGCGGCGAGAAAGAAAAGATACGTATTGCCCATCACGGCCCAGGCGAGCGTGCGATCGGCAAGGATCGTTTTCATCTGCGCGTTCAGGTCGCCGATGGGGTTCCATCGGAGTTTCTTGCTAGGATCCGCCGCGGGCACGCGAGTTATTCCGAAGCTCGTCGCAAGGCCAATAAGCGTGCACCCCAGCAGGATCATGCCGGCAATTTGCTCGCGTCCGTGATAGCGTTCCGCGAGAGCCCCCGCGGCCATCACCGCAGTGATGCTGCCTAGAAAGGTGCCCAGCTCGATGATTCCATTTGCCCATGAGAGCTTGC
>DATEVZ010000272.1:0-17548 GCA_035258265.1 Candidatus Acidiferrales bacterium
TGCTGAATTCCTGCCTCAGAATTTCGTAACTTCGCTGAAGTGGAAGTCGCGAATTTTCATTGGTGGGACTACCATTTCGAATGATTCTTCGCCTGTGGCGCGCACGGCGGGGCCCAGCGTCTCGACTTTGGCTAGGGCTTCGATGATGCTTTGATTGAAGCGGAAGTTGCGGATGCCGCCAGTGACGCGGCCGTTTTCGACCAGAAACGTGCCGTCGCGGGTCATGCCCGTTAGGACTTTTTCGTAGGGCTCTACCTCGCGGATATACCAGAAGCGAGTCACTAGTATGCCGCGCTCGGTGGAACGAATCATGTCGTCCACGGATTTATCACCGCCACCGAAGACGAGATTCATGGGCGCTTCGCCATATTCATTGGGCAGAGTGAAGCCGTGGCCCGTTGCCTTGGCTGTCATTTTTTTCGCGGTGGCGCGCGAATAAACCAAATTCTTCGGTACGCCGCGATCCACAAGCAGCACTTTCTGCCTGGGGAATCCCTCGCCGTCCCACGGCGCTCCCACTTGCAGCGGATGATAGACGTCGTCCCACAGCGTGATGTTCTCGCCAAAAATCTTTTTGCCCATGCGGTCATTAAAACAGGAACGCTTGTCGAGCACGGCGGTTCCGGCGAAGTCGTAGAAAATGAAGCCGACGAAATCGAGAACAGCAGCGGGTTCGAGAATGGCGGTGTAATGGCCGGGCTCAAGTTCCCGCGGCTTGCGCGATCCAGCGGCTTTCTCGCTGGCGCTTTCGAACAATGCGTCCGAGTCGATGTTCAGGATGTCCGGCGAATTGGATTTGGCCCAGCCAGAGGAATTCTCCTCGAGGATCGTAACGGAAAATTCGGCGCGGGTGTGGTCGTGCCGCGCGGAAAGCCCCTTCGAATTCACAAGCAAATTGCGAACGAAGCCCGTGGTGAAAATGCCGGCGGCGGTTTGCTTCCCTTCTTCCGCCATTTTGCAGACGCGCGTAACGGCGCGTGCGCGGTCCTGCGGGGTGGCCGAAACCGTCGAAGCAAAGTAGTGCGAAACTTTCTGGTATTTCTGCGGCCCCAACATGGGCAGCAGATCGGGATTTTCCGGCTGGTTGCGCGCGAGGCTCATCGCCGCAGCGACGACTCGCCGGAGCGATTCTTCGTCGGTTTTGTTGGTGGTGGCGCGGGCGGTGCGGCCATCCACGACGGCACGCACGGAAATGCCGAGGGTGTGTTCCGAGACGTTCTGATGGATCGTGTTATTGGCGAAGCGCGTGAGCGCGTCAACGGTTGAGTCGATTTCAACTTCGGTTTCGTCGGCCTCGCTTAATTTCAGGATGCGTTCGGCGATGTGTTCGAGGTCTGACGCTGAGTAGCGTGCGACGGAGAGATAATTTGCGGAATTCGCTCGCCAAGCACGTCGCGAGCTCGTGCGGCGGCGCGACTGCGATGCCGGTTTTTTCTTCGCGGCCATTTATTTGGAGAATGCCACTCCCACTTTTACGTCGCGAAAGCGCGCGGGCGATGCGCCATGGCCTGTGCCCATTGTCTGCATCGGCTGCCCTTTGCCGCAGTTGGGCGTGCCCCATAGGGTCCAGTAGTCGCGAGAACAGATGGCGTCGCAACTGTTCCAGAACTCAGTGGTGATGCCGCTATAGCTGGGATTTTTGATCATGCGACCCTTCTTGCCGCCTTTGATTTCCCAGCCAATTTCCGTGGAAAACTGAAAATGATAGCGGCGGTCGTCAATGGACCATGAGCGGTTAGTCTCCATCAGAATGGCGTCATCGGTATCGGCAATCAGGTCGTCGTAATTCCAGGTGCCGGGATTGATGCTGATATTGGTCATGCGAATCATCGGCAGGCGGTTCCAAGATTCGGTGCGCATGGTGCCGTTCGAGCGGGTTTCACCTATTGCGGATGCAAGTTCGCGATTGCTGAGATAGCCCGTGAAGAGGCCGTCGGTAATGATGGGCGTGGATTGCGCGGGCACGCCTTCGTCATCGTAAGCGAACGTGCCAAGGCCGGGACCATGATCGAGCCGTGCATCGGCGACTACGTTCACAATGTCCGAGCCATACTTCAGTTTGCGCAGTTTATCCACGGTGAGGAAGCTCATTCCGGCAAAATTGGCTTCCTGGCCGAGAACCCGATCGAGTTCGATGGGATGGCCGATGGATTCGTGAATCTGCAGGCCGAGCTGCGAGCCACCAAGGATAATTGTTTTGGTGCCTTCCGGGCACTGTGCGGCCGAGTGCAGCGCGACTGCCTCTTCCCCGACGCGTTGCGCGTTGCCCACCAGATCGAATGATTCGATCAGCTCGTAGCCTTGCAGCGAGTGTTGTCCGCCAAAACTATTGGGATAAGAGCGTTTCTGAATTTCACTGCCTGCAAAACTGGTGGCGATGATGCCTCCGCCCGCATGCATTTTCACTTGATGAATCACCGAGCCGATGCTCGAAACGAAGAGTTGGTCAATTCGTTTGAAAGACATCGAGCCTTCGGCGAGCGTTACGCCTTTTACCGCTAACATTTGCTTGTCCGCGGCAATCAGCATATCAATCTGGCGCTCGACCGGAATACGGAACGGATCTTTCAGGAACGGATTTTGCCAGGTATCGACGTAGGCTTTTTCGGGGGCGAGAGCGACATTCTCACGTTTCGCGAGGGCGGACGCTTTGGCGATGGCTACGGCTTCGGCGGCACAAGCCTGGACTCCTTCGCGAGTGAGGCGGTCGGTGGAGGCGAAGCCCCAGGCGCCGCTCGCGATCACGCGGATACCGATGCCCAGGGTTTCCGATTCGACGAGAGTGCCGACTTCGCCGTTTTTTGTGCCGAGCTCGCGCTGGCGGATGTCCATCACGCGCGCGTCGGCGTAGGTGGCGCCGCGGCGCTTGGCGGTTTCAAGTGCCCAGTGGGCCCAGTCTTGCATCATGCGCGGGGGTTCCGGTCGTCGAAGGTGAGATCGGATGGGAGGCCCGGTCGCGTTAGGCTTGCGAGGGCGGAACTGCGTGAAAGTTGTCGATTGAAAATCGCGTAAGCGGGGTGGTAAGTCGAGAGTTGCATTGCGCGCCGAAGCGTCGATTTGTATCGAGTAGAATTGCGTTTTTGTATCGAGTAGAAGCTACTGCTGTTGTTTGTTTTGAATGAGTTAGAGGGAATGCTGTGTTTTTCCAGGCTCTCATTTATATCGAGTAAAAATTGGGTGGCTTGGTTAGCATGGTGCTGGGTGCGGATTTGATTTGTCGTCTCGTCCGGTTTGTGCTGGCCGCTATCGCGCGAAAAAATCATCGGACCATCTTAGAGAGGGAGCGGTGAGAATGCAAATCGGGTGTGTGTACATGGACCGGAGTTGGGCGGGGTTGCGCAAAGGCAAAGGATTCAACACATCTCTAACGAGGGCGGCCTTGTCCAGAGCTTTTGATCGTGTCTTTGTTTCGTTGGTGACCCATCCACACCCTCTCAGCAAACACGAGTAGCCTTGCAGGTCGGGGAGCGGCGTCAAGGGCGGGCCGACGGTTTTTGTCGGACCGTTCATCGCCAGACCCTTGACGCCGCTCCCGACCGCCACAATCGCGTCCAGACGAAGCGGAGCTTCGTCCTTGCCAGCTTCCGCGCCTCGTGTGAAATCCTAGGTGCCTTCGGACCAACTGGCTAGGTAGTGCTCTTGGTCAGCTGTTAGCTTGTCTACTTGGACGCCCATGGATTCCAGTTTCAGCTTGGCGATTTGGCGGTCGATGGGCTCAGGGACGGCGTAGACCTGGGCTTTCAGTTCTTTGGCGTTCTTGACCATGTATTCGGAGGCCAGGGCCTGGTTGGCGAAGCTCATGTCCATCACTACCGCGGGGTGGCCTTCGGCGGCGGCCAGGTTGATCAGACGGCCTTCGCCCAACAGGTAGAGTTTGCGGCCGTCTTTCATCACGTATTCGTCGACGAAGGGGCGTGCGATTTTCTTCGAGCTGGCCAGCTTTTCGAGCGCGGGAATGTCAATTTCGACGTTGAAGTGGCCGGAATTGCAGACGACTGCGCCATCTTTCATTTTCTCGAAATGCTCGTGGGCGATTACGGACTTGTTGCCCGTGACGGTGACAAAAATCTCGCCGATCCTCGCGGCTTCGGCCATGGGCATCACGCGGAAACCGTCCATGATGGCTTCGAGCGCGCGCGTGGGATTGATTTCGGTGACGATTACATCGGCTCCGAGGCCCTTGGCGCGCATCGCGACCCCGCGTCCACACCAGCCGTAGCCGGCCACGACGACTTTCATTCCCGCGATCAGCATGTTGGTGGCGCGGATGATGCCGTCGATCGTGGATTGGCCCGTGCCGTAGCGATTGTCGAAGAGGTGCTTGGTGAGCGCGTCGTTCACGGCAATGACGGGATATTTCAGCGTGCCGTCTTTGGCCATGGCGCGCAGACGAATGACGCCGGTGGTGGTTTCTTCGGTGCCGCCGATGACGTTCGGTACCAACTGCGGATGCTTGGTGAGCAGCTGAGTTACGAGGTCCGCGCCGTCGTCCATGGTGATCTGCGGTTTGTGGTCAATCGCGGCGGCGATATGCGCGTAGTAGGTGGCGTTATCTTCGCCCTTAATGGCGTAGGTCGGGATGCCGTAGTCTTTCACCAGAGATGCGGCGACTTCGTCCTGCGTGGAAAGCGGATTCGAGCCGCAGAGAACCAGGTCGGCGCCGCCATCACGCAGAGTGATGGCAAGGTTCGCCGTCTCGCTGGTGACGTGCAGACAAGCGGACATGCGAATGCCCTTGAGCGGCTGATCTTTGATGAATTGTTTGCGGATTAACTGCAGGACGGGCATCTGCTGATTGGCCCATTCGATCTTGCGTTTGCCTTTTTCGGCGAGGGCAATGTCTTTCACGTCACCGGCTAGCTTGGTTGCTGTTTCCACTGGGGAACTCCCTTTAGATTTAGAGTGCGAAAGCTAAGGCGAAATCTTTTTTGCCGCAGAGACGCAGAGAACGCAGAGAAAACCTGCGGCGACGGGGCCGGCGCTACGGAGGGCGGGTCTGAGACCCGCCCCTACAAATTCAACGACAAAAACGAGAAAAAGCAGCGGCAAGCCGCCGCAGTCCAAGATTAACTGCGAGAGACCGCCACAGCGCCGCGGCCGCCCGCTTCTTTTCGGATGGCTTCGGCTTTGTCTGTACGTTCCCAGGTGAAGCCCGGGCCGGTTCGACCGAAGTGGCCGTACGCGGCTGTGGGGGCGTAAATCGGACGGCGCAGATCGAGCGTCTCGATGATGCCCTTCGGCGTTAGCTTGAAGAAGCCGCGAATCAACTCAGTGATCTGGGAATTCGGGATTGTGCCGGTGCCGAAGGTATCGGCCATTACGGAAACAGGCTCGGCAACGCCGATGGCGTAGGCGAGTTGAACTTCGACCTTGGTGGCCAAACCGGCCGCGACGATATTCTTCGCGACGTAACGTGCCATGTAGCACGCGGAGCGATCCACCTTCGTTGGATCTTTTCCTGAGAGCGCGCCGCCGCCGTGACGGCTGTAGCCGCCGTAGGTGTCCACGATGATCTTGCGTCCGGTGAGGCCGCAATCACCCATGGGGCCGCCGGTGACGAAACGACCGGTCGGATTGATATGGTACTTGGTTTTCTTGTCCACCATCTCGGCGGGGAGTACGGGCTTGATGACTTCGTTCAGCACGGCTTCGTGCAGATCGCCGGTGGAAACTTTTTCGCTGTGCTGCGTGGAGATGACCACGCAATCAATGCGGGCAGGACGTCCCTCAACGTATTCAATTGTTACTTGGGATTTTCCGTCAGGCCGGAGGAAATCAGCGATGCCCTTCTTGCGGACTTCAGCGAGCTTGTGCGTGAGACTGTGCGCGAGTTGGATAGGCATGGGCATCAACTCGGGAGTCTCGTCGCAGGCGAAGCCGAACATCAACCCCTGGTCGCCTGCGCCGCCGGTATCCACGCCCATGGCGATGTCCGGAGATTGCTTGTTGATGGTGCAGATCACGCCGCAGGTTTCGGCGTCGAAGCCATACTTGGCGCGGGTGTAGCCGACGCCTTTGATGACGTCGCGGGCCAGCTCAGCGAACGGAACATAAGTGGAGGTGGTAATTTCACCGGCGACGACAACCAAGCCCGTGGTGACCAGCGTTTCGCAGGCTACGCGGCCGGTGGGATCGTCCTTCATGACGGCGTCGAGGACGGCATCGGAAATCTGGTCGGCGATTTTATCGGGGTGACCCTCGGTCACAGACTCCGAGGTAAACAGGAACTTCTCATCGGCGTGTGCCAAAACAGTATCCTCCAAGCGGATGTAGGGCAAATCAAGGGCCTAAGCTGGGTTGGTGGCCAAATTCAAAAACAAAAGGCTAGCATGTGGCCCTAGGCCTGTCAATTTTATGCAGCGAAAGGCCTTAAATTGAGGCTGAATGGCCGGTTGGAACCGTGGAAATGGCTTTTGGCGGCGTACTTAGGAGGCGGCGGGCGACGGGAACTGTGGTTCCGGAAAACGACGGACGATTACGCCATGTCCCGGCGGTAGAGCAGATACGCGCGAATGAAGGGGTCGAGATCGCCGTCGAGGACCTTCTGGACGTCTCCTCTCTCGATCTTGGTGCGGTGGTCTTTGATCAGCTGGTACGGCTGCATGGTGTAGGACCGGATTTGGCTGCCGAAGCTGATTTCGGGCTTGGAGGCGTCGAGCTTGTTGAGAGCGTCGCGACGCTTTTCGAGTTCGAGTTCGTAGAGTTGGGAGCGCAGAACTTTCATAGCGATTTCGCGGTTCTTGTGCTGGCTGCGTTCGTTCTGGCATTGGACGACGATCCCGGACGGGAGGTGCGTGATGCGGACGGCCGACTCAACTTTGTTGACGTTCTGGCCGCCGTGGCCGCCGGCGCGGAAGGTGTCGATGCGCAGGTCGTCGGGCTTGACGTTGATTTCGATGCGATCGTCAATTTCGGGGATTACGAATACCGACGCGAAACTGGTGTGGCGCCGCGCGGCCTGGTCGAACGGCGAAATGCGCACGAGACGATGCACGCCGCTTTCGCCGGAGAGCATGCCGTAGGCGTTTTCGCCTTCGATCTGCACGGTGGCGGATTTGATGCCTGCTTCTTCACCCGGGGTGGAATCGAGAATCGTGGCGCCGAAGCCTTTTTGCTCGGCCCAGCGCAGATACATGCGCAGCAGCATTTCGGCCCAGTCCTGCGATTCGGTGCCCCCTGCGCCGGGTTTCACGGTGACGATGGCGTTGAGGCGATCGTTTTCGCCGGCTAGGAGCGTTTTGGTTTCCAGCTCGGAGAGATAGGTGTCGGTTGAGGCTAGTTCTTTGGCGACGTCTTCGAGAAGCGAATCGCGCTGGGCGTCGTCTTTTTCTTCTTGCGCCAGGCCGAAGTAAGTTTCGATGTCGCTCTTTTTTCGGTCGAGGGCGGATTCGGCGTTTACGCGGTCTTCGACCTGCTTGCGCTCTTGCAGCGTTTCCTGGGCCTTGGCTTGATCTTGCCAGAAATTCGGGTCGCTGGTTTTTGCTTCTAGCGCGGCGAGTTGCTTGCGTGCGGATTCGGCGTCAAAGAAAGCTCCGCACGAGCTGGATGCGTTTATTCAGCTCGGCGAAGCGTTGCTGGAGGTCTTCTATGTGTTCGGCCATTGGTGCCTTTATGGTAAGTGATTTTTCGTTGGGTGTCATCTTGCAACGGCCAATTGCGGTTGCAACCGAAGCTTGGCGAGGCACGCCTCGCTTGGATCGATTGCTGCGGTTTAGTTTGTCACGGCGGAGACGAGCCTCCACACTCCAAGAAATGCTAGCGGAGCGCTACGATACGGTTCGCTAAGGCGATACCGATCAGCAGCACGGTTACTATGATGCATAGCCAGGAAAACCAGTCGCCGAAGCGGGCGTAGGGAGTTCGGTCGCTGCGGAAATCGTAGGGAGCGTCGAGCTGGCCGCGAATGTCTAATTGCAATTGGGCGGCTGTGCGGCCATAGGGATCGATCGATTCGGTGTAGCCGTTGTTGGTGTCGCGCAGCAGCCAGCGGCGATTTTCTGCCGCGCGGACGCGCGCCATCGCCATGTGCTGTTCGGGGGCGGAGGAGCGGCCGAACCAGCCGTCATTCGAGATCGTGACCAGCAATTCGGCGCCGTTGGCGGTGAAGCGGCGCACCTCGCTGGGGAAAATTGCTTCGTAGCAGATGAACGTGCCGAATTTTCCCTGCGGGAGCTGCGCGATGGTGTATTGCGAGCCCGGAGTGAAATCGGAAATGTCCGCGGTTAGTTTTTTGGCGAAGGTAAGCCAGCCGCGAAGGGGGACGTATTCGCCGAACGGTAGCAGATGAATTTTGTTGTAGGAATAGATGCGCTGGCCGACGGGATTCAGCAGCACGGCGCTGTTGGACGCGAGCCACTTTCCGCTGGAGTCTTGCTTCCAGTCTACGACGCCGACGAGGAAATAGTTTCCGGCGTCACGCGCAATGCGCTCGGCGCGCTGCGCGAACGGTTGCTCGGTAAAGGTGAACGGTGCGGGGACTTCCGGCCAGATGATAATTCCGGGGACGCGATGCGCGGCTTCCACGCTGATCTGCTCGAGCTGGTCGAGGTCTCCGGAATGGACCTGCAGCCAGTCCGCCGGATAATTTTCTGACTGTGGAAAGTTCGTTTGGACAAGATGCGCAATGTAATGAGGCGTAGCTGACGGGATCAGATATGGGCCGCCCAGAGCGACTACTACTAGCACGATGGTGACCACGACGGCGAGCTTCCAGGCGCGCCGCGTATCGGCGAGAACCGCGTAAGCGAGTAGCGAGCCGTACGCGGCGATCAGAAAGCACAGGCCGTAGATGCCAGTGACCGACGTGATTTGCAGCAGCGCCATGCTGCGCGCGGCGGGGTATCCGGACAAATCCCACGAGGAGCCGATGATAGGAATATTTGTGCGAAAGAATTCGAGGGCGGTCCAGAGGAACGGTGCGAGCAGGCAGGCCAACAGCTTGTTTTTTTTCGACGCCAGCGCAACGCCCGTGGAAAAAATCATGCAAATCAGTCCTCCGACGAATCCGATCATTCCCACGAAGGCGGCGGAGATCCACGGGTCAATATTGCCGTACTGGCGCATGACTGTATCCACCCACGGAAGGCACACGGGATAAAATACCTGCCCGTGCAGAAACCCGTAAAGCGGCGCTTCCTTGAGCGGTACGCCGCACGACGCGAGAACCAGCATGCCCAGCGCGATCCATGCGAGCAGATACAAGTTGTAATTGGGAAACGAAAGGCCGAGCGCGGCTCCACTCCCTATGGCGAGCAAGACTCGCGCGTAACGGGGCAAGTTCATTCAGCGTTTGATTATAGGCTTAAAGCCAAGTTGTTCGAGAGCGCGCTTGGCATTTTCCGCGGAAACCATATCGGGGTAGGGACCGACTTGCACGTGGTAGAAATTGTCTGCAGGTGAATTGGCGACAAACGACGGGAATCTTTTCTGCTGAATAGCGTCGGCCATTTCGAGCGCGTCGCGCTGCAGCTTAACAGCGGCGACCTGCAGAACGATAGAGTTTTTGCCCATGGCCGGCGGCTGAAAGCGTGCGGACTCTTTTGTGCTGGCGGGGAGCGCCTTGGCTGAAACCGGCGGTGTGGAATTCACTGATTTTGGCGCGGGTGAAGAGGCCGGTTCTTTCGCGCGAGTCGAAGGAGCCGTTTCGAGATGGTCATTTGCCGCGCCATTCTTGCCGTAAAAATCCCAGTCGCCGCCGCCCGGCGCGCTGTTATTTGCGGGAGCTGCTTCCTTGTTTCTTGTGGAAGCGGGCGCAGACGGCGCCGTGCGCAGAGGGGCAGCATCGGCGGCGTGCACCGAGCCGCCGTATTGCTGGCGGCCCATCACGTAGCCGAGAGTAAAGAAAACCCCGCAGAGCAGCACAACGCCAAGAAACAGTCCTACCAGGTGCCGGCTTTCAAGAACCCGGTCGCCACCGCCTCCGCGTCTGCTGCTTGATGCCATGTCTTTTACTTGGCTCCCAACGCTTTCACCCACTGAGAAATCAAATCAATCGGCAGCGGGAACACGATGGTCGTGTTTTTCTCGACTCCGATTTCGGTCAGCGTCTGCAAATAGCGCAACTGAATCGAAGCGGGTTCTTTTTCCAGCACTCCGGCAGCTTCCGCCAGCTTTGTGGAGGCCTCATATTCGCCTTCCGCGTGAATAATCTTGGCGCGACGTTCGCGTTCCGCCTCGGCTTGCCGGGCGATGGCGCGCTGCATATTCTCCGGAATGTCTACCTGCTTGACTTCAACCTTCGTTACCTTGATACCCCAAGGCTCGGTATCCTGGTCAAGAATTTGTTGCAGCTTGGCATTAACCTTTTCGCGCTCGGAAAGGATCGAGTCCAATTCGAACTGCCCTACCAAGCTGCGCAGAGTGGTCTGGGCCAACTGCGAAGTAGCATATAGATAATTCTGCACTTGCGACAGGGCGAGATTAGCGTCCACTACGCGGAAGTAACATACGGCGTTTACCTTAACTGAAACGTTGTCGCGGGTGATGACGTCTTGCGGAGGGACGTCGAGCGTTTCGATGCGCAGTGAAATGCGGGTGAGCTTATCGATGGGGAAAAACACCAATTGCAGGCCCGCGCCCTTAGCTTCGGGCAACATGCGTCCGAGACGCAGGACGACGCCGCGTTCCCATTCCTTGATCACGTAGACGGAATTCACCAGCCAGAAGAGAAAAATTAGTACGGCGACGCCGAACAAAATTGTTGCGAAATCCATCTGTTTCCTCCGACGAACAACAGCAAAATGCCCTGGCTTCAGGGCCTAAAGCCCCGAGTGATCTTTAAGCCTTTGCGGCGAGACTGAAGTCCCACCCTTCTAAATGCGACCGAAGCAGTTCACAAATTTCAACTGCAAAGAGCGAGCGCGACGCCTGCCTACCGGCCGGCAGCCGGCGCTACGACCTAGATTCGAGTGGCTCGACTTCTAGCGTCAGGCCTTTTACTTTTTTCACGCGGACCCGCGCGCCTACGGGGATGTTCTCACCGTTGTGCGCGGCGGCGCGCCACAATTCGCCGTGGACGAAAACCGTGCCGGCGGCCTCCGCGGAACCGAGCGGCTCTCTTACTTCGCCGACTTCCCCGACCAACTCTTCTTTGCCGGTGGAAACTTTCCAGTGGCGCGAGCGCAGCACCAGGCGCATCAGGATGATCACGATGATCCCGAATGGAATCACCACGGCGACGGCGGTCCAAACGCTTACGCCCATGCCGGTCAACGGTGAGCGGATCAGAAATAGCGCGCCTAAGATCATGGCGACCACTCCTCCTACTCCTAGCACACCATGCGTCGGAAATTTTGCCTCGAGGATGAATAGCGCAAAGGCCAGCGCGATCAGCAAAACTCCCGCGAAATTGATCGGCAGCAGGTGCATGGCGAAAAGCGCGAGTACCAGCGCGATGCCGCCAATCACCCCCGGGGCGAACACGCCGGGATGAGTGAACTCGACATAGAGTCCCAGAACGCCGATCACCAGCAGAATGAAGAATGCGTCGGGCTGCACGATGCGGGCGAGGAATCTTTCGCGCCCGGTCATATCGCGGCTCACGATCACGGGATGCGCTAGCGCCAATTCGATTTTGGCGCCTTCCAGGCGCGTAATGCTGCGGCCATTCAGTTGCGCCAGCAAATCTTGTTTCGATCCAGTGACGATGTCCACGAGCTTGCCGTCGAGCGCTTCTTTATCGCTGAAGGCTTTGGCGTCAGTCACGGCTGTGGCGGCGAGGTCGGAATTGCGGCCGCGCTTGCTCGTATAGCTGCGCAAATACGCGGTGGCATCGTTGACGATTTTCTTGCGCAGGGTTTCGTCAATCTGCACGGGCGAGCCGCCGATTTCGATCAGGGGCGAGGCGGCGCCCGTTTCGGTCCCCGGCGACATGGCGGCAACATCGCCTGAAAGCAAGATGAAGAATCCAGCGGAGGCTGCGCGCGATCCCGTGGGATACACGTAGGTGACGACCGGGGCTGGTGAACGCAGGATCGCCGAAATGATCGAGCGCATGGAGGTGTCGAGTCCTCCCGGCGTGTTCATGGTGATTAGAATCAGGCTGGCATGTTCGTCGTTGGCCTGGTCGATTCCGTGGACGATATATTCGGCGAGGATCGGTTCGATTTCACCGTCAATGTGCAGCTCGACGACGGTGGAATTGCCGTCCGATGCGGGCGGCGCCGGTGCGGCGAGCGCAGCAGAAAAAGTGAGCGACAGTGCTACCGCAAGGGATGGAACGAGTAAAAAGCGGCGAACGACGCGGGGGAGCATTTCGTGAGTCATTATAGCAATAGAACTTGCCAGCGCCCTAGAGTTCCCAGAGCGCGTCGGTTCGATTGCCGCCGTGATGACTTCCCTTCAATCTATCGGAGTTGCGTTCGATTGATCGAGCGTCAGGGAGTTTTGGCCGGATTTGAGTTGCACACCCTGACCCCAGGCAAACCCGTGATTGTTGTAGCGAGCGGAGATCATCAAGTAATAGGTTCCCGGGGGCACGCCGGGAAATATTCCGCTGCCTTTCGCGTCGGCACGAACGGCGGAGGCGGCGTTTGCCTTGACAGCGTCTATCGCTTTTTGGCAGTCCGGCGTGCGGCTCGTGCAAATCGTGGCCACGTATTTGTACGGCGACATTCCCGACGGCACGGAGACGCCGCCTTTTGCGAGTGCATTTGCGTAGCTGTCGCGCAGAAGAACGTAGGGACGCCCGGCGAGCGGACTCGGAGCATTTGGTTGCACAGGAAATCCGGAGACGATAGACAGAATAGCGTTGCCCAGAGGCGCTTGCGGAGTCGAGAGGCTGCCGCCCGAGTTATCCGTCCCTGTTCCGCGATTTCCTGCGGTCGCAGTCGCCGCCGCGGTGCCACCGCCTGAGGGAATTGTGTTGCTCGCAGTGAGAACGGCGAGGTTGCAGGTCTGCTCCATCGGAGCGAAGGTGAAATCGCCGTCGTCGTTTTGGCCGGTCACGGTGCGTCCGTGGACTTGATACGGGCCGGTGGCTCCGGGATCGAGCGAGCCATCCGGTTTGAAGGCGAGAGAAAGCGGATGATCCGGTGCGTTGATATGGATCACGGCGTTGGTTCCGTCGGCCACGACGGAATAGGGATATGCGCGAGCTGCGTCCGGGCCGCAGCCGAGAATCGCGGACTCCGGGAAAAACTGAACGCTGAAACCTGTAGAGGCTGCGAAGATGCCGTGCATGCGAATACCGGGCGGCGTCGGCGGACCTTTGTCTCCGCCGAACATGGTCTTGAGCAGATCGGTTTGCATCGTTTGCACGCCAACGCTGGCTCCCTTCGAGGAGAGATTTAGCGCAGGGCAGGTAGCGGTTCTGTGCGAGAAAGTGGAATACGTGCTGCCGCCGGTATTCGCGGAGCCGTAGTAACGCTCGCCTCCCCTGTAGAGCTCCGAGGTCGATGCGGCCTGCTGGTTCGACAGAGACATTCCATACTTGTCCGTGTATCCGCTGCTCGCGTTCGGGTCTGGTCCACTGGAGGCGGTACCGGTGGCAACTACTCCGTCGATTTGAAGCGGACCCGGTCCCACGATCGTTCCGTCGGCTTTGAGCGTAAGCACGAGTGGCTTCGGCGTCGTGTCGATGACGATGGCGGTGCGGTTGTTCTTGAACTCGAGAGTGTAGTTGTGTTGGTCGGGCGAGAGGAACGCGCAGTTCACGAGGACGCCGCCGTCAATGAAGTCAAGGCGCCACCTGCCAGGGCCTTCGAACACGCCCGCCATGTCCGGACCTGGAGCAGGTTCTTTGGCGACGGAAGGAAGGACCTGCGACACCATCTGACTGAATGCGCCGAGGAGTGAATTGCCCGTGCAGCTAGCAGGAAGCCGTCCGGAGGTGACGCAGCGAGTGATCGCGCGCTCCTCTGGCGTCTTCGGCTTTTGCGGCTGGCCATAAGCCGGCGGCGGCTGCGTCGCGGCCTTGAGCTGATCCTCAGCCTTCTGCGCGTTGGCGTTGTAGGTGTCCTGCTGCTTCTTCTGGAAAGCTTTTGCAGCGGCGAGTTCTTTTGCGCTGGGCTGCGTACACGTGGGAAGAAGCTTTTTCAGGGCGCCGCGCGTCACAGAGGTGTAGGTGTTGAGGCCGGTGGACGTGAGGTGGTCGGGATGCGCGACCATGCACGTGGAAGTGTCCGAGGTGTCACGAATGTTGCAGCCTTCGATGTAGATGTGCTCGCCGCTGCAGACATAGGTCACGCCGATCGGGATATCCTGCGCGTGGCAGAGGGCGGCGGCGAAGAGAGCGAGCAACAGGGCGATGTTAAACTTCAAAGCGAAGCGCGAGCTTTCAGAGCGAGATTTCGCACGGGATGGGTGCATTCGACCCCCTGATTATAGAAGCGCGAGCAGCACCACGCTTCGCGGGAGCATGGATTCGAGCGCTGCTCTGGAAATTGCGTGCGATAGTAAACATTGAAGCGCGAAAGGGCAAGTGATGTCTTGTTGCCACCAAATCGAGGTTACGTCATCTAATGGCGTTTACTCGGCTAAGCAGTTTAGAATTTACCTTGGGGCATCTATTCTAGGATCCAGTCATGGCCAAACCAATTCTGCTGAGTGTGGACGACGACTCCGATGTGCTGCGGGCGATTGAGCGCGACCTGCGTTCGAAGTATGGCGCTGAATATCGCGTGATAGGAAGCGATTCTCCCACGGGAGCGCTCACGCTTCTGAAGCAGTTGAAGGTACGCAACGACAGCGTGGCCCTGCTGCTTGCCGACCAGCGCATGCCGCACATGGATGGCGTCGCGTTTCTGCAGGAAGGAATGCGCATCTTTCCGGAGGCGAAACGTGCGCTGCTTACCGCTTATGCCGACACCAATGCTGCGATCAGCGCGATCAACGAAGCCAACATCAATTATTTTTTCATGAAGCCCTGGGACCCGCCCTCCGAACACCTCTATCCGCAATTGGATGATTTGCTCGACGATTGGCGTGCTTCCTACCGCCCGGCGTTCGAAGGAATCCGCGTATTGGGCACGCGCTGGTCACCGAAGTCGTACGAGTTGCGGGATTTTCTGGCGCGCAACCGCGTTCCGTATCAGTGGATTGATGTGGAGCTTTCCGCGAATGACCCGGAAACGAAGCGCCTGCTCGAAGTACTGGGGCCGGATGCCGCGAACCTTCCGGTCGTGCTCTTCCCGGACGGTACAAAGCTACTTGAGAGCGTGCCGGCAGAAGTCGCTCAAAAGGTGGGGTTGCGAACAACCGCGCAAACCAACTTCTACGACTTGGCGATCATTGGTGGAGGGCCGGCTGGACTGGCCGCTGCTGTATATGGCGCTTCCGAGGGCCTGCACACGGTGATGATCGAGCGGGAAGCCCCCGGTGGACAAGCCGGAATGAGCTCCCGCATCGAGAACTATCTTGGATTTCCGATGGGACTCAGCGGCGGCGATCTGGCGCGGCGCGCGGTGGTGCAGGCGCAGCGTTTCGGAGTGGAGATTCTGGCGCCGCAGGAAGCTGTCGGCGTGCGAACCGAGGGATCCTACCGGTTCATCAAGCTGGCGGACGGCAACGAAATTTCCTGCCACGCGTTGATGATCGCCACGGGAGTGCAGTGGCGGCGGCTGGAGGCGCCGGGAATCGACCGGCTGCAAGGCGCGGGTGTTTATTACGGTGGCGGCTCGACGGAAGCTCTTTCCTGCAAAGGCGAAATCATTTACGTAATAGGCGGTGCGAATTCAGCGGGACAAGCGGCAATGAATTTCGCGAAGTATGCGGACCGCGTGGTGATTGTGGTGCGCGGCGAGTCTCTATCGAGCACCATGTCGCAGTACCTGATTGACCAGATCAAGGAGACGTCCAACATTCAGATTTGGCCGCATGCTAGCGTGTCTGAGGCGCACGGTGAGACGCATCTGGAAGAGATTTCCTTCCTCTGCTCCGACACCGGGAAATTAGAGCGGGTGCCGGCGAGCGCAATGTTCATCTTTATCGGCGCGCTGCCGCGAACTGACTGGCTGGCAGATATCATCGAGCGCGACGAACGCGGCTTCATACTCACGGGGCCTGATCTCATACGCGACGGCCAGCGTCCCAAGGGTTGGGCGCTCGATCGGGATCCCTTCCTGCTCGAGACCAATGTTCCCGGGCTTTTTGCCGTCGGTGATGTGCGGCATGGCTCTGTGAAACGGGTCGCTTCCGGCGTCGGTGAAGGCTCGGTTGCCGTGCAATTTATCCATCAATATTTGAGCAAGGTCTAATGGTCGAAAATTCCGAATTGCTTCGCGTACCGGTATTCGCCGGTCTGCCTGACGATCAGATTGGCTGGTTCCTCAGCCATTCGGAAGATCTACGCTTCAAACCGGGCGAGTCGTATGCTCGCCAGGGCGATGCCGCCGACGCCATGTTTGTCATCCTGGAGGGCCAAGTACAGGCGCGCGGCGAGATCGGTGGCGAAACCGTGATGTTTTCAATGAAGTCTGGCGACGTCACCGGACTGCTGCCTTTTTCACGGATGAAGCAGTTCAGCATAGACGCGCGGGCGATCACGGACGTTCACCTTTTGCGTTTTCCCTCGTCGCTGTTTCCCGAGCTTGTCCACAGAATGCCGGAACTAACCCAGCGTCTGGTCGGCTTAATGTCCGACAGAATTCGCGAAGTCACTCGAATGGAGCAGCAACGCGATCGCTTGGCATCTTTAGGAAAGCTTTCGGCGGGGCTCGCGCATGAACTCAACAATCCAGCTTCCGCCGCGCGGCGGGCTGCAACCCAATTGCGCGAGATCCTGAAGAAAATAAAAAACGCTAGTCACGAATTGGGCAGTCGTGACCTCACCGCCGCGCAGAAAACGGAAATCGAAAAGCTCGAAACCGCCTTCATTCAAAACAACGACCCGCCTCCTGACGCGCTCACCCTTAGCGACCTTGAAGAACAGATCGACTCACTGTTGCGCAGCCACGGACAGAACGATTTGTATCAGCTGGCTGCGGATTTGGCACGAAAGAACGTCAAACCGGAAGCGCTCGAATCCTTGTTCGCCACGCTCGACCCGGGCACCGCCCGCGCCGCCCTCGTGCGCATCGCCGCTTCCGTCGAGATTTACGCGCTCCTCAACGAGATCGAAAGCAGCACCGCGCGAATTTCGGATCTGGTCCGAGCCATCAAGGAATACACCTACATGGACCAGACCCCATTGCAAAACGTGGACATCGTAAAAAGCCTGGAGACCACCCTCACCATTTTGAATCACAAGCTCAAGCACGGAGTGACCGTCGAGCGCGATTACCAGAAAATTCCGCTGCTCGTGAATTCCTTTGGCAGCGAGCTCAATCAGGTTTGGACCAACCTCATCGACAATGCCATCGATGCGATGCATGGCGAGGGCAAACTCAAAGTTCGAACCTATCGCGAAGACAACTGCGTCGTGGTGGAAATCGCCGATAACGGGTCAGGAATTTCACCGGAGATTGAGCCCCATATCTTCGAGCCGTTTTTCACCACGAAGGGAGTGGGGCAAGGCACCGGGCTGGGACTCGACACTGTGCAGAGGATTGTGAAGAAGCACCGCGGCAGTATTCAAGTCAGTTCGGAGCCCGGCGACACACGTTTTCAAGTG
>DATEVZ010000273.1:0-9994 GCA_035258265.1 Candidatus Acidiferrales bacterium
CAACTTCAGCGGCAGAAAAGGTGGCGACAGGCACATAAATGGCATCACCCTATCGAATTAATCTGCCGGTTTACGAAGGCCCGCTCGATCTGCTGCTTGATCTGATCCGCAAGCAGGAGATGGACATCCACAACATCCCCATCGCCAAAATTACCGAGCAATATCTCGATTACCTCCATCAAATCGAAAAACTCGACATCGACGTCTCCGCCGACTTCATCTACATGGCCGCGACGCTGATTCACATCAAATCGAAAATGCTCTTGCCGGTTGACCCGCTTCTCGCCGGGGAAGAGCAGCAAGACCCGCGCAACGAATTGGTCCACCGCCTGCTCGAACACGAAAAATTCAAGAACGCCGCCCAGCTTTTGTATCAGAAACAGCAGGTGGAAGATCACGTCTGGTCGCACCCGGACAAATCACTTTACGGCGGCGACGAAGTGCAAGGGGAGCTGGTCGTCTCGCTAGTGGATTTGGTAAAGACTTTCCAGCAAGTGCTGGAGCGCCGCAAGGAAGTCCCGAAATTCGAACTGAAGCATGATCAAGTCTCGATCGCGCAAATGATGGACCGCCTGCGCCAGCGCCTGGTGGTAACCGACGAGCCCATCTCGCTGATCGAGTTTTTCGAAACCTGCGAAACCAAGAACGCCATGATCGTTGCGCTGCTTGCCGTGCTGGAAATGGTCCGCATGCAAGCGGTGCTGCTGGTGCAATCCGACTTGTTCGAAGACATCCGCCTGCGCAAGCACAAAATGTTCGACGCCGTGTTCGCGGGGCCCGACGCGATGTCGCAAATCGAGGAGCAATACCTATAATGACGCCACAAGAAATCCAAGCCGGACTCGAGGCCATCATTTACGCCGCCGACGAACCCGCCACACTCGATCAAATCTCCAAGGCTCTGGGCGTCGAAAAGGCCGAAACGCGCGCAGCCCTGGACCAGCTGATGGCCACGTATCAAACCGAAGATCGTGGCATCGAAGTTCGCAAAGTCGCGGGCGGTTGGAAGTTTTACACTAAAGCCCAGCACCACGACGTCGTCCGCAAATTCATCAAGAGCTTGCAGCCGCCGCTGCGCCTCACGATGCCCGCGCTCGAAACGCTCGCCGTGATCGCCTACAAGCAGCCAGTCACGGTCCCCGAGATCAACGAAATCCGAGGCGTCCACGTCGGCGGCGTGATCAAGACGCTCCTCGAGAAGAAACTCATCACTACGGCGGGCCGCAAGGAAGTGATCGGCCGCCCGATTCTGTACCGCACCTCGAAACAGTTCATGATGCGCTTCGGCCTCTCCGACCTCGACGAGCTGCCCAGCCTCAAAGAATTCGAAGCGCTCGCGCAAGCAGCCCTCGGCTCCGATGAAGGCATCGCCGAGGTGCAACCAGAAGATCAGCTAGACCAGCCCGTAGAGTCCACCGGTAATGAAGGCGGCGCGTCAGCATCATCGAGCGCACCGCACGAGAATGCGTCGGCCGAAGACGCCAAAGATTCCATCGCCGACACGTCCGGCGAGCAAGAAGCGGAATCGGAATACTTGGAGACGCCCGCTCAAGTGGCAGCGCAAACCTTCGCCGATTCGCCGCAGACTTCCGGAACAAACGCCGATGATTCCGCCGAGGAATCCGATAAGACCCGCGCCGCCGCAGCCAGCAGCGGCACCCGCCCGCCGGAATCAGGCGCTTGAATTTCTAACTGCCGATGGAAAAAGTCTAAGGCCTTGTGGGTTGCGGCTTCATCCGCGACATAAAGTCCCGCAAAACGAACGAGGCTTCCACCCCGGAAGCTCCCGCCGATCGATCGGTCAGCAAACTGCCATGGCAGAGAAAAACCGGAAGCCGTGCAACGAAGGTCTCTCAATTCGCCTCTAAACGCATTTTCCGTTAAGCTGTAACTGCTCGACCGGGACATCCCGCAAAATCATGCTCGAAAGACTGCAAAAAATAATCGCGCGCGCCGGCATTGCTTCGCGGAGACATGCGGAGGAACTCATCAAGTCCGGCCTCGTGACCGTGAACGGCCAGACCATCACTGAGCTCGGCAGCAAAGCCGATGAGTCCACCGATCACATCAAGGTGCAAGGCAAACTCCTGCGGCCGCAAACCGAGCGCGTGTACCTGCTGCTGAATAAACCTCCGGAAGTGGTCTCGACCATGATTGATCCCGAGGGACGCCGTACTCTCACCGATCTTCTCTACGGCGTGTCGCAGCGAGTGTTCCCGGTGGGCCGTCTGGAATATCACTCGATGGGGCTCGTCTTCCTCACGAATGACGGCGAGCTTGCGAATCTGATGCTGAAAGCCCACCAGCTGCCACAGACGTATCAGCTGAAGCTCAAAACTCTGCTCACCTTTGAGGAAATCGAAAGCTTGTCGCGCGCCACCGGCGCGCAAATCAATCGCATCAAAGGAAAAGACGCGCCGTGGTATGAAGTGACGCTTTCCGAAGCCCGCCGCGACGCCTTGCGCAACCGGTTGTTCCAAACCGGCCATCCCGTCGAGAAAATCAAGCGCGTGAAAATCGGCAACCTCGCGATGGAATCCCTCCCGACGGGTCACCATCGTCCGCTATCAGACGCCGAAGTAGCGACGCTGCGCCGCTTAGTTCAGCCAGGCGCAACGCAAAGCGCCGCAGTCACAACGCCGGCGAGTGTCCCAGCGGCGAGCCCTCTACAGCCCCGCGCCGCAGCTCCCGTGACGACAGCGCGGCGCCCGTTTGTGAAGCGCCGCCCATTCCAACCGCAACCAAAACCAGGCCACGCCGCAAGGCCTAACCAGGAATCGGCTAGCAGCGAGAGCTTCCGACCCAGCCAAAATTTCAGGACGGAAAGGCCAAGCCCAACAGGTCCGAAGCCATTCCAACGGCCCTACAAAGATTCGCGCCCGGCTGCATCGGGCCGCCCCGATTTCAATTCGAAAAACCGCGCGCCGCGAGGAGCAAAGTCCGGGGCCCCATGGAAATCGGGGCAGAGGCCTAGCGAGCCCGGCGCCTTCGGCCGACCCAAACAGAAATTCACGCCAGGGCGTCCTTCAGGACTAAAATCGGGCGCGCCGAAACGGGGTGGTGCTTCAGACCGTAAACCAAATCGAGGGCGATTCACAGGGCCGTCGAAGGGAAGAAGCTAGGCCGCTCGCCGGATGACGAAACGGATCCACGATCTTGTCGCACCTCATATTCGCGCACTCGCTCCTTACCTCCCCGGCAAACCCATTCAGGAGGTCGAACGCGAATTGAATTTGCATCCTATCAAGCTCGCCTCGAACGAAAACCCCCTCGGTCCTTCGCCCCTGGCGATAGCCGCAGCACAAAAAGCGCTCACCGATTCGAACCGCTATCCCGACGGCAGCGGTTTCTATGTGCGCGAGGCGCTCTCGAAAAAGCATGGCGTTCCTAGCGAGAACATCATTCTCGGCGCAGGCTCGACGGAATTGATTGACCTGGCTGCGCGCATCATGCTGCGGTCGGGAGATTGCGGCGTCACTTCCCACGGATCATTTCCGCTCTATTACATCGCCATTCGCGCCGCCGGCGCACGGCTGCTCGAAATTCCCCTCCGCGAACACGCGTATGACCTCGACGCAATCGCCCGCAATCTGCCGTCGGAGGCGAAGCTTGTATACCTGGCGAATCCGAACAACCCCACCGGTACGATGTTCACCGCGGATGAACTCGATTCATTCCTCGCCCGCGTGCCGCAAACTGTTTTGGTTGTAGTTGACGAAGCCTACTTCGAATACGTGCAGCGCGCGGATTATTCGCGCTCCATCGCCGTGGCGCGCGAGCGGCCCAACGTCATCGTTCTGCGGACTTTTTCCAAAGTGTATGGCTTGGCCGGCTTGCGCATCGGCTTCGGCATTGGTCCGGCGGACTTGCTCGAGGAAATGAACAAGCTGCGCGGGCCGTTCAATACTTCGGGTGTGGCGCAGGCTGCCGCGCTCGCGGCGCTCGATGATGTCGAACACGTTCGCCGCTCGGTGGAATCAAATTGCGCAGGGCTGGCGCAACTCGACGCGGGACTCAAAGCGATGGGAATTCAGTTTGTGCCGTCGTTCGCTAATTTCGTGCTCGTGGAGTTCGGCCGCGATGCCGAACCGATCAGTGAAGAGTTGCTCAGGGGCGGCGTAATCGTCAGGCCCATGCGCTGGATGGGTTTGCCCACGGCCATTCGCGTATCCGTCGGGACGCACGAAGAAAACGAAAAGTTCCTGAAGGCGCTCGATGCCGCACGCACGGCCGAGCCCCACCCGCCAAAAGCGGAAGTTGCACAATTCCTGGAAGGAGATGCGCGAAACATATAATGACTCAAAACGCTGAACAGACCGACGGGTCTTCCATTCCTGAATCAACCCAGAAAGCCGTTAGTGCCGCCAACGATCCGATCACGGAAATTCTGAAAACGAGCCGCACGATTGCGGTAGTAGGCCTATCGAACCGAAGGTTCCGGCCGAGCCACGGCGTTGCCGAATACTTACAATCCGCGGGATACCACATCATTCCGGTGAATCCGCACGAAAGTGAAGTGTTAGGCGAAAAATCCTATGCGCGGCTCGAGGACATCCCGGAGAAAATAGACGTCGTGGACGTCTTCCGGCGTTCTGAATTTGCTCCGGAGATAGTGGAATCAGCCATCCGCGTCGGCGCGCGTGCAATCTGGATGCAGGAAGGCGTCATCCATCCCGAAGCCGCCGAACGCGCGCGCCGCGCAGGCGTATTCGTCGTCATGGACTCCTGCATTTTGAAGGAACACATCAAGCGCTTCCGTCTGTCCCGCGGCTAGAATCTGTAGAGCACCAGCGCGCGCTTGCCCGGCTCCGTGACCGCCGCCGTTCCGCCGTCCGGCGCAATCGCGAAGTTGTGAAATTCAAGGCCATGAAAAAACGGCTCGAACTGGCCGTTGTATAGCCCCACCCAGACCAAATCGCCCGATCTTTGCGGTTCGCCGCGCTTCAGCAACACGCGCTGCTCGCTGCGATCCCACTGAAATTGACCAATCGCCACGCGCACCTGGACTGTTTTGCTTGGATTTGCCACTTCTCGCACTTCCAGCGTGTCTCCGTTGCGGAAATACGCGATCTTGCTCGCTGACGGCGAGATCGTCAGGAATCCTGCGTACTCTTCGAGCGGCGCGAGTTCCTTCCTTTTCTCATTCGCCAAATCGAGCTGCACGATTTTCGGTGGCGCGACCGCTTGCGTGCTTTCCTCGATGGCAAACGCCTGGTTCCGCTTGGTGTCCCACGAAACCGCCGAGAAAGTGTGCCCCTCGAAAAGCACTCGTGTTTTCCCGTCCGATGGACGTAACGCATTCATCTGCGAAAAATTGCCGCTCGTTTTTGAGAGGTACACCAGCGTAGCCCCGTCTGCCAGCCAGTCGGCATTAAACGCGTCCGCCAGCGTAGACGTTTTCGACCCTTGAATTTGAATCTGCCGCCCTTCGGCGTCCATCAAGTAAAGGAGCGTGTTCGGCCGCACGGTCTGCTGTTCATCGAGCTGCTGCACCACGGTGCCCTGGGGCTGCGCCATCAAGGACGTATCCATCTTCACAACGATGCGGCGGCTGTCGGGCGACCAGGTCAGCGAATCCACCTGATAGCTGTGCTGCGGCGGAATAGGCGTGTGCTTCTTGCCCTTTTTGTCCTTGTCCTCTTGTTCATCGGCTGGTTCGGCGGGCGGCATGTCCTCCTCGGAGCCAGGTGCGGGATTAAACTTGTCGCCGTCAATAATCTTCTTGCGCTTGCCGTCGATATCTCCCACCCAGAAATCGTCGTGCTCCACGATGATCTTCTTTACCCGCTTCATGCGCTGCACAGCGTAAATGATGTGATTGTCCTGCGAGATGGCGAACGCTTGAACGTCCTGGTCGAAGGTCGCAACTGGCTTCAGGTCAGCGAGTGCGATCAGCGGAAGCGCAAACAGCGACAGCGCTGCAAAAAGTGCCCAGGGAAAATGGCGCGCGTCGCGGTGCACCGAATGGACTGGGTTGGTCTTCGGCATCATCAATGTGTTTTAAGTTCCGGCTGCCTTTTTCTGAATTCTGCGTATCTCTTCGAGCCGCAGACGAATCCGCGCCTCAAATCCCTGGTCCGTCGGATTGTAATATATCCGTCCCGCCAGGCTTTCTGGAAGGCAAGTCATGTCCGTCACTTTCTGTTCTGCATCGTGCGCGTATTGATAGCCTTTGCCGTAGCCAATATTTCTCATCAAGCCGGTCACGGCATTGCGAATGTGCAAAGGGACAGGCTCGGCCATCGTGCTCTGCAAATCATCCTGCACCGCGCCATACGCTTTATACACGGCGTTCGATTTCGGCGCGAGCGACAAATAGACCGCGGCCTGCGCCAGCGCGAGATGGCCCTCCGGCGGCCCAAGTAGTTCGAACGCTTGCATGGCGGCGATGGTCACTTCCACGGCATGCGGCTCCGCGAGGCCAATGTCTTCGCTAGCCATGCGGACCAGTCGTCGCGCGATGTACAGCGGATCCTCGCCGGATTCGAGCATGCGCGCCAACCAGTAGAGCGACGCGTCCGGGTCGGAATTCCGCACTGACTTATGCAGCGCCGAAATCAGGTTGAAGTGCTCTTCGCCGGATTTGTCGTACGGCAGCAGCTTGCGCTGCAGCACGTCTTCCAGCAGCGCTTGCGTTAGCACGCGGTGCCCTTCGGCATTCGGCGCGGTGCCCATCACCAGCGCTTCCAGAGTGTTGTACGCAGCGCGCGCGTCTCCATTGGCAAGGATTGCGATGCGCTCGAGAATCTCGGCGGATGCCTCGATTTTTTCTCCGCCGAGGCCGCGAACCGGATCCGCGAGGGCGCGCTCCAGGAGCGTCACGATTTGCTCCGGCGTGTGCGCCTTCAACACGTACACTTTCATGCGCGAAAGCAGTGGCGCAATCACCTCGAACGAAGGATTCTCGGTTGTCGCTCCGATCAACAATATGTTCCCAGCCTCCACATGCGGAAGAAACGCGTCCTGCTGCGCGCGATTGAAGCGATGGACTTCGTCCACGAACACAATGGTGCGCCGCCCGTAGCGCCGCACCGCTTCCGCCTTGGCCATCACCTCCTTGATTTCTTTGATGCCGGCAAGCACCGCGCTGAAAGGAATGAACTCCGATTTCGTCATGCGCGCGATGATCCGCGCGAGCGTTGTCTTCCCGCAGCCCGGAGGCCCCCACAGCAACAGGGAGGTCAAATCGTCGCGCTCGATCTGCACGCGCAGAGGTTTCCCCGGTCCCAACAGTTCTTCCTGGCCGATGAATTCGTCAAGCGTCTGCGGACGCATGCGATCAGCAAGCGGCCGGCCCGCGCGCGATTCTTCTTCCGGCTGAATGGTTTGAAATAGTCCCATTGTCTTGGGTCAGTTCAAAATCACCACAGATGAACGCAGATAAGGGCAAATCATTTTAGTTACCGGGCACGTTCTCTTCACGGTCAGCATTTGGATTCGTATCTTGTCTTAATCTGTTTCCTGCGTTCATTTGTGTTAATCAGTGTTCGTCTGTGGTGCTTTTTCTTTGTCTCGCGGCTTCGTACAAAACAATAGATGCAGCGATGCCCGCGTTCAGTGACTCCACGCTCTCGGCGATCGGAATCGCGATCCGCGCGTCGGCTGCGTGCTCGACTTCCGGCGGCAGCCCCGCACCTTCACTCCCGATGAAGATCGCGACGGGATCGCGCAAATCCGCCACCGCCTGCGCTTCGCTGTCCTGCTCAGTCGTCGCATGCGAACTCGCGGCCATAACTTTCACTTCCGCCACCCGAAGCTGCGCGAGCAATACGGGAACTGCCAAGCCCCGCAGCACCGGCAACCGCAACGCCGACCCCGCCGACGCACGCACGGCCTTCGGCGACCACGGATCAGCGCTCCCGCGCGTGGTAACCGCGCCAGTCGCGCCAAAGGCTTCCGCAGACCGTACGATCGTGCCGACGTTTCCCGGATCCTGCACTCCAGCCATCACCACCAAAAGGGGAACACGACCGAGAAAGGCGCCATCGGGCGACGCCGCGCCGCGCAAGACGTCCTCGAATTGCCATTCCGGCTGGCGAAACAAAGCCGCCACACCCTGCGGAGTCTCGGTACCCGCAACGCTCTCGAACAATTTGTCGGTCGTGCGCAGCACGCGCGCTCGCGGAATTCCCGTGACGCTTTCACTCGCGGCCCGCAAGACGTATTCAAGTTCGCGCTCGCCGGACTCACTTACCAGCAAAGCCACCGCCTCAAGCCTTGACCGCAAGGAGTCTTCGACAAGCTTGCGTCCTTCGACGGCGATAGGATCGTTTTCCGCCGGCCCAGTCCCGCGCAGAGCAGCTCGAAACGTCTTCAGCCACTGATTGTCGCGGCTGGTAATCAAGTCGGCAGTCAGATGCTCCGCCATCCTGCAAGCCTAACAAACGCACCTCCCGGCGTCGAGTCATCTGACGCTTGCGCACCTGCAACTTGCGCCTATCCTGTAGCTTATGGTAGCTTGCCAAGCGAATCTGGGGCGCAACCCGCCGAGAGTGATCATTTGCCTGTCGAAGTCCTAAAAATTTCTGCCGAATCGCCGGAAGATCAATTGGTGCAGTATGCTGCGGGTTTCGTCAGACGCGGCAAGGTTGTCGGCATTCCCACTGACACGTTTTACGGACTCTCCGTCGACCCCTTTAACCTCGCGGCCATCGAAGCTGTGTTTCGCGCCAAAGGCCGCCCAGAGACGAAAGCCCTCCCCATCCTTGTGAATTCCATTGAACAAGCCGTGACGCTGGTTCGCGATGTGCCGGACTGCTTCCTGGCTCTCGCCAATAAATTTTGGCCCGGCGGCCTCACTCTGGTTGTTGAAGCCACTCATCGCCTGCCGCTGAAAGTCACCGGCAATACCGGACGCGTCGCGTTGCGCTTGCCAAATTCCAAGGTTCCTGCCGCGCTAATCGAAGCAGTCGGCGGCCCGGTCACGGGCACCAGCGCCAATCTCTCGGGCTTTCCATCCTGCACCAATGCCGGCCAAATCGTGAAGCAACTGGGAGACAGGCTACCGCTAATTTTGGATGCGGGCGACACAGGCGGAGTGCTCGCTTCGACGATCGTGCGCATCGATGGCGACAACTGGACGCTGATCCGCGAAGGCGTCATCCCCGAAGAGGAAATTCAGAAAGCCCTGGGCAATTAATGCGGGAGGTGGGTGGCAGTCGCGGTTTACTTCAAAAATGCTGAATCGAGAAAATCGTAGTCGCCGCTAGGCTCGAGCGCGATTCCCGCCAAGCGATCGCGATGCACGCAGACATTATCCACAAACCACAGATTGATGTAAGGCTCGTCCGCCGCGACAATCTTCTGCACCTCTGAAAGCAGTATCTTGCGTTTCGCCTGATCCATTTCCACCCTTACTTGATCGAGCAGAGCGTCGAGCGGCGGATTGCGATAATGTCCGCGATTTGCCCCGTCGGGCGGCATCTTCTTCGAGCTGAAAACATATTCGAAAACGTCGGGATCGTTGTTCGCCCCGACCCAGCGCAGTGAATACATCTGAAAACTTCCGTGCGTGATGTCCGAGTAGAAAGTAGCAAACTCCATAGGTCGAAGCTGCAGCGCCACGCCAACGCGCTTCCACTGATCCGCAATCGCTTCGCTCATCAGTCGGGTGGATTCGTCCGTCGAGGTTTTCAGCGTGAGATGCATGCGCACACCGTCCGCTCCGCGCGGAAAGCCAGCAGCATCGAGCAGTTGTTCGGCACGTGCGGGGTCGTAGTCATATTGCCGCACGTCAGGCTCGTACGCCCAGTGGTTCGGCGGCAGCAAACTCGCAGCAGGCCGCGCTTGTCCGCGCAGCAAGTACCGGATGATGGTGGCTCGGTCGGTAGCGTATGCCAGGGCCTGCCGCACGTCGCGCTTTGCGAGAATTGGGTCATCGAAATTAAAAGCGAGATAAGCCATCGTCGTACCAGACTGCTGCTCGGCAAGCAGCCCGCGTTCCTTCGCAAGTGTAACGACCATATCCGGCGTCAAAGAATTGATCGTCGCATCC
>DATEVZ010000274.1:0-19361 GCA_035258265.1 Candidatus Acidiferrales bacterium
GAGAGCGTCGGGTTCGGATACGCCAGCAGGGTAGTGACCAGTGATGATTCATCCTGGTTGTACACCTGCACGATGTTCCATCCCGCCTGCTCTCCTGATTGTTTGAAGACGTAACTGCCGGCCGCGACTGTCGTTCCCGGCAATTGCGTTAACGCGTTGATCGTGAGCGTCGCTTTCTTGGCGCTGTCTTCGGCGCGGCTCGCAGTCGCGCTCATGCCGACTCCAGTCAAGCACAATACCCCCAGTAGCAACGGACCCATTCTGAGCTGCAGCCTCATTTTGTCCTCCTGTGGTCACATCAGCCCCTGATCATTGCTTAGCTTGCACGCCGAGGGGCCGAAATTCGATGGTGAAATCTTCCTGCATTTCGATCGGCTGCTGATCGAGCAGGGTCGGACGGTATTGCCATTGACGAATGGCGTCTACGGCTGCGGGAATCAGCAATATTGGTCCGTTGATGGGCCGTACGTTCTGCACGTTTCCGTCTTTGCCGATAATAGCGCGCAAGTGCACGGTTCCACCCATACCCTTTTGCGCGGCTTGTGGAGGGTAGGCCGGTGCGAGCTTGGTCGTTCGGTCGCCGATCTGCAACTTCTCCAGCTTGTGGCTCGATTCAGGCCCCGGCTCGGCTGGCACAAAAACAATCTGATGCGAATGAATAACGACCGCCGCAGTATCGATCACCTTCTCCTCGGGCAATTCGACTAAACGCGGGACGTTCCCCGCCGCTGGCGCTACCACCGGGAAGTAGGACGGTGGCGAAGTTGCCGGATGAGCCGCAGGCGCCGCCGCGCGAACAGGTGGGGCGCTCGGCACCTTCGCGGGCGTCGAGCTGCTTGGAGCAGAGCTGCCCGGCGTCGAGCTACCGGGCATCGAACCACTATTAGTTGGTGTTGAAGACTCGCCGGTGTGCGCAGCTGGCGGCGGAGCGGCTTCGGGAGGTGCATTCACCGCGACACTCGGCGCCGCCTTCACATCAGGAGGCCTGTATGGCTTCTCGACCGGCGTCTCCTTCGCCGGAGTGCGGGAAGCTAGGACGCGTGATTCCGGTGTACGCGATGCCGATACCGACGGCTCTGAGCCGCGCTCCTTGGTGGCGGACGCGGGAGGGTTCTCGGTCACTGCGGGAGACGCAGTCGAGTTCGCCTCACGGGACTCTCCGGCCTTGTCGCCTGAGGCCGTGTCGCTCGATGCGGCGTCCGGCGCTGTGTGGTTCGCCGCTGCATTGGTGCTAGGCCCATTCGCATCCGGTGGGGCATTTCCGGCAGGAGGGGCGGTGGTGTCGGGCGCAGTGGGCGCGGCCACAGTCGGCGCTGACGACCGAGACTGCGCTGGCGTAACAGCCTGTTCGCTCGTCGAAGTGCTCGGCGTCACCGCTGGCGCATTTGAAGAAGCAGTCGGTGCGGCGCTGTCGCGGTTCGTCACGACAGTCTTGACGTGATTTAACTTGTCGCGAACTATCTGCCGTATGTCTTCCATCATCGGCCAGTTACGTATAAGATCGGGCCCCTCCGCAAATCCCAGCGCGAAACAAGCCGAAACGATCAAAACGGCCAGCGCGGCGATAGACCAGAAACTTCTCGGCCGGCTTTCGTCCGTCGAATCCGCCGCCTGTGCGCCGTAAGAAGAGCCAAACCCGCCGCCGATTATTGGCTGCAGCATCGGTGGAGGCGCATCCCACAGCGATTGCGCCGGCATTCGCGGCGGCGACGCAATTGCCGGCGCCGCCCTCCACATTCGCGCTGGGTCCGCCACCTCAGGCACAACGTCCGCGGCGCGTTGGGCGGATGCGGATGGCGCGGCTCGGTGCTCATATGCCGCCGCGGCAACGTGCTCTTGCCCGGTATCAGCTATCGGCGGAGCGAAACTTGGTGCGGGGGCCGGTAGACGTTCAACAACCGGCTCGCTCTGCGCAGCAATCTCCGGTGCGGCAGTTTCGCGCGGTTCAGTGACTCGAATTTCAGACGGAAACAGCCGCTCAAACTCAGCTCGCTGTGCGGCCGAGAACGCCCACGATTTCGGCCCGGATCCACTGGCGGAGCGCCGCTGCAGCAAATCGTTTCCGGATACCCGAGAATATTCCATGGGCCGGATCGGCGTCTTGTCCCGGGTCGCAAAAGTCTCGGTCGGGACTGCCGCCGCTGCGGCTTCCTTCCGCTCGTCGTGCGACTCAACATCGGAAGCGCGCTCGTTCGATTTTTCCGCTGGCTTTATATTCGGGAGATTCCCGGTCGTCGCGGCAGGCCTCGAGCGGTCCTCGCCATTCGACGCAGATTCAACAGGCCGCTCAACCCTCTTGCCGTTTCTTCCTGGCGGAGAAATCCAGTTTCGGATTTGCTCGCGAGTCTCCTCGCGCATATCCACGAAGCGCAGCCCAGCCTCTTTTTTCGATTCTGACGTCCACACCACTTCGGCGCTCGACTCAATGACGCGATCCGATTGCGGGAGTTCAAAACTGACGCGCGAAAAAAGATTCTCGCGCAGCGGTTCGCCTGCTGTCACGGACATCCCGGTCTCGCTGATGTTCGCGAGGATTCCGCCGTTGTTTTCGCCGAGGGTTACGTAGGTAAGCGCTGCGGGGCTGCGGCGTACCCGCAGCCTTCGTTCTTCGCCATGAATTTCGGGAGCCTTGGTAAACTGCTCCGGAACCGGCTGCATTTCCAATTTGCCCTCCAACCTTTTCGCGCTGGGCTGAACTCCGGCTGCGCCCTTTCTGCAGCTTCGCCGGAAACCTAGGGGGCCTGATAGAGCTGTTCCTGGCTGGGGAGTGGGCCACCATATCAGGCGCATCTGTCGTTCAAACCCACCAACGATGCGAAGGCGGACGACGCACGCCTAAACCAACAGAACCCATCCTTCATAAAAAAGTTGTCGCCCGCGAGCGCGTCCGGGGCAATCAGGCTGGATAGGCGTAGTTTACGCGCAGCTTTCCGTTCTTATCAAGTACATGAAAACATGTATTCCGGCCGTAAGGAGTTCCCGGTGAATCAGTTCCCAGCCTCAGTCGTTGGGATGACGCCGTGGCTATGTGATTCGCCGGCCCTTGTGCACCACGACCGCTGAACCCTCGGCGATGAACGCTGAATCTGGAGGACGCCGCAATATTTCGGCAAAGTCCGACCCGTACAAATCTGCGGCATTGCCGTCGAACCCGGATTTTGCAGCCGTCCAGATTCGCCAGCGGTCGTGCGAGACGCGGTATTCGATGCTCGTGCCGTCCGCTCTCGCCGAGTATCCCCAGTAGTGTTCCGTAATGAAGTTATCGAGACTATTCTCCGGTACATAATCCGGAGCACCGCTGGCTTCGGCATCCAGCCGAAAGCGCTGGCCCCCGAACTGCCATTCATAAGCCGCTGAAATTGCCGTCTCCGTCCGCGCGATCTCGTGCTGCATCGGGCAGCTGTCGTATTTCTCGCCGTACGCAATTCTCGCCAGCCGGGCAATCGCGAAATGCGGCACCAATTCGCGGATAAACACAACACCTCGACGATTTTCCTCGCCTTCGCGCCGGCGCACGTAAAAGCGGAGATTCACTTCGTCGAAATTCGTATGGAAGGGAACTGCGAGCACGCCCAGAAGTTTCGTGCGCAGAAACCGAAATCCCACAAGGCTTGCAAAAGTCCGGCCGTCGAATACATCCAGCTCAACTCCAAGTGGCACATACTGGCGCAGCAGAGCGGGATCAACCTCATAATTCAACATCACCAGATCGCGCCACTCGGCAGAAAGAAATACTCTGCGATCAGTTTCAATATCCAACGGTGAATCGCTGTCCCTTGAACCTAGGGTTCTCGATTTCATCCACCACCGCGACCGCGAAATCTTCGGCGGAGATATAGCTCTTGCCCTTATCGTCCACGATCAGTTGATCGCTGCCGGTGCGATAGTGCCCAGTCCGTGCGCCCGGCTCGATCAGCGCCGCAGGACTCAGCGCCGTCCAGTCAAAACCGGCGAATCCCGCCTTGCGGTACACGTCCAATGCTTCGCGATGAGCCAGCGCCATCGCTTTCCATTCGGCTGGGAAGTCGGGCGCGTCCACGAGCTGCACGCCCGGCTTCACTTCCAAACTGCCCGCGCCGCTGACGGCGATCAGTCGTATCGGCTCAACGCGCGTCAAAGCCTCAATCAGTGAGTGCGTCGCCTTCACCACCAAATTAGGATCGCCGGACCGCCCCGGTCCATAAGCGTCGACTACTACCCCGTGATCCACAGCTGCTGCCGCTATAGTTTCCGGCTTGAAAATATCGCCCGTGCGGTAATCGAGGTTGGGCCTCTGCTCTCCAGTGCGCGATGTATCGCGCACGACGGCCGTCACGCGGTGCCCGCGCTCGAGTGCCTCGTGCAAAATTCGTTGCCCAATCATGCCCGTGGAGCCGACTAGAACGATGCTTTTCATTCGGATGCCCTCTTGCCGCTTACTCTGCACCTAGTACGCCGTTACTGTGAAGGACTAGCTTCCGCCTCTGCCATGGTTGCGTAAGTATCAAAGAGCGGCGCAACTCCGGTTAGATGCAGCACGTTGTGCACCCGATGGTTCAAACCCACGAGGGCCAGCTTGCGTCCTGATTTATGGCAAGATACGAATGCCCGCACCAGCGAGCCCACCGCCATCGAATCCACCAGCGGCACATCCGTCATATCCACAATCACTCGCGGTGAGTCTGTAGCGGCCACGGCCTCATTGAAGGCCCCGGAAGACGCCGAGGTGAACGCGCCCTTGAGCAGCAGAATGCTCTGCCCCTCGTGTTTGCTCGCCTGCTGAACTACGCGGAACGGCTCGTTGGGCATGGCGCGCATTCTAGTCCGAATTCGCGGGAAGAAGCAACGCAACGCAACGACACGCAACGCAACCAAGCGTCCTGCGCTTGCTCAGCGAGAGGATAAGGTGTTGTAGCGGCCTCTGCGTCCCAGTCTTTCGGGACGCAGAGGCATGCTTGGGCGGAATGAAAAGACACTGGCGCTGTTGGATGCGCCGCCTTAAGTTGCTCCCGTCTTGCAATATGGCCGCCGCACCGGGGCAAATTAAATTGAATAGATTTTATCTGTGTTAATCTGCGTTCATCTCTGGTGATTTTCTCCTCAGCGACAAACACTACCAATCGTGTTATAATCAACCTTCCGCTCTTCGAGTTCACGGCGCCTGATAGCCTCCCTGAGCGTGTTTGGCGTCCCAGCAAGCGCGATTCATTCTGCATACGCGTCGGGCACGAATTCGACCGGGTATCTGCGCGTCATTTTGTAAAGCAATTGCGGGCCGCTCAGGAGAAATAGGATGAAGAACCTTTTCGTGGGCAATATGAGCTTCCAAACTACCGCCGCCGATCTTCGCGCGCTGTTTGAGCCGTTCGGCCAGCTTGCTCGCGTTCATGTGGCGACCGACCGCGAAACCGGCCGCGCCCGCGGATTCGGCTTCGTGGAAATGCAGAATGACGATGAGGCAGCCAAGGCCATCGCGGCCTTAGACGGGAAAGACTTTGGCGGCCGGAACTTGAAGGTCAACGAAGCGCGGCCCAAGGAATCAGGCGGGCCGCGAGGTCCTCGCAGCGGGGGCGGCGGAGACCGTGGCGGCAATCGCGGTGGTGGAGGCGGGGGCCGTGGCAAGGAACGATTCTCAAACGAAGATTATCGCGAGACAGCGCGCCAGCCGCGCGAGCCTCGCTGGTAACACCGCATCCTGACATCTTTCTGGATGCGAAATCGTCAGCACTTAACCGGGGGATACAAATGACGACAACATTCAAAAAGCGACAGAAGGAAATGAAGCGCCAAGACAAAGCGCGCGCCAAAGCAGAACGTCGGGCTCAGAAGAAACTAGATGGCACGCCAGGGGACACCTCTCTAGACAACATCGCTTGGGACGAGGGTGTGGGAACACCGAATGGCCTGCGTGTCCCAGAGTTCCTCGACATACCGGAAGACTCATCGGAACCGAAGGGGTAGAGTTAGACCTTACTCCATTTCAAGCTCCCGTGAACACGCTGGGCGGTGTCGCGCAACGTTCTGGCGCCCGCCCCAGCACTCCTCCCCTCCATTAGTCGCACCCATCTTTATCATGTAGGCATCGTACTACCTGGCAGGCGCTCTCGGTCGAGGATTGAGTGCTATACTCATGGCTCGGCGCCTTCCGCGCAGCGTCGGTTTCTGCGGTTCCCCGGATCCATTTTCAAAGGAGTACGAGGATGGGCATTGAATTTTTGGAATTGGTCACCTGGATGCGTCGCCGCAAAATTTTCGCCTCCCTCCTCGTAGCTTTCACTCTGGGCCTCGGCATCATGATCGGGACGCTGCTTTCCGGCCACGCACAGGCCACCCGCGAACAGAGTTCCAGCGGTGCAGCGCTCCTGGTGGTCCCCGACCCGGTCTCGCTCTCGAATTCCTTCACCGGCATCTCCAAGAAAATTGGCCCAGCCGTAGTGAATATCTCCACCACTCAAGTTATCGAGAAGCCCAAGGGCGGCACCAAGAAGCCCAAAGATTTCGGGGATCCCTTCCAGGACTTTTTCGATCGCTTCTTTGACTCGCCGGATAACAGCCCTGACGCGGAACGCAGCCTCGGCTCCGGCGTCCTGGTGGACAAAAAAGGTTTCGTCCTCACCAACGACCACGTGATTGACCAAGCCACGAAAATTCAAGTCGCGCTCGATGGCGACCCGACCAAATACAATGCCCGCGTAATCGGTTTTGACAAAGAAACCGATCTAGCCGTCGTCAAGATTGAGGCCGATCACGAATTTCCCATCGCGAAGCTCGGTAATTCCGACGGCGTGCAAGTAGGCGATTGGGTCCTCGCATTCGGCAGCCCATTTGGTCTCAACTCCACAGTCACCGCCGGCATCATCAGCGCGAAAGACCGCTCCAACGTGGGCCACCAATTTCAGCGCTTCATCCAGACCGATGCCGCCATCAATCCCGGGAATTCCGGCGGCCCGCTGGTCAATATGGCCGGCGAAGTCATCGGCATCAACACCGCAATCTATACCGGCAGCCGCGGCTTCGAGGGTGTGGGTTTTGCACTGCCATCCACCACCGTCATCAGGGTTTACAACGATCTGATCACCAAGGGTAAAGTAACGCGCGGTTCCATCGGCATTACCTTCCAGGAAGATCGCAGCAATAATCCAGTCCTTCTGAAAGAACTTGGCGCGCCCTACGGCATCGTAGTCGAAGCAATCGAGCCCGGCAGCCCTGCCGAAAAGGCCGGATTGCAGCCCGGTGACGTGATCACCGATGTAAACGGCCAGCCGGTCCACACCGGCGCCGACCTCGTCAATCCCATCGCGGACACTCCCATCGGCCAGTCTGTGCAGGTTCGCTATATTCGTAACAAACTCGGCAAGGATGTCGCGCTCACCGTCGCTGACCGCTCGAAGATCTTCCCGCAGACCGCGCAAGCCGCTGAAGATCAGCGCGACAAGGAAGACACGCCGGGCCAGTTCGGTCTGCACGTCGAGGATCTGACCCCCGACCTGTCGCATAAGCTGGGCATGGGGAAAATCACCGGAGTGGTAGTCACCGAAGTTGAGCCGGCCAGTTTCGCCGAAGACGTTGACTTTGTTCGCGGCGACGTCATCACTGAAATCAATCACGTTCCCATCGCCAACATGACCGACTACAAGACCGAAATGGGCAAGCTCCATCCGGGCCAGGACGTTCTTTTCAAGGTAGCCCGTCGCGGCGACGCCGACCGCGTCCTAACCTTGTTCCTAGCAGGCGCAGTACCAGCACAGTAGCGCGTAGAGCCACTGTTGCTCCGATTGCCGCGGAAAACACCGAGGCATGTCATCCCGATCCCAGCCGCGTCTTGTGCGGACCGCGATGAGGGATCTGCTTTTCATGCCTTGAACTGGCAGCGGCGACCTTCAGGTCTCGGTTCGCGCGCGCAACGCCTACGCTGCTGTGAAAAAGAGGGCGCATAAACCGGCAGTTCGTTTTCAGCATCCAATGCAAAGCGGGTTACCCGATAAGCGCCGCGCGCGATGTTCCGGCTTGAGCCGAGCCGCGAAATCCTCATAATAATGAGGACGGCCAGGTGCAAAGCTCTCCGCCAACCACGGAGAACCAAGCCGCACCCGAGAAGCGAAGCGGGAGAACAATGAAGAAGCTTCCCATCCGAGCGTTGCTCGCAGTCGCGTCGTTAGCGTTAACGTGCTCGCTCTCCGCAAACGCATCGTCATCGTCCGCCGCGCTAGCGCTCAATCCGCAACAATCAAGCGGCTCGGCGCCCGCCGCCGCTGCAAAATCGTCGGCCACGTCCACCAAGAAGAAAAAGACCAAACATCACAGTTCGAAGCGCGAGCCCACCCAAAAAGCGCCCACTCCCGACCGCATCTCGGAAATCCAGTCCGCGTTAGCCCGCGGCGGATACTATCAGGGCCAACCCAACGGCAAATGGGACTCGAACACCGTCGCCGCGCTGCAAAAGTTTCAGTCTGACAACGGTATGAACGCCAGCGGCAAACTCGACGCGCCCAGCCTCCAGAAACTAGGCCTCGGCTCCAGCACAGCAGGCGTTGACGCACCCAAGCCGTTGTCGCATTCTACCTCGAGCGCAAATACCGCATCGTCCACTCCGGCGCCAACAGTGAATCCCGTTTCGGCCTCCGCCGTTCCAGTCTCCAATGGCACATCCTCTGCGAACTCGTCGTCCACCGCGGCCAAACCCCCACAGCAATAAAATCAACTCTTCGTCCACGAGGCCTGCCTAACGCACGCAGGGCTTCTGTTCGCCTTTTGCCTGAGCGGACCAGCCGCCAACGGAAGATACACAGTTCACCGGATGGCTTCGCGCGCGCAATTTCCAAGCAACGCGAAGACCGTTTGCGCGAATCCGTCGTTTCCGCTAAAATAAATGTTTCAGCAGTCATGCGCGAAGCGCCTTGCAGCAGGTCTCGCTAACTGCAGCTGGTTGGGCACTCGGACACCCTGAGGGAATGGCGGAAGAAAACGACAGATTTACCCTAACCTTCGACGCCGCCGACGAGTACCGCCCGGAAGCTCCTCCTCCCCCTGAAATTCCCGCGTGGAAAGACGGCAGCATCCGCATTGGGATTCACACTTCCATCGCCGGGGACATCTCCGGGGCGCTTGAGATCGCTCATGGCCTGGGAGCGAACGCCCTGCAGATTTTTTCGTGCAGCCCGCGCATGTGGGAGCGCGGTGGCGCCCGCATCGCCGAAGCCGAAGCCGCGCGATTCCGTGCGCGACGCAAAGAACTCGGGCTCGGCCCGCTGGTCATCCACGATAATTACCTGATCAATCTCGCTTCCCCGAATCCGGTGCTGCGCACTCGCTCGGTCCAAGCATTTCACCAGGAGCTCGTGCGCGCCATTGCCCTGGGCGCGGATTATCTCGTCGCCCATCCCGGCAGCGGCCGCGAAAGTTCGCCTGAAGCAGCCGTTGCCTCCATCTCGCAAGGCCTGAAACAAGCCGCGCGCGGCTTGAAACTAGGCGACCTGAAAATTCTGCTGGAAAACACCGCCGGTCAAGGCACGTCCATCGGCTCGCGTTTCGAAGAACTGCGCGCCATCCTTGACGCAGCGCCCGAGCTTCCGCTCGGTATCTGCATCGATACCGCCCACACTTTCGCTGCAGGTTGGGACCTGCGCTCCGCCGAAGGTCTGGAAACCACGCTGCAGGCGATTGACCGCACCGTGGGCCTCGATCGCGTGTACGTAATTCACGTCAACGACTCGAAAACCCATCACGGCTCGCGCGTGGATCGCCATGAGCATATCGGCAAAGGCAAGATCGGCCTCGATGCCTTCGGCCGCATTCTGAATCACGCGCTCCTCGCCGGTCGTGCTTTCATTCTCGAAACGCCGATCGATAAGCCTGGCGACGATCGCCGCAACGTTGCGGCTCTGTGGAAACTTCTCGGCCGCGTGGTAACCGCGACGGGCAACGGCGTGAAGCCGCGTCCGCGCCGCGGCGGCGCAAAGCGCGCGAAAGCATCGCGTGCCGCTGGTAAAACTTCTAGAACCAAAAGGAAATCAAAATCGAAATCACGCTCGCGAGGAAAGTGAACTTGGCCGATTCCGACCACAAGAATCCCGTCTACGATCCGTCGCAAATTGAAGCGAAGTGGCAAAAAGTGTGGGCCGAGCAGGGCGCTTTCGACGCGGTGGATAGTGACGCCTCGCGCCCCAAGTATTACATGCTAGAGATGCTGCCTTACCCTTCCGGCACTCTGCACATGGGCCACATGCGCAATTACACCATCGGCGACGCTGTTGCTCGCTACAAGCGCATGTGCGGTTTCAACGTTCTGCACCCCATGGGTTTTGACGCCTTCGGCCTTCCTGCCGAGAACGCCGCGATCAAGAACCACACGCCTCCGCGCGTTTGGACCGAAGAGAACATTGCCGAATTTCGCCGCGTGCTGCGCCGTTTTGGTTTCAGCCACGACTGGCGCCGCGAACTCGCCACCTGCGATCCCGAATACTATCGCTGGAACCAGTGGTTCTTCCTGCGGATGTTTGAGAAGGGCATCGCCTTCCGCAAGAAGAGCAAAGTGAATTGGTGTCCGGAATGTGGCACGGTCCTGGCCAACGAGCAGGTGATTGACGGTTACTGCTGGCGCCACGAAACGATATTGGTCGAATCCAGAGAGCTGGAGCAATGGTTCTTTCGCATCACCCAATATTCAGACGAGCTGCTCGACGACATGAAGCAGCTCGAAATCGGCTGGCCCGAGCGCGTCCTCTCTATGCAGCGCAATTGGATCGGCAAATCGCGCGGAGCGCGCGTGAAATTTGCCGTCTCGCAAATGGATAACGTCGCGCTGGAAGTCTTTACCACTCGCGTGGACACGATCTACGGCGCGTCGGCGTTGGTCATCTCCGCCGGACACCCCAAGCTCGCCGATTTGCTCGCGGGTGTTCCCGGCAGCGCTGCAATGGAAATGCAGCTCAAGGCCATGCGCCAGAAGAGCATGAGAGCCGCGGACATCGCCACGGCCGAGAAGGAAGGTTTCTTCACCGGACGTTTCGCAGTGAATCCATTCTCCGGTGCGCACATTCCGATCTGGGTTGCGAATTTCGTTCTGGCGGAATACGGCACCGGCGCGGTGATGTGCGTTCCGGCGCACGACCAGCGCGATTACGAATTCGCCGAGAAATATCATCTGTCTGTGAAGATTGTCATTCAGCCGCTACACGGTGTGCCGCTGCGTCTTGATCGTATGTCAGAGGCCTACACCGAATATGGCCGCCTCGTTGACTCCGGCCCCTATGCTGGCCTCACCAGCGAACAGGCCATCGCGAAAATGACTGCCGAAGCCGCTGCCAAGGGTTTCGGCGTTGGTGAAACCACTTACCGGCTGAAAGATTGGGGTGTTTCGCGCCAGCGCTATTGGGGTACGCCCATCCCCGTCGTGTACTGCGAAAAAGACGGCATCGTTCCCGTGCCCGATGACCAGCTTCCCGTCCGTCTTCCTGAAAACGTCACACTCACTGGGGAAGGGCAGTCGCCGCTCGCCAGCTCGCCCGAATTCGTGAACACCACTTGCCCGCAATGCGGTGGCCCGGCGCGCCGCGAGACCGACACGATGGATACTTTCGTGGATTCGTCGTGGTACTTCTATCGCTATACCGATCCCCACAACGACAAAGCGCCCTTTGACAAAGAAAAAGTCCGCTATTGGTTTCCCATTGACCAGTACGTCGGCGGAATCGAACACGCGATTCTGCATCTCCTCTATTCCCGTTTTTTCTGCAAAGTGATGCGCGATCTCGGCCTGGTGAATCACAGTGAACCGATCGCGCGCCTCTTCACTCAGGGCATGGTGCAAAAGGGTGGAGTCGCCATGTCCAAATCCCGCGGCAACGTGGTGGGTGCGATTGATATGGCCGACAAGTACGGCTGCGATACCGCGCGGCTCTACATCCTTTTCGCCGCGCCTCCCGAAAAAGACCTGGAATGGAGCGAAGAAGCCATCGAAGGCGCCTCGCGCTTTCTGAACAAAGTCTATCGTCTGATCGCCAAGAATGCCGATCGTCTGCGCTACATCCAAACCGATCTCACGCAAAAGACCGATCTCACTAACGCCACTGCCAAGGAAAAACATCTAGTCCGCAAAGTCCATCAGACGCTCAAGCGCGTCACCAACGATTTTGAGGTTCGCTGGCACTTCAACTCCTCTGTCGCGCTGCTGATGGAACTGGTTAACGAAATTCACGCTCAGGAGCCGCTAGACGTGGACATTAGCCCCATGATCCTGAAGCGCGTCCTCGAAGGCCTGCTCCTCATGCTTGCGCCCATGGCTCCGCATATTTCCGAAGAGCTCTGGCACATGCTGGGCCACCAGCAGGGACTCACGTGCGCAAAATGGCCCGCCTATCGCGAAGAGCTAGCCCGGGAAGAGCAATTCGAGGTGATAATCCAGATCAACGGCCGTCTGCGGGGAAAAATGCTGGTGGACGACGGCCTAAGCGAAGACGAAACTCGAGAGCGCGCCCTCAAAGATCCGCGCATCTCAATCCTGATAGACGGCAAGCAAGTGACAAAAACAGTAGTAGTGCCAAAGAAGCTCGTGAATATCGTTCTGCGATGATCTGGCAAGCAACGGTTTCGTAGCGGCGGTCTTCTAGACCGCCATCGCTCATCGGCACCGCAACATTCGGTACGGATGGTCAAAACAAATGACAACGACAACCGCATCAGCCACACAAAAAGACACCGGAGGCACGGTGAGCACCCGACACGGAATTGTGGTCCTCGATTTCGGCGGCCAATACACCCAGCTCATCGCCCGGCGCATTCGCGAAGAGCAGGTCTTCTCGGCGATCCTCCCGTGCACCGCGAAACTAGACGAAATCCGCGCGCTCGAGCCCGTAGGCATAGTGCTCTCCGGAGGCCCCAGTTCGGTTTACGACTCCGACGCTCCCATCTGCGACGCCAAAGTCCTCGACTTCGGAGTCCCGGTCCTCGGCATCTGCTACGGCATGCAATGGTTAACCCACACGCTCGGCGGCAAGGTTGCCCGCGCCGCCCGCCGCGAATACGGACCTGCGCACTTGGATATCGCGTGCGCCTCAAAGTTGTTCGCTGGCATCCCGGATCGCCTAAAAATCTGGAACAGTCATGGCGATCACGTCATCGACGTTCCTCCGGGTTTTGCGATCACCGGCCGCACAGACAATGCCATCGGCTCCGTCGAGCACGTCGAAAAGAAATACTATGGCGTCGAATTTCACCCGGAAGTCAATCACACCGACCGCGGCACAGAGATCCTCCACAATTTTGTCTTCGACATCTGTGGCGCGAAGAAAAATTGGAATCGCGCGGGCTTCATCGCCGCCACCGTCGACGCCATCCGCAAGCAAGCCGAGGGTGCGCGAGCAATCTGTGCGCTTAGCGGGGGAGTCGATTCCGCGGTGGCCGCCGCGCTAATCCATCGCGCCATCGGCGACCGTCTCACGAACGTGTTCGTGGATACCGGCCTGCTTCGCGCAAAAGAATACGAGGAAACGCTGGAACTCCTCCGTCAGCGCCTCGGCCTCAATGTCATCGGCGTGGACGCTTCCGAACGCTTCCTGGGCAAGCTCGCAGGCGTCACCGACCCCGAGCAAAAGCGCAAAATCATCGGCAACGAATTCATCTCTGTCTTCGTTGAAGAGCAGCGCAAACTGCTCGAAACCACCGCCGGTCTCCCGGTGAAATTCCTGGTCCAGGGCACGCTGTATCCCGACGTGATCGAATCCGTCTCCGTGAAGGGCCCGTCCGCGGTCATCAAGTCGCATCACAACGTGGGCGGCCTCCCGGCTGACATGCCCTTCGGTCTGATCGAGCCACTCCGCGACCTTTTCAAAGACGAAGTGCGCCAAATTGGCCGTGAATTGGGCCTTCCCGAGGAAATCTTGGTCAAGCACCCATTTCCAGGACCCGGGTTGGCCGTGCGCCTTCTGGGTGGAGTTACTCGTGACAAGCTGGAAACGCTTCGCGCCGCCGATGCGGTTGTCGTGGAAGAAATTCGCCGCGCTGGCCTTTATGAAAAAGTCTGGCAGGCCTTCGCGGTGCTGTTGCCGGTGCAGAGTGTAGGGGTAATGGGCGACGGTCGGACGTACGGATACACCATCGTGGTAAGGGTCGTCGATTCGCAAGATGCGATGACTGCCGACTGGACCCGCCTGCCGCGTGAAGTGCTCGAACGGATTTCCGTGCGCGTCGTCAACGAGGTGCCCGGTGTAAACCGGGTTGTCTACGACATCAGCTCGAAACCCCCTAGCACTATCGAATGGGAATAACGCCAGCCCTAATCCGCAAGAAACAACTCTTCCAGGAGATTCTTAGCGGTTAGCCATTTTCTGTGCCATGTACAAAAGCAACCGGCGGTCGCCTTCGTCAATTCGGCCCAGCAACCTGCGGAAACGGCCCAGGACGCGCGCTTCTTTTCCACGGCTTCCCCACGCGATATCGTCGGCCGACTTCCGCTTGGGAAGGTTCGGCAGCGCGGGCGGCTCTTCGCCGTCGTAGAAGAGCTGGTACAGCGGCACTTCCATGGCACGTGCCAGCTTTTCTAGCGTCTCGATCGCCGGAACGGTGTGGCCGTTCTCAACGCGCGAGATGTAACAGCGCAGAAGCCCGGTGCGCTTCTCGATGTCGCCTTGGGAAAGTTTCTTGGTTTCACGTAGCAGACGGATACGTTCTCCGATTATCATGCGCGGTATTGTCACATGGTACTCTGACTGGTGCAACAACAGTTTTGCGTCTTCGGGAAGCAGCTCCAGGCTTCCCGTGTAACCAAAAACCGATGCCTGACGTCCCAAAGCATATGGCAGCCAGCGCTTCCGCCATTTCGCTCCCGGTGAGCCGGCGCGAAAAGGGCGAGGAAGAAAGGCAATTAGTCCGGTTGGCTCAAAGCGGCGAGGAAGCCGCCTTCGAGGAACTGATCCGGCGCCATCAGCAGCGCGTCTTCGGTTTGGTGAGCGGCATTCTTCGCCGCCGCGAAGATGTGGAAGACGTGGTGCAGCAGGTTTTCCTGAAAGTGTTCGTGTCACTGAAGCGCTTTGACCAGCGCGCGGCTTTCTCCACGTGGCTGTACAAGATCTCGGTCAACGAGTGCTGGGACTACCTGCGCAAGAAGAAAGTCCGCCCGCTGGTTTACGAGGCCGACCTTTCCGAAGAGCAGGTTTCGCGCCTCGACGGTGTGGTGTCCGCCGATCGGCCGCCGCAAAGTCCCATGGATCGCGCGGAAGCCCGGGATCTTCTTGAGCGCATGATGGAGAAGCTGCCGCAGCAGGATCGCGAGCTTCTGATACTCAAGGAAGTGGAAGGGTTTTCAGTGCAGGAATTAGCGGAAATTCTCGAACTCAACGTCAACACGGTAAAAGTTCGCCTGTTCCGGGCTCGCGCTCGCTTGATGGAAGTGTATCGCCGGAGGTTGAAGGCCAGCCCAGATCAGCCGCCGGAAGCCAGGAAAAGGAAGGACTCATGAGCATGAACGAAGAATATCGAACCACAGCTTGTAGCCAATATGAAGCCGCGCTGGAAGATCATCTCCATGGCGACCTTGGCGGCCACGAAGCCACGGAACTTGCGGAACATCTGAAAACCTGTTCCGGATGCCGCGCTGCTCTTGACGAAGCCGTGTTAAGCGCTCGTCTGCTCCGCGTCGCGGAGCCGGCAGCCGATCCCGGTCCGGGCTTCGGACATATGGTGATGGCTCGCATTCGTGCCGAGCTTCATCTGCACGAAGGAAAGAGCATCTGGCAGCCGTTCGTTTCGCTCGCATGGCGCTTCGCCGCGACGGCGGCCATCGCCCTGGTAATCCTCGTTTCATTCGACGTTGGCCGTCACAGCCAACTCCAGCAGGATAAGTCTCTGTTGGCAACCAATAGACTTCCGGAACTAGTCCCGGACCAATCCTCGGTGCCGACCAGTTCCGATGACGTCCTGCTGCTGATGGCGGAACCGAATCATGGAAAATAGCAAGACACGTAGCGAAGCGGCCATGCTGGTCCTGGTGGTATTTGTACTGGGCGTACTGCTCGGCGGCCTAGGAAATCATTTGTGGGGAGAACGGGTCTGGGGCCGCCAGACTCCTCCGGCGCCGCCGTCGCGCACCCAAATCGTCAGCGAATTGACCCACGAGCTGCAGCTTACTCCTGATCAGCAGCAACAGCTTGGCGCCATCGTTGATGACACCAAGGCAAAGATCCGCGCAGCCTACGCTCCGGCCGACGCTCAGCGGGACCAGTTGCGCCAGCAGGGCCGCGCGCGCATTCGCGCAATCCTAACCCCGGAACAGTTGCCCAAATTCGAAGCCTTCATGGCCCGCATCGACGAGCAACGTAAGAGAGACAAGGAAAAAGGCGCAGACGAGCCACACTCGCCCAAGCACTAGAGATCGCAGCTTCGGCGTGCCTGCGGGCCGGCACGCGTCTCGCCCGTCCTTGATTCTGTAGGTCGTCGCGAGGTCGCGCCGCACGGTTCGCGCGCCGGTTTTCAGGATGGCTTGACCTCGTGCACGATAGGTCGCGCGCAAGGAGCAAATATGAGGGCCCTGCTAGCATTTCTCCTTCTAGCCTCACCCGTTTTCCCACAGAATCAAACGCCCACTGTTCCCCAGTCGGCCTGTGGTCGAGGTGAGCTCCAGTATGAGGTGAAGAAGGACCAGGGACAGCACCTACCCGATGCCGACCCCACGAAGGCGTTGGTCTATATCATTCAGGACGAACAGAGCGTCGGTCTATGCATTAAGTGCACGACCACGACGAGAATTGGCCTGGACGGTTCTTGGATCGGCGCAAACAATGGCCGCTCTTATTTTTTCTTTGCAGTGGATCCCGGCGAGCACCATCTGTGCGCGAATTGGCAATCTCGCTACGGCGAAGTCTCTAGGTTGATCGGGTTAATCGGCTTTACGGCAGAGGCGGGGAAGACCTATTACTTTAGGTCGCGAATCCTGGCGTTCAGCAACAAGGAAGACGAGCCCTATCTCGACTTTGACGCGCCAAATCCCGACCAGGCGCGATACCTAATTTCCATTTCGCCTTACAGCGTGTCGCACCCGAAAAAGTGATCCGCGGTTGACACGTCTGGCCTAGAACGGAATATCCTCGTCCGAAATTTCCGGTCCTGTCCCGCTCGGCTCGTCGTGGATCGGCCCGCCTTCCATATCGGGATCCGCTGGACGCCCTCCGCCAAAACCGCCGCCATGAGATGCGCCAGCCCCGGCCCCCGCCGCGGCGCCATCGGCCCGGCCGCCGAGCATTCGGAAATTCGTCGCCACAATTTCAAAACTCGTGCGCTTCTGGCCTTCCTTATCCTGCCACTCGCGCGACTGAATGCGGCCCTCGATGAACACCAGCGAGCCCTTCTTCAGATACTGCTGCGCGATTTCCGCCTGCTTGCCCCACACCACGATCTTGTGCCACTCAGTGCGCTTTTGGCGCTCGCCGTTCTTGTCCTTGTACGTCTCGTCGGTTGCTACGGAAAAGTTCGCGACCGCTTGCCCGCCTCCGGTAAACCGCGTCTCCGGGTCGCGTCCCAGCCGTCCCACCAGAATTGCCTTGTTCACTGACATGTGTGTGCCTGCCTGTTCGCGAGATTGCCCTGAACCGCTGAGTATAGCCGAACTAGACCACCGGAGGGGAAAAAACGCGCGTCAAAGAAGGCATGCGCGACGTGCACCACCGCAAAACTCGGCACAATCCGCTTCGAGTGCGGCGGCTCGCGGCCGTCGTCGCAACGCAAGAATAAGCAGCGCCGATCAAGCAAGGCTTGCCTTGCAAAATGTTCGACCAATCTCGCCCTAGATCGCCGGACTCTCAGCTCATCGCCATTAAACTTTGCTAAAATCGCGCCGCATAGCCGCTACAAATCCTGGAGGAGGCCCGATGCAACAAACCCAAAATTTCGGCAATCACACCAAACTGGTCCCCATGTTCCACTTCGTCGTCCTGCCGATTCTGTTCATCAATCTGGTGTCGTCCATCATGCACGCGGTGCATTCGTTTTCCGCGCGCTCCGGTATCGCGGTTCTCACAGCCGTGGCGCTACTCCTTCTCGCTCTCTATGCTCGTACGTTCGCGCTGACGGTGCAAGATCGCGTAATCCGCCTCGAAATGCAACTTCGTCTCCAAAACCTGCTGCCCGCCGACCTCCATCCGCGCATCCCCGAATTCACAACAAGTCAGCTAGTCGCGCTGCGCTTCGCGAGCGACTCCGAGCTCCCCGATCTAGCCCGCAAAGTCCTCGCCGAAAAACTATCCGAGCGCAAAGCCATCAAGCAACTAATCCGCGATTGGCAGCCAGACAATCTCCGGGCGTGAAATCGTCATTGCGAATGGTAGCCTTGGAACTCAACAATGAAGCTGTGCGCCATCTTCGAATCCTGGAACATTAGCGACGGGAATTACCCGCCGCTACGAACCGGTGAGTTCGCTATCATTTGAACTTGTTCCGGAGCGACTGAGTCGCGTTGCTCCCGATGAACCGGAAAAGATGACCCATGTGGACGACGCCGAATATCAGTTCTGCGCCAAGAGATTAAAGATTTATTCGTCAGATCGGCCGTTAGTAGTGGCTGAAGCGGAGAATTTTACGTTCTACATTACGTCTTTCCCGGAGAGCGCCGAGTTTGCAGAGGCCGACAAGATCTGGGGTGTCGGATCCCTCTCCCTGGACTCACTCTCCCTGGACTCCTACGAGTGGGTCCAATTTGTGGACCACCATGCAGACGCTCCCGACTTTCTACAAAGTTAGGGTAACGAGCATTTACGATCGCTCGGAGCAAAAAGAAGTCGAGACGATGATGGATTCCGAAAGGGGCGATTGCTTAGTGCGCTTCGACAGTGACAACCTCGGCGGTGAGCTTATTCCTAGGACCTGCCAACCTGCCAGCCGCCACTGACTAGTGGCACCGAGTTAGCTGGATTGTTTTCGAGGGACCTTTGCGCCCTTCTTGCGCGCTTCGGAAAGCCCAATCGCGATCGCTTGCTTGCGGCTGGTCACCTTGCCGCCTTTGCCACCCTTTCCTGACCGAAGCGTTCCGCGCTTCTCCCGCCGCATCGCACTCTCGACGCTCCTGCTCGCCGCCGCACCGTACTTCCGCCTGGATCCTTTTCTCGTTGGCATGTAATCCTCCTCAAATTAAATTGCAGACGTAGCGCCGACGCCAAGACTCTACTGGCGAATAGACCGGAGATCTATACAGGAATTACCGGGGCGCAGCATTTAATGCGGGGTACGTTCCAGGGGGATTACGCTGCGGCGCGTGTCATCTCAGCGGAAGCAAGGACAGCAATGTCCGGATTGTCTTTATTCGCCACGATCCCGGACGGTCAGCTCGGACGCTGATCAGTGAGGTGCGGTAGAGCGGTCACTCGTAGTCGTAGCGCCCAGCTCCTTCAACTTCGCCT
>DATEVZ010000275.1:0-6692 GCA_035258265.1 Candidatus Acidiferrales bacterium
CAGGCACGTACGACAAAACCACATGGAACTATGAAGGTGGCGGGGATGTCAGCGGCAAGCCTGACGCAGGCGGAGCGTCGGGTCACGCGCCCGAACCAGCTCCAGGCAAAGCGGGCGGACCAGCACCGCCTCCAACTCTGCCGCCAGATGTCGCCTACGACTTGACGCTGCAGCATCCGCGCTGCGTCTTCCAACTATTGAAGAAGCAGTACTCGCGCTACACGCCGGAAACCGTCGAGCGCATCACGGGCATACCCAGAGATCAATATCTGAAGGCGATCGACATGTTCACCTCCGTCCGCCAGGACGGGGACATGAAGAAAGTGGGCACGATCATCTATGCCGTAGGCTGGACGCAACATTCGTTCGGGACGCAAATCATCCGGACGGCGGCAATGATTCAGCTCCTGCTCGGCAACATCGGCAGGGCGGGCGGCGGTGTGAACGCCCTGCGCGGCCACTCGAATATTCAGGGCGCCACGGACATGGCCGGTTTGTTCGACAGCCTGCCCGGATACCTGAAAGTGCCGACTCCGACAGACACGGATCTGGCCTCATTCCTGAAGCGCATCACCCCGACAGCGTCGAAGCCTTCGCCATGGGGTTCGTGGAACTATTATTCGAACACCCCAGCCTTTTTCGTGTCGCTCATGAAGGCGATGTATGGAGACGCGGCGACCAAGGAAAACCAATTCGCATTCGACTATCTGCCGAAGCCGGACCGCGATTATTCCTGGACCCACATTTGGGACGACATGTACAACGGGAAGGTCAAGGGCATGATGGCCTTCGGCATGAACGGCGTGATGATCGGCCCGGACACCAACAAGAACATCAACGCCCTGAAGAAAGCCGACTGGCTCGTGGTCGGAGAAATTTATCCGGATGAGACCAGCGAATTCTGGAGAGCTCCGGGAATTACCGCCGACGAGCAGAAAACGATCAATACGACCGTATACCGGCTGCCCTGCGCCGGCTTCGCGGAAAAAGACGGCAGCATGACGAACTCCGCGCGCTGGGTGACGTGGAAGTACGCCGCCGTTCCGCCTCCGGGAGACGCGCGGCTCGACCAGGATATCGTCGCGCAGATTTTCCTCCGCGTTCGCGATCTTTACAAAAAAGAGGGTGGCAAATTCCCTGATCCCATTCTGAATGTGAGCTGGGCGTATGCCGACGCGGCCCATCCGCCGCTTTCCCAGGTGGCCATGGAACTCAATGGCAAGGCGCTGGCGGACTTGAAGGACGACAAGACCGGACAAGTAGTAGTCAAGGCAGGCCAGCAGCTGCCCGGTTTTGCGTTGCTGAAAGATGACGGTACCACGATGTGCGGCAACTGGATTTATTCGGGTTGTTGGACGGAGGCGGGCGCGCAAATCCAGAGGCGAGGTACCGACGATCCCTCCGGCATGGGCGTTTATCCTAACTGGGCGTGGTCGTGGCCTGCGAACCGCCGCGTACTCTACAACCGCGCTTCCTGCAACGTGGATGGCAAGCCTTGGGATCCCGAGCGCAAGCAAGTGTGGTGGAACGAAGCGGCGGGAAAATGGGCTGGCAATGATGTGCCGGACTTCAAGGCCGACTCCCATCCGAAAGACCACTTGGGCCCCTTCATCATGAACCCTGAGGGCGTCGGACGGCTGTTCGCTCCGATCGGCGTGCTCGCTGACGGACCTTTCCCGGAACACTACGAGCCGATTGAGAGCCCGACGAAAAATCTATTCCATCCGGAACAATCGAACAATCCGCTCGTGAAAAAATTCAAAACCCCGTTCGACAAGTTCGGAGCCCCCGAAGAATTCAGCATTGTGTGCACAACTTACCGACTGACGGAGCAGTATCACTACTGGACGAAAAATAATCCGATGAACGTCCAGTTAATCCCCGAGCCGTTCGTGGAAATTCCCTTTGAACTTGCGGAAGAGAAGGGTATCCGCGGGACGGATATGATCCACGTGATTAGCGCGCGGGGAACCTACACGGCAAAAGCCTTCGTCACGCGCCGGCTGAAGCCGATGATGATTGACGGCAAAAAGGTCTACCAGATCGGATTGCCGATTCACCAAGGCTTCCGCGGGATCACCGAAGACGAGGGAAGAGATGCGCGCACCCCGGCAAACTTGTTGACGCCGGCTGTCACGGATCCGAACGCTCATACCCCCGAATCCAAGGGCTTCCTGGTGAAAGTCGAAAAAGCGTAGATAGCAGCGCTAGGAGAGGATGATGAGCCAGGCGTCAACAGAGATAATCCGGATTTCAGGACACGCCGGGACCGTCCCGGGCGCCGGGCTAAACCGCGAATTCCAGGTCTGCAAGCTGGTGGATACCACCACATGCATCGGCTGCAAAGCTTGCGAAGTCGCGTGCCTGGAGTGGAACGGCTACACCTTCAGCGAAACCACTTTCGACAATAGCTACCAGACCATGCCGGAAACGGCGTGGAATTACTGGAACCTGATCAAGTTCAACGAGCACGAGCGCGACGACGGCACCATGATGCTGCTGATGCGCAAAGATCAGTGCATGCACTGCGAAGATCCCGGCTGCCTGGCGGCGTGCCCCGCGGACGCCGCAATCGTGCAGTACGCCAACGGGATCGTGGATTTCCAGGAAGCGAACTGTATCGGCTGCGGCTACTGCATCACCGGCTGTCCATTCAATATTCCAAAATTCAGCCCGACAGCTCACAAAGTTTTCAAATGCACGCTGTGCAATGATCGCGTGTCGCAGGGCCTCGAACCGGCGTGCATAAAGACTTGTCCCACGGGCTGCCTGCATTTTGGAACGAAGCTCGAGATGAAGGAACTAGCCGAAACGCGGGCGCAGCAACTTCGCACGCAATCCGGATTCCCCGACGCGGGAGTTTACGATCCGCCCGGGGTGAGCGGAACGCATGTCATCTACGTCCTGCACGATGCCAAGAACCCGGAGCTCTATGGCGGGCTGCCGAAAGATCCGCACATCCCGTGGTCGGTAAAGTTGTGGAAAGGACCGCTGAAGTGGCTGGGCGATTTGGCGATGGTCGGCGGAATCGTAGGACTTGCGTGGCACTACATGCGATTCGGACCAAAGAAAGAAGAACAGATCAAACCGGATGACGGGAGGCGGCCATGAGCACTGGCGCCGTTTCGCATCCCGATGCCGCTAGCCGTAACGAGGACTTGGTTCCGCGCTACACGCTAGCCGAACGCGCCAATCATTGGATAGGAGCGCTTGCTTATACCTACTGTCTTATTACCGGGCTCGCGTTCTGGTCGCCTTATCTTTTTTGGTTGGCCCTGATCGTCGGCGGCGGTCCGACGGCGAGATTCTGGCATCCGTGGGTCGGGCTGCTTTTTACCGCGTCGCTGTTCTGGACGTTCAAGGAATGGCACCGGGACATGCAGGTGGACGACGGCGACCGCGCGTGGGCGAAGGCGATGCCTTACTACATTGAGAATGAAGACGACAAACTCCCTCCCGTCGGACGATTCAATTTCGGACAGAAGCTTTTCTTCTGGGGAATTTTTTATAGCGTGATCCTCTTGCTGCTTTCCGGACTGGTCTTGTGGGAGACTGAACTGTTTTCGTGGAACCTACGGTTTCTGCGCTATGCGGCCGTCCTTGTTCACGCAAGCGTCGCGCTGATCACCATCGGGCTCTTCCTGATTCACGTGTACATGAGCGCGATCCTGGAAGAAGGCAGTTTCGGCTCCATGATTCACGGCTACGTAACGCGCGCCTGGGCCTGGACATTCCATCGCAAATGGTACGACGAGATTGTCGCCAGATCTCGAGCCAATCGATGATCCCAGCGCAGTGGGACCGCCGCATCGGTCGCGCCACCGAACTCACGTCTTCTTATCCCTTCGCCGCGGAAGGTCTCCGTTTTTATACGCGCATCGCAAACTTTCAGCGAAGCTTGTACGCGGACATCCAAAAAGCTCTCGCGGATTCCGCGAAAGTTTCAGATGACCGCCCTCTGCGAGATGAATTGGATCTTTTCCTCCTCCTGCCGAAGTTTCCCGGTTTCCTGTCTCTGGTGCAGCAGATTGCACCGGCGCCGCTCCTGCAGACCGCGGCCGGCTTGACGCAAAAAGGCCCTGCGGCGTGGCAGCAGGCGATCGAGAGTTTCTGGCATGGGGACCTGGAAACACCGTTGGGTGCGGGCGTCTTGGAACCACAGGAGACCGGCGATTCGCGCGAGGCGACTCTCGCGGAGCGCTCGTTGGCGTGGATTTTTTTGCAACCGTACGCCGAATATCTTGCCGATCAGCGCGAGTCCATCAGCGTCGATGGAGCCCCCTCGACTTGCCCGTTGTGCGGAGGCAAGCCGATCGTAGGCGTCTTGCGGCCGGAGGGAGATGGCGCGAAAAAATCGCTCGTTTGTATGTTGTGCGCACATGAATGGGCGTTTCGCAGAATTTATTGCCCGGCTTGCGGCGAAGAAAGAGAGCCGCAGATGGCCTACTACGCAGCGCCGGAGATCGCCCATGTGCGCGTGGATGTCTGCGACACTTGCCATACCTACCTGAAGAGTATCGATCTGACCAAGACAGGGCTGGCCGTTCCCGTCGTAGATGAGCTCGCCACAATACCTCTCGACCTATGGGCGCGCGAGCACGGCTACGAAAAGCTGCAAGTCAACCTGTTGGGCACCTAGTCAGACCGAAAGAAATTCGCCGTACAGCCCCGTACGCACAGACGCTTGGGCAAAATGTTAGAATTCGCGTTCTATCTAGCCCGGTGAAATGTTCAAGAAAATCCTGATTGCCAATCGCGGTGAGATCGCAGTGCGCATCGTGCGCGCCTGCCACGAATTGGGTGTGCGCGCTATTGCTGTGTACAGCGACGTGGATCGAGCGGCACTGCACGTGCGGCTTGCAGATGAGGCATACCCAATTGGACCTGCGCCTTCGACCGAAAGCTATCTGGTCATCGAAAAGATTCTCGGAGTTGCGCGCTACGCGGGCTGCGACGCGATTCATCCAGGCTACGGATTTCTTGCGGAAAATCCGGCGCTGGCGCGCGCTTGCGCCGGCACGGGCATTACGTTCATAGGGCCATCGGCCGAAGCCATGGAGCAGCTCGGCTCCAAAACCGCGGCGCGGCGCATTGCCCGCGAAGTCGGCGCGCCCACCGTGCCCGGCACGCTTGATCCCATCCAGGATATTGGCGAGCTAACAGAGGCCGCGCGCAAGATCGGATTCCCCATCATTTTGAAAGCGGTCGCAGGCGGCGGCGGAAAAGGCATGCGCAGCGTGGAACGTGAGAGCGATCTGGCCCCCGGGTGGCGAGATGCGGCCTCCGAGGCGCAGAATGCGTTCGGCGACGGGCGCGTGTACCTGGAGAAATATCTTGAGCGGCCGCGGCACATCGAAATCCAGATTCTCGCGGATCAGCATGGCCACACCGTGTATCTCGGCGAGCGCGAATGTTCGGTGCAGCGCAGGCACCAGAAAGTGATCGAAGAAGCTCCCTCGCCGTTTATGACGCCGCCGTTGCGTCAGGCCATGGGTGAAGCGGCCGTAAAGCTAGCCCGGGCCGGCAACTATACAAACGCCGGCACCGTTGAGTTTCTGGTAGACGCGCAGCGAAATTTTTATTTTCTGGAGATGAATACGCGGTTACAAGTGGAGCATCCCGTCACCGAAACGGTCACCTCGCTCGATTTGGTGAAACTGCAGCTGCACATCGCGTCCGGTGAGTCGCTGCCATTCGCGCAGGAAGATGTCGCGTTGCGAGGCCACGCGATCGAATGTCGCATCTACGCCGAGGACCCGGACAACAATTTCTTTCCTTCCCCAGGGAAAATTCTAGAGCGAACAGTGCCCACTGGACCGGGGATTCGGCTCGACGACGGAATCTATGGCGGCTGGACCGTGCCCAACGAGTACGACCCCATGCTGGGAAAATTGATCGCTTGGGGCCAGGACCGGCCGGAAGCAATCGCACGGATGAGGCGAGCGCTTGGTGAATATTACGCAAGCGGGATCAAGACCAATGTCTCGCTGTTCCGACGCATCCTGGCCAGCCACGATTTTGAATCGGGTGCGATCTACACGCGGTGGCTCGATGACTTTTTGCGAGACTCGCCTGAGCCTGCGGACGCGGCTGGCGATGGGGAGTCGCAAACCGGAGCACACGCCAAGGCTGTACTTGTCGCCGCCTTGCTTTGGCATCGATCACAGCAAAGGGCGCAAAACGGTGACCCGATCCCGGCCCAGCCACACGCGGAATCGCGTTGGAGACCTGAGTCCCGGCGCGAACAAGTTAGTCGCGAACCGGAACGGTAAACGAACGTAGAAGACCTACACAGCCGATGAAACTGGATGTCGAAATCGACGGAAAAACGCATTCCATGGAACTGGTGCAGGAACGCGACCTGTCGCGCTGGTTTGCGGACGGCCAGCCGCTTGCTGCGGACGTGGCGGAGGTGTCTCCCGGAGTTTATTCGATTCTGCTCCACGGCGAATCGTTCGAGGTGCGCATAGAAAAGGTCGGCTCGGAATTACGCGCGATGGCCCTGGGACGTGAATATAAAATTGCGATTCGCGATCCGCGCGAATGGAAGCGAAATCGCGGAGGTGCGACAGAGGCCGAAGGCCGGCAGCAAGTAACAGCGCCTATGCCGGGGAAAGTCGTGCGAATCCTGGTCGCGACCGGAGATCAAGTGCAAGCCGGACAGGGCTTAATGGTCGTTGAGGCGATGAAAA
>DATEVZ010000276.1:0-11099 GCA_035258265.1 Candidatus Acidiferrales bacterium
CACGCATTCCCCCTGAAATCGACAACGCTTTTAGATAGTTCTGCACATAGCGAATCCGCCCGCGCAAAATTCTGCGGGTGAATGAACAGAAAAGGCGCCATAACCCGAAGGAATTACCAGGTACTCCGCGAAAACGCTTCACCCCGAGGAGTGAACTGCATCTTCTACTGATCTGCGGAGAGGCTCACACGGCTTTGCGGGGCTGGCGCCCCATTTCGGCCGCTCTTTCTTACCCCGTTCCGTCCTTCTTTGTTCCGGGATACGAAAGACTTCCCTAATCACCACTGGGCCCACTGGCCCTAAGACAACCGCAGAAGTATAGGAGAATCAACAGGTCTTGTCAACTCGATTCCCTGCGGAAAATAAATCTGAGCGATTGGTTTGCACCGTGCTCCGACCGGAAGGTCACTTTTTAACTCAAACTTTCCCTCAGCATCCGTCACTATCGCTCATTCCAGACCTCCGCCCGCGCTCCATTTGGCCCCCCGAGAGCTAGTTCGTGTTCTATTTCGGGAACACCAACAGATATCCGTAACATACAGAGTACACGTTGGTTATGCTGTGCAAGCCCTGGTCTGCCTGCACCTTGGCGCATCCATGTACGCTCTTTCAATCCATCGCCCGTCGCTTCCGGCGTTTCGCATTTGCTCACTTTCCTTGACCGTCCCGCTTTACGCAACTCGCCAACACCCCTACACTAGTTCCGTCTAACTCGAATCGGGAGCAGGAATGAACAGTTTCTGGATCGGTGTACTCTGCTTCGTTGTAGTTTCATCCTCCGTCGCAGCCCAACAAAAAGACTCCGCGCCCGCTCGGCCACAATCCGCCGCGAAGGCAGCCGAACAAAAAACACCGCCCGCTGATTTTTCGCAAGAACCGTTCGTCATCGAAAAATATTACACCACCGCACGTTTTGAAAATGATGGCACCGGCGAACGCGATCTTACCGCGCGCATTCGCGTGCAAAGCGACGCTGGGGTCCAGCAATTAGGCGAACTCGTCTTCGGCTACAACTCAGGCAACGAGCAAATGGACGTGCGCACCATGCGTGTGCAAAAATCCGACGGCTCGGTCGTAAATGCTGGATCCGACGCGACCAAGGAAATGACAGCCAGCGTCGCGCGCGACGCGCCCGAGTACACCGACTACAAGGAAAAGCACATCACCGTCCCGTCGCTCCATACCGGCGACACCATCGAATACGAAATCGTTACGCGCATCGTCAAACCGCTCGCGCCCAACCAATTTTGGTATGAGCAAAATTTTCTGACCGACGGCATCGTTCTAGACGAACGCCTCGAAGTGAATGCCCCGCAGACCCGCGCGCTCATCATCGATTCTCAGGACTACACCAACGTCACGGGGCAGGAAGTCCGCAAGGTGAAGCTCGCGCCGAATGGCGACGGAGTTGACCAGGACAACTCGCCCTTTTCAAAACACGATGCGAATGGCCGCACCATCTATCGATGGAAACATGCGAACCTCACACATCCCGCGGACGACGGTGATACCGGCAAGAAGGCCGCGTCGCCGCGCACGAAGCCGCCGGACGTGCAGCTCACTACTTTCAAGAATTGGAATGAAGTAGCGGCCTGGTACGCTGACCTCGAAAAAGGCCGCCTCGAGCCCACGCCGGAAATACGCGCCAAGGCTCAAGAGCTCATCCAAGGTCGTGCAACGGATCTGGAAAAAATTCAAGCGCTCTACACATACGTCGCGCAGAATATCCGTTACGTCAGTCTCTCCTTCGGCCTCGGGCGCTATCAGCCGCACTCTGCCGGCGACGTTTTCAAGAATCAATATGGCGACTGCAAAGACAAGCACACTCTGCTCGCTACGATGCTCGCCGCCGCGGATATTCCCTCTGACGCCGTGCTCATTCCTTTTGCGCGCTCCCTGGACACGTCCGTTCCCTCGCCTTCGCAATTCGATCACCTCATCACTGCCGTGCCCAGCGGCCCGGACCTCATCTGGATGGACTCTACCGCCGAAGTTGCACCGTTCCGTATGCTTTCGGCGCCGCTGCGTAATAAATCCGCGCTCCTGGTGCAAGCTGATGCTGCCGGCAAAATTGTCGAGACGCCGATTGATCCTCCGTTCCTTTCCACCCAACGCGTCGAAATTGATGCGCAAGTGAGCGATCTGGGGAAACTGTCCGCCAAATTGCGCTATTTCCTCCGTGGCGACAATGAATACGCTCTGCGCGTCGCGTTTCGCCGCACGCCTCAAACGCAGTGGAAGGAATTGGGCCAAACCATCGCGGCACTTGATGGCATCAAGGGCGAAGTCACCAACGTCAAACCGAGCGACCCGACCGACACCGCCAAGCCATTTGAGCTCGAGTTGGAATTTTCTCAGGCGGGTTATCTCGATTGGTCCAGCAAGAAATCAAAAGTCGGCGTGCCGCTGCTTGCCATCGGCATGCCGGACGCCTCGCAAGACACCACAGGCCCGATTCATCTCGGCAGCCCACTCGATGTAACCATGAGACTTAAAATGTTGCTGCCGTCAAACTTCGTGGCCCGCGCACCCGTTGCTGTCTCGGTTGACCGCGACTACGCTGAATTCAAATCTTCATACCATTACGAAGACCACGTGCTCAGGGCCGAACGTACGCTCAATTTCAAAATGCGCGATCTTCCGGCTGCGCGTTCGAGTGATTACCTTGCGTTCACCCGCGCCGTAGAGTCGGACGAAACCCAAATCCTCGTCGTCGAAAATTCCATCACCGGCGCGCCTGCGATTCCCACCACAGCCACCGCCGCTGAACTGCTCGAAGCGGGCATCGCTTCGCTCAATTCCGGCAATTCTCGGGAAGCCATTCCGCTGCTTGAACGCGCCAACCAGCTCGATCCGAAGAGTAAGCAGGGATGGAACGATCTAGGCCTCGCTTACTTGCGCCTCGGCGAATTCAGCGATGCCGCAACCGCGTTTCGCAAGCAAGTGGAAGTGAATCCATACGACGAGCATGTTTACAACTATCTCGGCCTCAGCTTGCAGCAACAGCGGAAGTACGATGAAGCGGCTACCGCGTTCCGCAAACAGCTTGAGATCAATCCGCTTGATCCCATTGCCCACGCCGCGCTTGGCGCGCTCTTTCTCGAACAGCACAAATACGTGGAGGCTGTGCCGGAGCTCGATAAAGCTACCGTTCTCACACCCGAGAATGCCGAACTGGAAGTGAGCCTCGGGCAAGCGTTTCTTAACACCGGACAAAAGGACAAGGCGCTCGAGGCTTTCGAAAAAGGAATCGAACTGAAGCAAACCCCCGTGGTGTGGAACAACGTTGCCTACAATCTCGCGCAGCACGGTATCGAACTCGATAGAGCCGCGCAATACGCGGAATCAGCAGTCTCCGCTACCGCCGCGAGCCTGCGCAATATCGAGCTCTCTCGTTTGTCGCTGGACGATCTGAATCAGGTTTCTAGCATCGGCATCTATTGGGACACGCTCGGCTGGATCTATTTTCAGAGAGGCGATCTCGATAAGGCTCAACGCTACGTCCGCGCTTCCTGGCTGCTCGACCAGCACGGCGAGGTCGGCGACCATCTTGCGCAAATTTATGAGAGGCGCGGCGAAAAAGAGCAAGCCGAGCGTACCTACGCAGAAGCCATCGTCGCCGCGCATTCCGTGCCGGAGACACGGACGCGTCTTGTTTCTCTCCTTGGGAACAACACGAAAATAGACGGCCTTGCAGATCACGCCAAGCTCAACCTGGCGAAGTTCCGCACCTTTTCCATGGGTAAGCTTCTCAGCGAAAACGCTCAGGCTGATTTTTTCGTTTTGCTCTCGCCGGGCCTGAAGAATCCAAAAGTCGACTCGGTGAAATTCATCAGCGGGAGTCAGGACCTTCGTCCCTTTGCGGAACAGATTCGCGCCATCGAATTCGGCGGAATGTTTCCGGACGCTTCGCCCACAAAACTCGTGCGCCGCGGCACTCTGGCATGTTCTGCGACGACTGGAAATTGCAGCTTCACGCTGATGCTTCCGGAAGACGTCCGCACTCTGAATTAGGCTTGTTGGCGCTGAGTGGGAACTTTCGACACTAAACAACCGCGCTAATCAGCCGTCCCATTCCGCCGCCCAATCGGAGTTTGTCCGCGCGATCTTTGAAGTAGCGCTCATTCAGCTCGTCCGCACCCAAATCCTCGACTTTGTTGAACCCTAATCGCCGCAGTTCACTCACTAGCTCCGCCGGATCGAAAAACAATTGAAACGGCTCGCCTGCCTTCGCCACTCGCCGTGCCATCGCGTCGAACGCAAAGCGCCTAAACCAACTGAATGAAGCGCGCGGGAGCGCGTAATCAAAAACCACGCCGCTCCCCTTGGGCATCGCAGCGACAAACTCGACTGTGCTGTTCATCGCTGCCGGACTAAGATATGGCGTCACTCCCAGCCACGAGAAAAATGTAATTTCTCCCGCGTCAAATCCCGCAGCGGCCAGACCATCCTTGAGCAATTGCTTCTCAAAATCTACAGGTGCATATGTGACCGAAGCCGGGACTTGAATCTGCGCTGCCGCCAGCCGTTCGCGCTTCCACTCTTGCGTCGCCGGATGGTCAACCTCAAACACGCGCAGTCGATGCTCGTCATACGGATGGCGATAAGCAAAGGTATCCAGCCCTGCGCCCAAAATCACGAACTGGCTCGCGCCGCGCCCAATCGTGTGCGCCAGCGTATCTTCGGCAAACCGGCTGCGAACCACCATGAACGCCCGCACATATCGCGATGCGCGCCTGTGGCTGCTCCGCTCTTCCAAGCATATCTGTGCCTGCGCTTTTTCTCCGAGGATCGACACTGCGATTGGATCGTCAAGAACTTTCGGATTGTCGAAAAGCTGATGGGCCGCACGCCGCATTGCTACGCGTAACGCCGTAGTGCTCGGTCGGGCGTCTATCACGGCTGAAAAGATGCGATCAATGGCCCAGGATCTTCAAGCCGCTGATCGTCGTCGGCCTGGTTCAGGCCTACTTGATTTCGAGAACTTCCTTCTCTTTCGTCGCGGATAAATCCTCGATTTTCTTGGTCTCCGAATGTGTCAGCTTTTCCAATTCGTCCAGCGAACGCTTCTTGTCGTCTTCGCTGATTTTCTTTTCCTTCTCCAGTTTCTCGACGCCTTCCTTGATATCGCGGCGAATATTCCTCACGGCCGTGCGATGATTTTCCAGGACCTTATGAATGTGCTTCACCAAATCCTTGCGCCTGTCCTCGGTCAGAGCGGGAATCGGCACGCGCACCACTTTCCCATCGTTCGTAGGATTCAATCCCAGGTCGGTGGTGCGTATGGCCTTGTCGATCAGCGCCACCGCGCCCGGGTCCCAGGGGGAAATCACAATGGTCGAAGCGTCCGGCACGTTCAAAGTGCCCAGCTGATTGATGGGCATCGGCGTGCCGTGATAATCCACGCGGATATGATCCAGCAGGGCAACGTTCGCGCGCCCCGTCCGGACGCTTCCGAGCTCCTTGCGAAAGTCCTCTACGGCCTTTTCCATCCGTGTCTTGGCCTGCGCTAAAGCGTCCTTACTTGTAGCAATCGTGCTCATCGAAAAAATTGCCTCCGCCGATTGAATTTCACGCCGCAGTCACGATCGAACCAACCTGCTCGCCCAGGACCACGCGCTTCAAATTGCCCGGAACGGTCATATTGAACACGACGATCGGCATTTTGTTGTCCATGCACAGCGAAATAGCCGTCGAATCCATCACCATAAGGCCCTTCTTCAGGACATCCAAATACGTGATCTTCTCGAACCGTTTCGCGCTCTTCACTTTCTCCGGATCTGCGTCGTACACGCCGTCTACGCGCGTCGCCTTCAAAATCACCTGCGCTTTGATTTCCATCGCTCGCAGCGCTGCCGCAGTATCCGTCGAGAAATAAGGATTCCCGGTACCCGCTGCGAAAATTACCACGCGGCCCTTTTCTAAGTGGCGCGTCGCACGCCGCCGGATAAACGGCTCCGCCACCTGATGCATTTCGATCGCGCTCAATAGCCGCGTGTGGCACCCGACCTTTTCCAGCGCATCCACCATCGCCAGGCCGTTAATCACCGTTGCCAGCATACCCATGTAATCGCCGGTAGCGCGGTCGATATTTAGTTCCTTCTGCCGCGTTCCGCGAAAGAAATTGCCGCCGCCGACGACGATCGCCACGTCCACCCCGAGGCCGCGGACCTCGTGCACTTCGCGCGCGATGCCCTGAATTGTTTCGGCGTGAATGCCTGACTCTTGCGGCCCAGCAAGCGATTCTCCGGAGAGCTTCAGCACCAGCCTCTCGTAGACGGGGGCGCCCTTCGCCACCGGATCGCTCCTTGCGCCTGCTCGCCCTGCCGTTTGCACTTTGGTCGTCGCGGCTTTTGTCATTGCGGATGGGCCAGCCCCCTAGGCCGCGTGCATTTTAGCAAAGATTTCGCGCTCGCGCCCCGCAGAACGGCCCCCTCTTCTAATGGTCATTTGTTCGACCTCTATATTCGCTTCCGACATGTCCGCGAGCACAGCCACGCGCATCGCTGATGCGAACGAACACTTTGGCGCGCAACCGTTGACTTGCCTTTCTGCCGCAGCCTAAGATGCTCGCCTTGGTGGACTCCCAGTCGTGAGCGATCAGACCGTCTCCCATTACCGAATCGTCGAGAAGGTCGGCGAAGGCGGGATGGGCGTGGTTTACCGCGCGCACGACGACCGCTTGAACCGCGACGTCGCCCTGAAGTTCCTTCCCGCCGACCTAGATAAGGACGAAAACGCGCGTTTGCTCCTGATTCGCGAGGCGCGAACGGCCTCCGCATTGAATCACCCCAATATCTGCACGATATACGACGTGGGCGAAGCGGACGGCAAAAGCTACATTGTCATGGAATTCGTGCAAGGGCGTTCGCTCGCGGAGCAGATTCCCGAAGGAGGCCTGCCCGCGGAAACCGTGATTCGTTATGGGGAACAGATCGCCGATGCCATGGCTCACGCACACGAACATGGCGTGATTCATCGCGACCTGAAAACGCCGAACGTGATCATCATGCCGGGTGGCCGCGTCAAAGTTCTGGATTTCGGCCTGGCCAAACATATGACTCCGAGCGAAATCACTCTGAAGACGCAATCCATCAGCACGCTAACTTCGGAAGGCGCGATTGTGGGGACTATGCACTATATGGCCCCGGAGCTATTTCGCGGCGAACCCGCCGACGCGCGCAGCGATATATGGGCACTGGGGGTGGTGTTGTACGAAATGGCCAACGGCAAACGGCCGTTTCGCGGAAGAACGTCATACGAACTAAGCTCGATGATCCTGCACGATACTGCGCCGGCGCTGCGGGAAAATGTTCCGGCGGGCTTGCGCGCGGTGATCGAGCATTGCCTGGCGAAAGAACCGGCGCAGCGATATCAGCACGCGAGTGAAGTGCGCGCCGCACTGGAAGCGTTGCGCACAAACTCAGCTGTGATTCCGGCGAGCGCGATTCAGCCTTCCGCAATTCAGGCTTCCACCGAAGCCCAGCGTCCGGGACATCGCAGCACACTTTTGATTTCGCTGGCGGGATTGGCGCTGCTGGCCACCGCCGCGCTGGTCTGGAAGCTGGTGGAGGTGAAGTGGCACGGGACACCGGGCGTCGGCGCGGCTTCCATTCAATCTCTGGCAGTGCTGCCGCTGGAGAATCTCACCGGCGATCCGAAACAGGATTATTTCGCTGACGGAATGTGCGACGCGTTGATCACAGAACTCTCGCAGATCAAGAAATTGCGAGTGATCTCGCGCACGTCGGTGATGCAGTACAAGGACAAGCACGAAAGTCCGGCGCAGATCGCGCAGGAACTGGGCGTGGACGCACTGGTGGAAGGCTCCGTCTTGCGGTCGAACGACCGCGTGCGAATTTCCGCCGAGTTGGTGCAGCCGCAAACGGGCCAGAATCTTTGGGCACACAGCTATGAGCGCACGGTGACCGATATTCTGGCGCTGCAGAGCGATGTGGCGCGTGACATCGTCGCGCAAATTCAGATTCAATTGACGCAGCCGGAACGGGAGCGCCTCGCGAAGACACGAACGGTAGTGCCAGCTGCATACGACGCGTATCTGCAGGGAAACTACTACGCGAGCAAGCGGACCGGCGAGGCGGTGACGCAGGCCATCGCAGATTACCGGCAGTCCATCCAGTTGGATCCGACGTATGCGCCATCGTATGCGGGACTAGCTGGCGCTTTGACGCTCGCGGCGGACTACAAGGATGTTCCGTCGTCGCAGGTGCTGCCCGAAGCCGAAGCGGCGGCGGTGAAAGCCTTGCAATTGGACGATACTCTCGCATCCGCGCATGCGGCGCTGGGCCAAATTCGCGCGTATAGCTTGGAATGGCCCGGCGTCCTCGACGAATTTCAGCGTGCGATTCAGCTGAATCCAGGCGATGCCAATGGTCACCATTGGTATGCACTGGCGCTGGCGGACACGGGGAAAGACGAGGAAGCAATCTCGGAGATGAAGCTGGCGCAAGAACTCGACCCGCGCTCGTTGATCATCAATGCCAATTTATCGTGGGTTCTGTATCTGGCCGGCAAGGACGATGACGCCATCGCCCAGGCCCAGAGAACCATCGCAATGGACCCGACCTTCGCCGTCGCGCATGGCTACCTGGGTCAGGCCTACTTGGCGAAGGGAGAATACGAGAAGGCATTGCGGGAGTTGCAGCAGGCACTCGCGCTATCCGGCAACGAAACTTCGTTCAAAGCCGAATTGGGGAACGCATACGCCGTGGCCGGAAAGAAAACGGAGGCGCTCGCGATTCTGCACGAGTTACTGCAGATGTCGGCGCAGCGATATGTTTCGCCCTACAGCATTGCGCTGGTTTACGTCGGTCTGGGCGATAGGGATCAGGCCTTTCAGTGGCTCGATAAGGCGTACGACGAGCATTCGGTGCGGCTGATCAATATTGCTGTGCATCCACGACTCACTGGATTGCGGAGCGATCCAAGATTCACAGCTCTGGTGAAGCGAATCGGGCTGCCGATGCCGCCAGCCGGGGGAAATTCCAATGAGCGTTGACCATCCAGGTACTCAAGCGAGATCTAGCAATCTTTCTTGACGCTGTGTTTCGGCTCAACTACACTCACGCCGGTCTGGCGCGCACCTGGCGGAATCGGCCCGAACCTTCCAACAAAGAAAATTTCGATGCGCCGGGTAAGGGGAACAACATGGCCAAAATCAGCTTCACGCTGAAAAGTGTCACCAAGGAAATCGAAAAGGCAGAGAAAAAGCTGCGCGCTATTCGTAGCAAGGTCACGAAGGCCGACCAGAAAAAGATTGACCTGAATTTGCGTAGCTTGAAAAGGGGCCACGGAATTATTGCGCATATTTGCAGGCCGCCCACGATGTATGGGCAATCGTTCACGACAAAACCGAACAAGTAGCCCGAGTCTCTTGCCTGCGTTCCGAGATTTCGAGCCATTCCCCGTTTTACGGAATTTGGAACAAGATCTGGAGGGAGGCTCAAATGGCAAAAATTAAATTTACGCTTCATGGCGTTGCCGCAGAAATCCGCAAAGCTGAGAAGAAACTGCGCGCGATTCGCTCGAAGGTCAGCAAAGCCGACCAGAAGAAAATCGACCTGGATTTGGGTGCGCTGAAGAAGTCCTACCGTATGATACGAATCCTTTGCCCGCCGACGCGGATCCGCACGCGACCACCGTATGGGCAGTGGTTCACGAAGATACCCAAGTGAATCTCGGAACGGGAGCCGGTGTCCTGCATATGTCGAGTTGCGACTTGTGACCTCCGGCCATGCCTAAAGCGAAGCGGGTGCTGTTCCGGCGATCTCCTTCTTTGGTTTCCTATTGGAATGCGGGAAGGATGATCTTTGAGAACTATGCGACAGGCAAGGGCGTAACGGCTGCACCCATCGCCACCGAAGTATTGGATTTCTTCACACGCTGGCGTCCGGCTGAGGCGATTTTCCGCCATCTTCCGCGATATTCTCCCGCATCGTTGCGCGCGGCTATCAAGGAGTTGGTGCGGCATTCGTTACTGCAGCGTTCCGATCGAAACGAACACCCTATCGAACGCGCCATGGCCACATGGACGCATTGGAATCCCCCAGCCGGTTTTTTTCATTTCACTGGACGCGACCTTCCTTTCATCGCTGACCTCGTCCGTATCGGCCACTACATGGAAGAGCTGACCCACGAGAAAGCGATGCCGGTTCCGGTAAAGCGTTATCCGCGGGCTGCGCAAAAACAGCTTCTTCCGGCGCGCGAGAGCGGGGATTTTCCGCGCGTGCTTACGGCGCGCCGGACGTGGCGAAGATTTGCGCCCGGGAAACTCTCGTTCGCCGACCTGAGCACTCTATTGGGACTGACTTTTGGAGTCCGCGAGTGGGTGGACGTGCCGCCTCTGGGAAAATTTGCACTCAAGACTTCGCCTTCGGGCGGGGCGCTGCATCCGATCGAAGCATATGTGATAGCTCGGGAGGTGGAGGGAATTTCCCCGGGAATTTATCACTACGACGCGAGCAGACACCGGGTGGAATTGCTGCGACGAGGAATTACGCGCGATCGCATGTCCGATTACGTAATCGGGCAGCGCTGGTTTGCCGAGGCCTGCGCGTTTGTAGTGATGACCGCGGTGTTCACACGCACACAATGGAAGTATCGCTACCCACGGGCTTATCGCGTGGTGCTCACGGAGGCGGGACATTTGTGCCAGACATTCTGTTTGACTGCAACGTGGCTGGGTCTCGCGCCGTTTTGCACCATGGCGCTCGCGGATTCCAAGATTGATCGCGACCTGGGAATCGACGGAGTGACCGAGGGAGCGCTGTACGTCGCGGGCGTGGGACAGGTTCCCGCGGGCGTGGATTGGAAGACGGCATCGTTGCCGGAAGATCCTACTGGGAAGAAGCGGCGGAGGAAATAGGCGGCCAGCGGGACGCCGGCGCTACACGCCACGCCTGGCCACCTCAACCAGAAAACCCAAGAGCACGGCCCAGAGTGGCTGTGCCGCCTATGCTTTTAGTTCCCAGGTGTCGCCGGCGCGCAGGAGCTTGGCTAGATCGCCCTTGCCTTTTTTAGCTTGAACATCGCGGATTTGCTGCGCGATCAAATCCTCGTAGCGCGGGACATTATTCCAC
>DATEVZ010000277.1:0-5617 GCA_035258265.1 Candidatus Acidiferrales bacterium
TCTTCATCGAAGGGCAGCTGACCAGCACCGACAACCGGCATCGTGAGCTCTACGAGCAATATCGCAAACGACCTCAGGCCGCGCCGCAGACAGCGCACTAAGCGCCTCTCGACGAACTTCACAAAAGAGGTTGGACATGCAATTCACTCGCACACATCTTCGCGTGGCGGTACTTTTACTTTTTGCGGCGATTTCATTTGCGGGCTGTGGGAACCGTGCCGCTCCGGAAGAGGAATCCGCGAAGAAACCTGCGGGACGGCCGACGATCGTGTTTATGACCGATTTCGGCACGGCGAACGATGCCGTGGCCATTTGCCGGGCGGTGATCGTCGGAATTGTGCCGGACGTACGCATCATGGACATCACGCATCAGGTGACGCCGTTTTCGATCGAGGAAGGAGCGCGGTTTCTGGCGGGCGTTACGCCGTATTACCCGGCGGGAACGGTGTTTCTGGGAGTTGTTGATCCTGGTGTCGGCACCTCGCGCAAGGCAGTGATCGTGAAATCGAAGAAGGAGCAATATTTCGTGGTGCCTGATAATGGCCTGATCACGCCGGTCGCGGACCGCGACGGCGTCGAAGGCGTCCGCGAAATCACGAATCCTGCGTGGATGATTGGCGACAAGGTGTCTTCCACATTTCATGGGCGTGATATTTTCTCGCCGGCTGCGGCGCATCTGGCTGCGGGCGAGGATTGGACATTAGCAGGGCCGACCGTAGACACCCTGGTGCGGCTGAGGCCCGCGACCGCGACGATTAATGCGAAGGGAATCACCGGCCAGGTGATGGGGTTGGATGATCCATTTGGAAGCTTGATTACGGACATTCAGGGCGATGATTTCAAGAAGCTGGGTTATTCGCTCGGAGAAAAAGTGCCGGTAAAGATCGAGCAGAAATTGTATTCGTTTCCTTATGGGAAGACTTTTATGGATGTGCCCGTGGGGGAGTCCTTGCTTTATATTGATTCGCGGGGGCGTGTGGGGTTTGCGGTGAATCAGGGCAATTTTTCAAGAGTTTACAAAATTACGCCGCCGGTTTCTGTTCTTATCGCTCGGAAGAAGGGGTGAATGCCGCCCGTGTGGGATGGAGTCAAAGTCAGAATCGAAAGACTTAACGCTGAGGACGCTTTAGAAAGAGCAGAGAACGCAGATAAGACAAAAGCAGTGTCGCAAGATTTAACGCAGAGGAAATCCGAGAGCACGGAGATACGCAAAACCCTCGCTCGCCATTGCAGAGCCGAGCGCCTTCGTGAAATCTTCGCCTGGCACGTCTTAGCGTGCGATATTTTCTAGGTTTCGGCAGACTTCGCAGATTCTCCAGCGCGTGCTTCGCGCATGCACAGCGTTGGTGCCTAAAGCGTTCCCCCCAAGTACCAAAGTACCATTGCCGCAAATTGACACACCCCGCGAAAATTCATCTATTAATGGGATTTTAGGTATTTCTCTGGGGGCATGGCGTACTACCGCCAAGGACCATGGCGCCACTAACAAAGGATTCAGTCGAAGTCACAAATTCCGGAACTCAAACGGCCGTTCCGCAGGCTGGCGCTCTGCCGAAACAGGCATCCGCGGGCGGCGGACATTTACGCGCTGATGCGCTTTCTCTGGAAGTTCCCGTCAAGGTACACGGCTCGCGCGTAACGGAAGTCGCGCGCGGCGTCGCTCCACGCACGGAGCCATTCGAGGAACAAACCAGCACGATGATCGTGTTTCCGCAGGGCGCCGTGCTCAGAATGTCGACGGCAGTGAGCGCTAGCCAGATGCTGGTGGTGACGAATTTGAAAACGCGCCAGGACGCGATTTGTCGCGTGATCAAGGTGCGCACGTTTTCGAACATGCAGGGTTACGTGGAGGTTGAATTCACGCACAAGCAGCCCGGATATTGGGGAGTGAATTTTCCTTCCGAGGGCCCAGCCCCCTCGAATCAGGCAGCGCCAGCAATTCCCGCGGTCACGCCGATTGCCGTCCCCGAGAGTCCGGTAAAAACAAGCGCGATTCAGAATGTTTCGCCGACGCCGGCTACTTTGCCATCCACAGTCGCGCCTGCTCCGCCTCTGGCGCCGGTTGCGGCACCGCCGCCCCTCGCTTCGGCTCCAGCAGCGTTCACTCCGGTGACACCGACGTCGGTAGCGCCCGCATCAGTTCCACCGAGCAAGCCTGAATCGAACTTCGCTCCGATAGGCACGCAGGAGGAAGTGCAGCCTGCGGCTTCGGCGACGACGCCAGTTGCTGTGAAATTTGTTGCGCCCGTGCGACCTATTCCTTCGGCGCCGGTATCCGCTTCCACGCCGGCGCACACCGAACGCGTACACGAAAAAATCGTACCGGAAATTCCGAAGCCGAGCATCGCAGCACAAGCGCTTGCGGAAGCAAACATTGACATCACCGCAGAGCCAGCGGCGCCCTCGACTCTTTCCTTGAACGAGGTTCGCGGAGACGAGTCAGCGGCCACGGGGGTTCTGGCTGCAGACGCAGGGCTCGCGGCGGCCGAAGAGCAAGATGAAGCATCCGCTCCAGCGGCTTCGCTGACCGGGAGTGGGCATGGAACGTTCGGAAGCTTTAGTGGCGGCGCGGCACTCGGCAGCGGCCGCGCGGCCTCAGCGGATGGTTTTGGCGCGCGACTGGATGGGAGTTTAGAGACATCCGACAGCCACACAAGCCAACCTCGCGGCAATAACTGGATGTTGATCGCCGCGTGTGTTGCCGTGCTGTTTGTGGGCGTGTTCGGCGGCGTATTTTACTTCCGTTCGCAGTCCGCGAATTCAACGAATAGTTCCGCGCCGAAAGCGAACTCACCGGCAGTACCGCAGTCGTTGGCATTTCAATCGCCGTCGGCGATTTCCGATCAGCCATCGCCAAGTGCTCTGGCGCACAATTCGGCGACGAATCCGATTGCGATTGTCACGCAATCGAGCGCGCCAGCGGCGACGGTGAGCGCGAGTTCTTCGGCAAGCGGCTCTGGCCCACGTGTAGTTGAAAGGCAAAATTCGAAAATTACGGACGATATGGTGAGGCAACAACTGGACGTGCATCCAGTTGCTCCGCAGCGTAGCGGAGCGGGCCAAACGGATGCGGCGCCGGCTGTAGACGCTGCGCCCGCAGCCGATTCTTCCGGTACCGGTGCGTTGTCTGGGATTATTTCGCCGAACGTCGCAGCGCCGGCGGCGCCTGAGATACGTCCGGACACGGACGGCCCGGTGAAGGTAGGTGGGAACGTCAAGGAGCCGCACCTGGTGTCTCGCGCGATGCCGGAGTATCCGCTGGTGGCGAAAGAAGCCGGCATACAGGGTGACGTGGTCATGAAAACCACGATTGATGCGAAGGGAAACGTGGTTAACGTACAGGTGGTGTCCGGCCCACAAATGTTGCGCGGGCCGGCCATGGCAGCTTTGCGCCGCTGGAGATATGAACCCTCCACGCTGAATGGACAGCCCATCGCCGTGCAGATGCTGGTGACGATTAAGTTCAGCCGCTAGCTGCTGTCGATTTCACTTCTTTGATGAGCAGCGCTCTTTGTTGCTTTTCCCCACCTTTTGCATCCAATATAGTTGGACGATTCCGCTTTCTAAGAGCGACCAGATTGGTTTCGAGGTGAAATTATGCGCGAAGCTGTGATTGTTAGTTCCGTGCGAACGGCGGTGGGGAAAGCCACGAAGGGAACGTTGCGGGCGACGCGTCCGGACGACTTGGCGGCAACGGCCATTAAGGAAGCAGTGACGCGCGCGAAGGGTCTGGAAGCGAAAGAAATCGAGGACGTGGTTTTGGGCTGCGCGATGCCCGAGGCCGAACAGGGAATGAACATGGCGCGTATCGCGTCCTTGCGCGCGGGATTGCCGGTGGAAGCGTCAGCGATGACGATTAATAGGTTCTGCTCTTCGGGATTGCAGGCGATTGCGATCGCTGCGGAGCGAATCATGGCGGGTCATGGGGAAGTGGCCGTCGCCGGCGGCGCGGAATCCATGAGCATGGTCCCGATGGGCGGCAACAAGGTCGCACCGAATCCTTGGCTGATGGACAATTATCCGGACGCGTACCTGGGCATGGGTCTGACCGCGGAAAATCTCGCCAAGAAGTATGGGATCACGCGCGAGCAGTCGGATGAATTTTCTTTCGCGAGTCATCAGAAAGCGCTGGCGGCAATTGCGGCGGGAAAATTCAAAGATGAAATCGTTCCGGTGGCGGTGAGCTATACGGTGTTGGAAGCCTCTGCAAACGCGGCCGGGCCGGGGGCAGCAAATGGCTCGAAGCCGAAGACGGTGAAGGTTTCGTTCGATACCGATGAAGGGCCGCGCGCGGATACTTCCGTGGAAGTCTTGGGAAAGTTAAAGCCGGCATTTCACACGCACGGCGTGGTGACGGCGGGGAACAGCTCACAGATGAGCGACGGAGCCGCCGCGGCGGTGGTGATGAGCGCGGAGCGTGCGCGCTCGCTGGGGCTGAAGCCGCTGGCGCGGTTTGTGGCATTTGCCACGGCCGGATGCCTGCCGGAGGAAATGGGCGTGGGACCGGTGTACGCGATTCCGAAAGCACTGAAGATTGCGGGGCTGACGCTGGATCAGATGGATGTGATCGAACTGAACGAAGCGTTTGCGGCGCAGGCGTTGAGCGTGATTAAGCTAGCGGGGCTCGATCCTGCGCGTGTGAACGTCAATGGCGGCGCTATCGCTCTAGGCCATCCGCTGGGTTGCACAGGCGCGAAACTTACGGCGACGATTTTGCGCGAACTCGAACGGCGCAGCGCGCGTTATGGGTTGGTGACCATGTGCGTCGGCGGTGGCATGGGCGCGGCGGGCATTTTCGAGCGGGCCGCTTGAGCCGCGCGAATGCGGATTCGAGATTGGCGTCTGCGAAGAATAGGGAAACTGCAGGCGAGACAAGCTCGCCTCTGCAAAGGCGGATGCAAGCTTCCGCACTCCAGGATGGCGACATTCTTACATTCAGTTGGCAGCGGGTTTCCAGAGGCCGACCGTGTTTCCTTCGGGATCCTCATCCACGCCAACGTGCCGGTGGGAATTGGCACCGGAGGCACGAGAGTTATTCCGCTCAGTGAAGCTGCTTTGTCGAGATATGCCTGCAGGTCGTCCATTTCCACGTAAAAATTGTGTTGCCGAGCGTGGTGACATGGCCGGTGATTCCTTTGCCGGTCTCCATCATTGCAGCGGGGTCCTGTTGCGCGATCTTCCAGCTGAATAGGCTGGAATAAAAATCCTAAGTCTTCTGGCTATCTCGGCAATCGATTTCGAAGTGAACGACGGGTTGTCCCATGGGTGATGCTCCGACTTCAGGCGAGGATGCGCTGCAGTTCGGCCGCCCGGGCGTATTCGATTTCGGCTACGCGGTCCGGCGCTAAGGCGTAGGTGGGGGACCATAACCTACCTTCGGAATTTTGGCCACAGTCTTCGACGGCACAGTCTTCGACGGCGAGTGTCTTCGACGGTGAGCCGCACGCGAGAGAGCTCCACTGGACGAGGTCTCGGTGAGTGGGCGCTCTGGCTAGTTGGGCTATTGTGCTGCGCGGGGATGCGCGAGAGAATCGGTGGGCACGGAAAGCCACCTGTACGGAGAGAAAACTATGGCCACGACGCCTGTATCCCAGATGCTGCATCGCGGCGGCGAATT
>DATEVZ010000278.1:0-7908 GCA_035258265.1 Candidatus Acidiferrales bacterium
CGCTCGATTTCCAGTTGCATGATGCGGCGCTCGATGTCGTCAATCTCGGTCGGCAGCGAATCGATCTCCATGCGCAGCCCGGCTGCAGCTTCGTCCACCAGGTCGATAGCCTTATCTGGGAGGAATCGATCGGTGATGTAGCGTTGCGAAAGAATCGCCGCTGCGACGATCGCGGAATCCTTGATGCGCACGCCGTGATGCACCTCGTAACGGTCTTTCAGCCCGCGCAGAATCGCGATGGTGTCTTCGACCGTGGGCTCGCCCACATAGACGGGCTGGAAGCGGCGTTCCAGCGCGGGATCCTTCTCGATGTATTTGCGGTATTCGTTTAAGGTGGTAGCGCCGATCGCACGCAGCTCGCCACGCGCAAGGGCGGGCTTCAGCATATTGGACGCGTCCATCGAGCCTTCCGCCGCGCCCGCGCCGACCAGCGTGTGCAGCTCGTCAATGAAAAGAATAATGTGGCCTTCGGATTCGGTGACTTCCTTCAGCAGCGCCTTCAGGCGGTCTTCGAATTCACCGCGATATTTCGCGCCTGCCACCAGAGCAGCGAGATCGAGCGCGACAATGCGCTTCGTCTTCAACACTTCCGGTACATCGCCCGCAACGATGCGGCTGGCGAGGCCTTCGACGATGGCGGTTTTGCCTACGCCCGGTTCGCCGATCAGTACCGGATTGTTCTTCGTGCGCCGGGCGAGAATCTGCATCACGCGGCGGATTTCTTCATCGCGCCCGATCACCGGATCGAGTTTGCCGCGGCGCGCCAGATCCGTGAGGTCACGCGCGTATTGATCGAGGGCTCGATAAGTGGATTCAGGATTTTGCGAGGTGACGCGATGGCTGCCGCGAATCGACGTCATGGCCTGGAGAATCGCGTCGTGCGTCGCCCCGGCGCGCACCAGAATCTGTCCGGCGGGATCTTTGTCCGCGGACGAGATGCCCAGCAAAATATGTTCCGTAGAGACGTACTCGTCTTTCAGGCGCTGCGCTTCATCGAAGGCGCGCTCGAGAACCTGATTCGTAGCGGGGCTTAGATACTGCTCGGAAACTCCGGAAACTTTTGGCAAACGCTCGATCTGCTTTTCAACTTCACCGGCCAAACGAGTGGGAGACACGCCCAGTTTTTCCAGCAGCGGAGGGACTACACCGTCGCCCTGAGCGATCAGCGCCCACAGCAAATGCAGCGGCTCAATCTGCTGTTGGCCTGAACGTCCGCCCATTTCCTGAGCGGCCTGCAGGGCCTCTTGAGCCTTCACGGTTAATTTGTCAAAACGCAGCATGTCGGGATTTTCTCACTTTCCAGCCTAGACAAAAAGGGGGCCGGTGGACGGAGCCACCCAGCCCCGGTTTTTGATTTCTCTGCTTAGTTCTTGGCGTTGGTGACGTTGATCTTCACTTGCTTCGGCTTTGACTCGGCGCGCTTCGGCAGTTCGACGGTCAACACGCCGTTCTCGTACTCCGCTTTGATGGCTTCGGTGTTTACCGTGTTCGGCAGTCCGAAGCTGCGGCTGAACGAGCCGTACGTGCGCTCGATTCGCAGATAGTTGTCTTCTTTCACTTGCTGCTCGAACTTCCGCTCGCCGCGGATCGTCAGCATGTTGTTCTCAACCCGAACGTCCAGGTCCTTTTCGTTAATGTCCGGCAAATCGGCCTTCAGTACGAGCTCGTTTTCGGTCTCGTAGATGTCTACGGCCGGCGCCCAAGTGGTTAGCGCGGAGTTGGCGCCGCGATTGGGCAAGCTGGATTCAAACAAGCCGTTCATCTGCTCTTGCAGCGAGGAGATGTTCCGGAAAGGGTCCCAGCGGGTAGCGAATTCATAGTGCAATCCTCCTGGAATTTGTGGTCGCTTGATTAGCGCACAAGCATAATAAAATATGCGTGTACTATTGTCAATTATTATTTGAGCCCGTAACTGCCATTGGCTGCGCCGCAGAGTCTACTCCAATACTCTAATAATAATGCACTTAAGGTAGTGCGTTTCAGGCATCGTCAGTAGAATGGGGTGATCCTGAGCTTGCGTGCGGCGCTCGACTACCGATACTGTTCGGCGAGCGTCAGTGGCCGCCTGGGCAACTAGCTGCAGGAAGAGGGCCTCGCTGACGTGATACGAGCAGGAACAGGTGACGAGATACCCGCCTGGTTCTAGGATCTTCAGTGCCCGCAGGTTGATCTCTTTGTAGCCGCGTTGAGCCGCAGGCAAACTATCGCGGTTCTTGGCAAAAGCTGGGGGGTCGAGAATGACCATCTGGAAGCGCCGGCCGACCTCGTCGTATTCCTTGAGGAGGTCGAAAGTATTGCCTTCGCGGAAAGTGACGTTGGCGATTGAGTTCAGCTGCTGATTGCGGCGAGCGGCCTCGACCGCGGCGGTCCCCATCTCAATGCCTTCGACGTGTTGGCAATTCGCCGCGACGGTCAGCGCAAAGCCACCTTGGTAACTGAAGCAATCGAGCACTTCGCCGGAGGCGTAGCGCCGGGCCGTCCAGTGATTTTCGCGTTGGTCCATGAAGGCTCCGGTTTTTTGACCGTGCGCGAGGTCGTACACGAACGTAATGCCGTTTTCTTTGGCAAGAATTTCGCCCGGGACTTCGCCGTGCAATACGCCGACCCGCTGCTCGAGGCCTTCGAGCAAACGAACTTTGGGATCGTTTCGTTCCAGAATCCCCTTTGGCGTGAAGAGTTCAAGGAGGAGTTCGACGAGCAGAGCCTTTTGCTTTTCGGAGCCTTGGCTGAGGGTTTGAAGCACGAAGTAATCGCCGTAACGGTCTACGATAATGGAAGGCAATTGGTCGGCTTCGCCGTAGACGAGCCGATAAGCCTCGGTATTCTCGACGACGGTTTGCCGGAACGCTGCTGCGCGGCGGAGGCGTTCAGCAAAGAACTCTCGGTCAACGGGCACGTTTTGGTGGGTCAGAAGTCGGACCGCGATTTGCGATTTGTCGCTGTAGAAGGCGCGTCCATGATAACGGCCGCGCTCATCGGTTACCCGAACGATGGCGCCGGGCTCAGCCTGCGCTGAGCGCACGTCGCTTCTGTATACCCACGGATGGCCGGAACGCAGCCGTTCAGACCCACGCGAGCTGATGACGACGGAGGCTTCCGCCACGATTCCCACCTGGCTGATAGAATGAAACCGCTATGGCGCTGCAATGATCACGGCGTGCATGCGGCCCGTCCGGCAAGAAAATTCCAGGAGCGCGGCACCGGTCGCCTCGCCGTACTTAACACAATCGCACAAGTTGTGCCAGCCACGACACGCGAATGAATCTCAGCGAACTCAATTTTGATTTGCCGCCGGAGCGCATTGCGCAGCGTCCTCTCGAGAAGCGCGATGCGTCGCGCATGCTGTTGCTCGATCGCGCGTCAGGCGAGTGGCAGGATCGCCATTTCCGCGAATTTCCCGATCTCTTGCGCGGGGAAGAACTGATCGTCATCAATAACGTGCGTGTGTTGCCCGCACGTCTATTCGGCAAGCGTGCGGGAATTCATGCCGAGCCGCCGGGAGCACACAGTCCGTCGCGTCACGAACATTTGCGGGCGCCGATTGAAGTGCTGTTGGTGCGTCAGTTGGAAGCCGATGCGTGGGAGACGCTCGTCCGTCCGGGAAGGAAAATTCCGGTGGGCGAGCGAATCGTTTTTGGCGAAGGCGAACTCGATGCGCTGGTGGAAGCCCGCGGCCAATATGGCTTGCGGGTGCTCCGATTTCACTCGAAGAATGGCTTTCACGAAACGCTAGGGCGATTGGGGCACATTCCGCTGCCTCCCTACATCAAACGCACAGATGAACCACTCGATCGCGAGCGATACCAGACCGTGTACGCAAAGCAGGGAAGCGCGGTGGCGGCCCCGACTGCAGGCCTGCACTTCACGCCTGAAATTCTACAGCGGGTGCGCGATCGCGGAATCGAAATCGCGGAAGTAACTTTGGACGTGGGACTAGGAACGTTCGAGCCGGTCCGCACGGAGCGCCTGGAAAATCACAGGATCCGCGCCGAAACATACGAAATTCCGCAAGCCACGGTAGCGGCAATCAACCGTGCGCAAGGCGAAGGGCGGCCAGTGCTGGCCATCGGCACAACAGTAGTGCGCACACTGGAAGACGCCGCTGAAAAGGCGGCGTCGCAGGGTACAACGATGCAGCCTGGCCGCGCCGAGGCGGACATTTTTCTTTATCCCGGCAAACCAATCCGCGTCGTGAATCAATTGCTCACGAATTTCCACTTGCCGCAATCGAGCTTGCTGGCGCTGGTAGCAACTCTTGCAGGGCGCGAAAATATTTTGCACGCCTATCAACATGCTGTCGCTGCGCAATACAGGTTCTACAGTTACGGTGACTGCATGTTGATCCGCTAATCCGCGCGCCCGAGGGATCTCCACAGCCTGACGCGCGATTTCGTGCAACACGTGCTATGTTCGTCTATAATTCGCATCCTGCCTGCGGGGGCAGCTGAATGCGCTATTTAATCTTGAGCGACATCCACGCGAACATGACGGCGCTGAATGCGGCGCTGGACGCGGCCAGGGGCCACTGGGAAAAAGTCGTGTGCCTGGGCGACGTGGTGGGCTACGGTCCCGATCCCAACGAAGTAGTCGATTGCGTACGGGAGCTCGGCGCGATCACCATTCGCGGCAATCACGATAAGGCCGGATCGGGCCTGGCCAACGCCGACGATTTTAATCCCGTAGCGCGCGCGGTAGCTCTGTGGACTCGCGATCAATTGCGCCCAGAAAATCGCGAGTGGCTGGAAAAATTGCCGATTGGACCGCTGACCGTCGACGGATTTGTGATGGTCCATGGCGCGTATAAAGACGAAGACGAGTACGTCTTTGCGCCAGCTCAGGCGCTCGATAGCCTGCTGGACGCTCCCGCGCAGATCACTTTCTTCGGCCATACACATTTGCAGGGCGGTTTCACACTTCACAACGATCAAGTCGGCGCACTACACTTCAAGCCCCAAGATAATCATTTTTCGAAACTGACGATCGAGGAAGACACCACGTATCTGCTGAATCCCGGATCGGTGGGCCAGCCGCGCGATGGTGACACACGCGCCGCGTTTGTGATCGCGGACTTGCCGAACAAGTCCGTTGAATTTTGGCGCGTGCCGTACGACATTGAATCAGTGCAGAAGCGCATGGGCGTCGGCGGCCTCCCAGAACCGCTGATCATGCGACTTGCGTTCGGGCGTTGACAAACCCGGGTTAGTCCATGGAACCAGGCGAGAGCTCCTACAGCGCAGAACGGCGGCGATTCCCGGTTGCGTTCCTACTCGGAATCGTGATCGTTGGAATTCTCTTCGGCGGGTTTGTTCTGCTGACGAGAACCATGCGGTCCAACACACAAGCGAACGCGGTGAAATTGCCGTTTGGTTCCGCGGAGCAAACGTACGCCGCGAGGATCCATTTCACCGACATCCAAATGGCGCGCGCCACGAATTTTCTGAAGCAGGAATTCACTTACGTAGCGGGAACGATTTCGAACGATGGCGTGCAAACCATCCGCGCGATGGAAGTGGCCGTGGAATTTCGCGATGATCTGAATCAAGTAGTCTTGCGCGAAACCGAAGTCCTCATCCCGCCTAATGCAGAGCCTCTGCCGGCAGGCCAGCGGCGCCCTTTTCAAATTACGCTCGAACATATTCCCGCGGAATGGAATCAACAGTATCCATCCATAAATGTAACTGGCCTGACTTTGGAATAATTGCGGACTGATCGAACCTGCCTTGCAACCACGGGTGGGTGTGCCTTGAACGCGCCTGCGGGCGACTGGGCGGTTAAGCGCCGCGGCCGACACCATCGCGGAAATTCGCGCAATGCTTCCCGCAAAAGCAGACGCGATTGAGTTGCGCGTCTTAGCCGGCAAAGATGATCTGGGAATGTCCTTTCGTTGACTGCTGTTCGCGCGATGGACGAAAGGAGTATTCTTCGGCCTGGACAATTCGCCACAACGATCAACTTCTGCCACCAAGCCCCGTCTCGGGCGGCTCCTGCATCAACTCGATCTTCATCGCAACTCGCTGGCGGAAGATGTCAACACTACCTATGTCGCAGCGCTCCGGAGCGCTGGCTCGAAACCATCGTGTCAGAAGATCCCACGAAATTGGATGCGCAACTCGATGTGCGCCATTTCTATTCACAAGTTCCGGGCCTCGCAGCAGGCGACCGCGGCGTACTCGACCTTCTGGGAATTACGCGGAGAGGCCGCCTGGTGGTGATTGTGCTGAAAGCTTCCGAAGATATTCAAATGCCGATCCCAGCAGTGAACTTTTGGCTGCGCGTCCGCCGCCATCAGCGCGAAGAAGATTTTCAGGAGTACGGCTATATCGAAATAGACCGCTGGTGTGGCTTGTGGCCCCCGGGCTACGCTTCCATTCCGCGACCGACACTCTTTTGAAATATTTGTCACCGGAAATTCAGCTCACGCGCATGGGGCTTTCCGAGAATTGGCGTAGAGGAACTGAAAATTATTTTTCTGCAGTAACCGGAAAAATCCGCCCAAACAAAAAGGAAGGGAAGCGGCCTGGGTTGAACCAGTACCACTTCCCGGGGTGTGTCCTAGAAGTAATTAAAATATTAGACGTGAACGGTGGCAAAAGGTTGCCCTAAATTGCAAATTCGAAGAATTCGGACAAGCATCAGTAAAACAAATACTTACGCCACTTCTCATCACGATGTCCGATGAGCCGCATCAGTTGTCGTGATGTATGCAGCGTGAAGGGCCGCGGACGTCGCTGCAATTTTATTCCCGCTTCTTCGGGCGTGCGGTCACCTTTCCGATTGTTGCAAGCGTAGCAGCACGCTACGAGGTTTTCCCATGTCGAACGGCCGCCACGCGAACGCGGCAGAACGTGATCGAGCGTCAATTCCGACGCGGGAAACGCGCAAGCGCAAAACTGGCACGTATTGCGATCGCGCAGCAGAATGTTTTTGCGTGAGAGCGCGCGGCTCTGCTGCGGAATATGCCGGTAGCTAAGCAGTCGAATCACCGACGGTACCTGAATGGCCTTTTGCGTCGAGTGCACTTCGGTGTGGTTGGTTTCTTCCGCCTGCGCCACGCCCTTAAGCATTAGCACCAGAGCGCGCCGCACTGCAGTCACGTTGATAGGCTCAAACGTGGCGTTCAAAACCAGCACAGGCGCCTGCATCACCGAAGGGCGGCTGGCGGGCGGGTTTGACGCTTGCCTTGCCACAACTGGATCCTGCGCAACTCCGCTCAGCCCGATGTTGGGTCGGGGCCGTAAGCCAAGCTTGGGTCGCTTATCCATGTGCGCCGCCTTTTGCGTCGCTTGATCAGTTCCCTTATGTGCTACTAAGGATGCTTGCTGCACCCTGTTGGTTTGTCTGGCTTGTCTTTGCTTCCCCTGGTTCCTGGGCGCCCAAGGGCGACCATCTGGGAACCACTCGCGCGACCGTCAATCCCAGAACTACACTAGCCCCAGCGCTCTTCAGGGCGCGGGCACACGAATCTAATGGCGCGCCAGTCGTCATTACATCATCTACCAGTAGAACGCGAAGCTTGTCAACCCGCAGGCCCTTGCGAGTAGCGTAGGTGCTACCTACCGAGTCCCGGTGCTCTTTGCGAGAGAGCACCAGCCGCGCCGGGCGAGGCTTGGTACGCATCAGCAGGCAACCTCCTTGCTTTAGATGCAGGCGCTGGGCCAGCGGACGCGCAATCGGCTCGGCTTGATTGTACCCAGGCTCGCGCTGGCGGTCAGGGTGCAACCGAACGGGCACACCACGCCCCCAAAGCGAGTGACTTCCTCGTATTTCAGCAAGAGGATGCGTGATGCAGCACGTCATTGTATGGGGTGAACCCCTTTAGTGAGACAAAAATTTGGGCGCACATGCAGCTTTCATTCAACCTTCGTTGCATCTCCTAGCAGGAGAAGGGGTCTGGGGAAGGGGACGGCA
>DATEVZ010000279.1:0-2587 GCA_035258265.1 Candidatus Acidiferrales bacterium
ACCGGCGCCATCCTGAAAGCGACCACCGAAAAGATAAAGGAAGTGTGCTTCGCCTCGGGACACGGCGAAAAAGGTCTGGCCGATAGTTCGCAGGATGGCTACAGCCAGGTGGATGCGGGCCTGAAGAAGGAAAACTACACAACCAAGACGGTCAATCTCATCACCGAAAACAGCGTCCCGGCCGACTGCAGCGTTCTGGTGATCGCCGGGCCCAAACAATCTTATTACCCACAAGAAACCGAGATGATCGGGAAGTATCTGGATGCCAGTGGCCATGCGCTGATCATGGAAGATCCGGCGACGGACCCGAAGTTGGACGATATCTATCATTCATGGAACATTGCCGTGGGCAGCAACGTGGTGGTGGACGCGAGCGGTATGGGGCGCCTTTTCGGCGGCGGCCCAATAATTCCGTTGGTCGCGGATTTTGGAGCGAGCCCCATTACCAAGGGATTTGAGCGGTCCGTGACATTTTTCCCGCTGGCACGAACGGCCTCGATCGCGGACAAGAGCAAATCGATTCCGCAAGCGGTGGAATTGCTGAAGACGTCCGAGCGAAGTTTTACGATTCCAGGTCTGAAGCCGGGCGAGACGAAGATTTCCTACGATGCGAAGACGGACACGCTGGGACCGCTTTCGCTGGGGGTGGCTGCGAATCGCAAGGTGGATGATAGAGAGGCGCGGCTCGTGGTGATCGGGAATTCGCAGTTTGCGGCCAATCCCTGGGTCGGCCAGCAGCGGAACGGCGATTTATTCTTCAATACGATTGACTGGCTGGCGCAAGACGAGTCTTTGATTTCGATCCGGCCCAAAGCGCCCACGAACCGGCGCGTCACGCTGACGGCGGGCCAGGCCACTGCGCTCTGGTGGCTCGATCTGGCGCTGCTGCCGGGCCTGGTAATCTTCTCCGGGGTTTACATCTGGTGGAAACGCCGTTAATTCCAAGAAGCCAAATTAGACCATGATCAAAAAGTCCACGCTTATCGTTTTGCTTGTGGCCATCCTTGCGGGTGGCGCGGTTTACTATTTCGATTGGCAGCGCGGGCAAAAAGAGGCCGAGAAGGCCACACAAGACACGAGCAAGCCGGCCTTTTCCGTGCCAGCGCAGGATATTTCCTCGCTGAGCATTTCTTATCCAGCGGACCCGAAATCGCAGGCCATTCAACTGGAGAAGCGCGGCGGCGCCTGGCAAATCACGCAGCCCATTCAGACCGGCGCTGATGATCCATCGGTGCAGGGAATCGTGCAGCAATTGGCGACGGCGCGGGTGAGCCAAACCGAGCCGGGCACGCCAGATCGACTGAAGGTATATGGATTGGATAATCCCGCCGTCGCGCTCGAGTTTCAGGCGCAGAACGGCGCGAAGCACAATTTGAAGCTGGGCAAGAAGGATTTCACGGCCGTTTCGGTGTATGCCATTGCGGACAACGCCAAGGACGTCGTACTGCTGCCCGAATCTTTACTGGTGAGTGTAGATAAGCCTCTGCAGGAAATGCGCGATCGTGCGGTGTTACACATCAATGCCGTCGAATTTAACTCGTTCGAGCTGAAGAATTCCTCGGGTGCGCTGGATGCGGCCAAGGGTCAGAATGGCTGGCAGTTCAGCAAGCCGGCGAGCACGCCGGGAGACGAAGAAGCGATCACTACGCTGCTCTCAGGTGTTGCGAACGCGAAAATGATGACGATCGCGAGCGAGACTGCGGACAAGCTGGGTGCCTATGGGCTCGTAAGTCCGGCCATCACGTTCACCGCGTCGGACGGAAAAGGCAAGAGCGAAACATTGCTGGTGGGGAAGAAAGAGGGCGACGAGTACTTCGCGCGGGATGCCTCGCGGCCAATGATTTTCCGGATCAATCAGGATCTGTACAAAAAGCTGGCGGAAGGTTACAGCGGTCTGCGCGACAAGAGAATCGTGCGATTCGATCCGGCGAACATCACGCACCTGGAGATTCACAACGCGAGCGGCACGATCGCTTGCACGCGGAAGAACGAAGTGGAATGGAATTTCGACGAGTCGGCGGATCAGAAGGGAAAATCGGCCAACGCGGAGAAGCTTTTTTCGCCGTTACAGGTGACGCGCGCGGAGGAAATTTTCGATCGTCCGACGGCGGACGTCGCGGCTAGGTTGAGCAAGCCAGCCTTCGACGCGACTCTGACGGACAAGGGAGGGAAGAAATTGACCGTGCAGATTTCCAAGGAATATGGCGGGTTTGTTTATGCGCGGTCGAGCGAAGGGCCGGCGATTTATAAGTTGAAGGCGCAGACCTTGACGGAGTTGAATTTCAAGGCTGCGGATATGGCGTTTTAACAGATCGCTGAAGCGACATGGGAGTTGCTAGTGGCATTCGGCCGATTCACCGTGACGTCAGGGTAAAGCAGATCCCTCCCTTCGGTCGGGATGACACCAAGTCCATTTTTGGCGTCCCAGGTGAAGTTGCGCTTCCAAGGGTCGCCACGGCGAGTGCTTTATGCTGCGTTATGGGCTTCTTCCAGCACGTTTTCGCTGGGCCAGGTGGCCAGGAGCAGAACCTTCCCGGAATTCGAGGAAATGTGGACGTAATAGACGCGATCGTCGCTTTCGATCTCG
>DATEVZ010000280.1:0-17580 GCA_035258265.1 Candidatus Acidiferrales bacterium
CGCGCCGGAGATGCGCACCAGCGCAGCATCAATGCCGTCAGCGGAAGTCCCAGACATCATTCCCAATACCAGCATCGGTGAGATGAGTCTAGAAGCCGAACCCGGTCATTTACAACCACGAATTAACCGCGCGTTTACACAACGTCAAGACATAGGCCTTTGTAGCGGCGCACTTCAGTGTGCCATCCGTATTAAGCCGGAAAGGCCGAACAGGCTGGATGCTTACAAAAACGCGACGCCGTTTCTTTAGGGGTGCGGGGGCTTGCCCTGTTTTCGCGAGGCGAGGTTCGCCTCGCCGGAGCCGCCCGCCGCGCGATCGCAGCTGCTCACAGGAAATTCTGCGCCGGGCTGCAAACGCAAGGTGGGGGCAAGCCCCGGCACTCCCAGAAAAGGCTAAAGACCGCCGCTACAAATGCGTAAGCGCAACCCTATGACAATTGCTTCTGCAACACCGCCAGCAGATTCATTGCCTCCATCGGCGTCAATTTATTCAAATCCGCGCCGCGAATCGCGTCCAAGACAGATTCGTCAATCGCAGTAAAGCTGGTCTGATGTGCCGGCGCCGCTGGCGCGCCACCAGCAACCGCTCCCGGCGACAACTCCTGCGTCAGCTTCTCCTCGCTCTGTTCATGCCGCCGCAGAATTTCCCTCGCCCGCGCAATCACGTCGGTAGGCAATCCCGCCAACCGCGCAACCTCGATGCCGTAACTCTTATTTGCACTTCCGGGTTCGACTCGCCGCAGAAAAATGATCTCGCTCCCGGCCTCCTGCACCGACACATGAATATTCTTCACGCCGGGAAGCAATTGCTCAAGCTCCGTCAGTTCGTGATAGTGAGTGGCAAATAAAGTACGCGGCTGCGCGCCGGAATGAAGCGCCTCTACCACCGCCCACGCGATGGAAAGCCCATCAAACGTCGCCGTACCACGCCCCACTTCATCTAGCAGCACCAAACTCGCCGCCGTAGCGGTATTCAAAATTGCCGCCACCTCACTCATCTCCACCAGGAAAGTGGACCGACCGCGAGCCAGATTGTCCGAAGCGCCGATACGAGTGAAAACCCGATCCAGCAAGGGCAATTTCGCCTGCATTGCCGGAACAAACGATCCCATCTGCGCCAAAATCGAAATGAGCGCGGCCTGCCGTAGATAGGTTGATTTTCCGCCCATGTTGGGCCCGGTAATCAGCAGGAGGAATTGTGATTCGCCATCCAGATACAAATCGTTGGGCACGAACCGCTCGCCGCGCTCCTCCAGAAGCTTTTCAATCACCGGATGCCGCCCGCCGGCGATCATCAGGACGCCGCGTTCTCCTTTTTTCGCGAGCGCCTTATCCGTAAATTCCGGCCGCGTATAATTTCGCGTGGCGGCGATGCGCGCAAAACTCACCAGGACGTCGAGTTGTGCAATCGCCGCGGCCGTGCGCCGCAGCCGCCCCGCTTCTCGCGCGATGGACTCGCGAATTTCCGAATACAGACGACGCTCGATCGCCAACACGCGCTCTTCGGCCGACAATACTTTCTGTTCGTGCTCTTTCAACTCGGTCGAAGTGAACCGTTCCGCATTCACGAGTGTTTGCTTGCGCTCATAATCCGCCGGCGCCAGGTGCAAATTGGCTTTCGAAATCTCAATGTAGAAACCAAAAACCTGGTTGTAACGGATTTTCAGCGACGCGATCCCGGTCCGCTTGCGCTCGCGCTCCTCCATCGAGGCAATAATCTGGCGGCCTTTCTTTGTGATGTCGTGCAATTCGTCGAGTTCGGCGTCATAACCTCGGCGAATCACGCCCGGGTCGCCGGGCAAGGCTGGAGGATCATCGGCAATCCCGCGCGCTACTGTGTCGCGCACATCGGCCATCTCGTCGAGCTCTTGGTGCAGAGATGAAAGTCGCGAACCCACACCTACAGTGGTCGTGGACGGCGAGGGGCTGGAGGACGTCGACAAAAACGAGACGGCTACGAGCCGTCGCAACGCCGGAATGCGATCAAGTGATCCCCGCAGCGCCAGCAAATCGCGCGGCGTAGCCACGCCAAGCGTCACGCGGCTGGTAAGCCGCTCCAGGTCCAGAATACCTTCCAGCGTCTTGCGAATCTCTTCACGCACCATCGTCTGCGACTTCAGCTCAGCGACGGCATCGAGCCGGGCTTCAATTTCCGCCAGCGCGATCTCCGGCCGCAAAATCCATCCACGCAGCAGACGCGCCCCCATCCCCGTGGCGGTGTCGTCAATCGCACGTAAAAGCGTCGCAGAAGCGTCATCGCCCGTAGAAGGCTCGACCAGTTCCAGATTCCTCGTCGTCACAGCATCCAGAACCATCGCCTCCTGCTGCTCGTAGTAAGAGATGCGGTCCAGATGCTCGAGTCCAGCGCCCGCTGGACGCAAAGACGGAATCACCGCCGAATCCTCCGGTGTGCGCGCGCCGATCGCCGACGTTTCTCGCAAATAATGCACCAGCGCCCCGGCGGCAGCCGTTGCCTGGCCGTGGCCCACGAGCCCAAATCCCTCCAAAGCAGCCACTCGGAAATGCTCTTCGAGGATGCGTGTGGCATAGTTCGCCTCGAACACCCAATCGTCCAGCCGAGTTTCGACGGCACCCAAGCCATCCATTTCCGCCGCCATCGTCACGGGAAATAGCGTCGCAGGCCGTGCCAAAAGCACTTCGCGCGGCCTTAAAATTCCAAGCTCATCACGGAGCCGCGCCTCTGCCTTCTCCCCGCAAAATTCCGTAGCGCGAAACTCGCCCGTAGAAAGATCCACGAAAGCCAAGCCAATGGCATTCTCGGAAGCTCGTGCTCCGGCTCGTCCGGTGCCGGCAGCGCCGGCCGCGGTAGCAGCCCCAGCAGCCGCGCTCCTCGCCACCGCCGCCAGATAATTATTTTCCTTGGCCTCGACCAGACCCGCCCCGGTAGCAGTCCCCGGCGTAAGCACTCGAATCACTTCACGTCGCACAATTTTCTTGCCCGGCCCCGGTGCTTCCATCTGCTCGCAGATCGCCACTTTGTGCCCGGCGCGAATCAGGCGCGCGATATAGTTTTCGGCAGCGTGGTAAGGGACACCGCACATCGGCACGGCTTGGCCTTTTTCTTTGTTGCGTGCGGTCAGCGTGATTTGCAGAATTCGCGACGCGACTACCGCGTCATCGTAGAAAAGCTCGTAGAAATCGCCCAGGCGGAAGAGCAGCAAGGCCGCCGGATGTTGCTTTTTGACGGCATGATACTGCTGCATCAGTGGGGTTGTAGGTTCGGTCATGAATGCTGACCGCGCGCCGCGAAGGCCGGAACACGATGTCCCAAGACAATCGTTACCCGGCTTCGAGCGACGGCAGCGAATTGATTATGCTGGCCCACGCGCGCGTTTGGCAACACCGAGCGTGCCCCCGTAACCGGCACATGATTTATACTGCGCCGTGCCTCAATCGCGAAAAACGAACTCGGAGATCGAGGTTAAGCTACGGGTCGCGGACATCCACGCCACGGCGCGTGCGATAAAGGCGCTCGGCGCCGTCTCCCACGGCCGCGTCTTCGAACAAAACACGCTCTACGACACGCCCCGGTCCGACCTGCGACGCCGCGGATGGCTCTTGCGCGTCCGAATGGAAACCTCAGCCAAGCACGGCGCTTCCCTCGGACGGATGCGCCGCGTCCTGCTGACCTCCAAAGCGCCCAGGCGGCAAGCGCACGGAACCAGGAAGAGCCCACGATACAAAGAGCGGGCCGAACGCGAGCTTGTTGCCGACCCATCGCGCGACTGGCCCGCCTCGCTTGCAGCCCTGGGTTTCAAGCCGAGCTTCCGCTACGAGAAGCACCGCACCAGTTTCCGCCTGCGCGGCCTCCACATGGACCTGGATGAAACACCAGTTGGCGAGTTCCTCGAACTCGAAGGCCAGCCCCGAGCGATCGATCGCGTGGCTCGCGCGCTCGGATACACCCCCGCCGACTACATTCGCGGCACGTATTGGGACGTCTATGCCGCAGATTGCCGCCATCGCGGTCGCGACCCGAAAAATATGGTGTTCCCCGCAAAATAAATCGTGCAAAGGTCCACTCTTTGCTTGACAAACTCAACGTCTGCATTTACTAGTCAATTCGGACAAAAGCGCAACGCAATGGAGCTTCCGTCCAAATCGGAACCGGGAAGTAGCTGCCTCGCTGACCGCGCCGGAAACTCTCGGCCAGGGCAGGGAACTTCCCATGCGGTATCGGTTCGCTGGACCTGCGAGGGACGCGGGGACAGGGAGGCGAGGCCCGGCCTGAGGTAATCGTAGGGCGATTTCTGCATGCCCGAGGCCGGTTCAAGTCGCCGGTCCCGGGCATTTTTTTTGGCCCGGCGCGGAGAAGGACGGAAGGGCGGGGCTTCAGCCCCGCCGTGAGGCTCTGATGTTCATCTTGGGCTTTAGTCCCTGAAGCCGGGTTTTGAGCATGCTGTAAAGGAGTCACCATGTTGCACGCAACCGAAATAATCGGAGCCGAAACGTACGATTCGTTCGGCAACTACGTAGGCCGCGTGAAAGAAATGTTCGTCGAGCCCGCCGACCAACCCAATCGCGTCGCCAAGCTGCTCCTGGGGCGCGGCCAATATCGCGCGCTGCTGGCCCGCTACGACCAGATCGGTTCGGTCGCTCCTGGAAAGATCAAGTTGACCACCGACGAATCCGCGCTCGAGCTCTACCAACCTAACGAAGCCTGGCTCGCCGTCGGCAAAGACCTGCTCGACCAGCAAATCATTGACACCAACGGACGAAAAGTCGTGCGCGTCAACGACATTGACCTCGCCGACCAGCGCACCAACGGCAACACTGAGTTGCGCATCACTCAGGTGGACGTCGGCCTGCCCGGTGCCGTGCGGCGGCTATTGCAGGGGATCGTGCCGCCCATGGCCATCCGCCGCATCCAGAAAAAGCTGCCGCCGCGAAAAATCCTCTGGGAATTCGTGAATCTGATCGAACCGGACCCGCTGCGTCGCGTAAAGCTGCGCCTTTCGAGCGACAAACTGGAAGCGTTGCACCCTGCGGACCTCGCCGACATCATGGAAGAGCTTTCGCCAGACGAGCGCCAGGGAATCATCTCGTCGCTCGACGAGGAAACCGCCGCGGAAACAATTTCCGAACTCGATAAGCGCCTGCAAACGCAGGTAGTCGAAAAGCTCGACCCCGAGCGCGCTGCGGACATTATCGAAGAAATGAGCCCGGACGCGGCCGCGGACTTGCTCGCCAGCCTCGAGCCGGAAACGTCGCAGGAAGTTCTCGGCGAAATGGAACACCGCGAAGCCCACGACGTCGAACAACTCCTTAAATTCGAGCAGGATACCGCCGGCGGAATGATGACCACCGAAATCGTAGTCGTCGGTGACGAAGCCACTCGCGGCGAAGTGCTGGATTACATCCGTTTTCACGAAATTTCGCCCGACCAGCTCGACAATGTGATCCTGATCAATAAAGACGCGGCACTGGCGGGCACCGTCCCAATCGCGCGCCTGCTGCTATCGGATTCGGACCAGCGCATGTCCGAACTCACATTCGAACCACTGCTCTCGGTAACACCCAGTGCGCACGACAAGGAAATTTTCGAGCTGTTCGATAAATACAATCTGCGGAGCCTGACCGTCGTCGATGGCGATAATCGTCCGATCGGCACCATCACCGTAGACGACGTAGTAAGCCGTATGCGTGCAAAACTTTAGCGCTACACGAAAATACGTGCGTTCAAAACCAGTAGCCGCACCGTTTCGCCGGCTCTTGGCATTTAACTTGGCGCTCGAATTGAGAATTTGACTCTGGTAGCGGCCGCCTTCAGGCGGGCGCGGTTGATTTTTTGGTTTTGTTGTCATCCTGAGCGAAGCGAAGGGCCTCTCTTCGTCTTCGCTGTTGCTTTCTACCAACATGGCCGAACAAACCACCACCCCGACCACACTAGCCAGGTGGAAAGCCCGCGGCACAAACTTCATGCGCCGCACGCGCATGACGCGCCGTCGTCTCGCCGTGCTACTCGCGGTCGTCGGTCCTGGCCTGATCACCTCAAACGTAGACAACGACGCCGGCGGCATCACCACCTACACCACCTCTGGCGCTCAGTTCGGCTACACCCTGCTCTGGTCGCTGATTCCCATGACCATCGCGCTCTACGTCTCCGAAGAAATGTGTGCGCGCATGGGCGTCGTCACTGGCAAAGGGCTCTCCGACCTGATCCGTGAAGAATTCGGCTTCCGCTCCACCTTCTTCGTCATGATTGCAGCCTTAGCGGTGGACCTCGGTAATACCGTCGCCGAGTTCGCGGGCGTCGCCGCGTCCATGCAGATTTTCGGCGTCAGCAAATACGTTTCTGTACCGCTGGCGGCAATCGCCGTGTGGCTGCTGGTAGTGAAGGGAAGCTATCGCCAGGTCGAAAAAATATTCCTCGTCGCATGCGGCTTTTATCTCACCTATGTGGCCTCTGCATTTTTAGCCAAGCCCGATTGGTTGCTGGCCGCGAAGGAAACGGTCAGACCCACGCTACATTTCAGCACGGACTACCTGCTAATGCTCACGGCGCTCGTGGGTACCACGATCGCACCCTGGCAATTTTTTTACCTGCAAGCCGGTTTCGTCGAAAAGCGCGTCGGCCTCAAGCAATACAAACACGCTCGCCTCGACGTGCTGGTCGGCAGCATCTCCTGCATGGCCATCGTCTTCTTCATCATCGTGTGCTGCGCGGCCACGCTCAATAAGAACGGCATGACCAACATTACCGACGCCGCTCAAGCAGCAGCCGCACTCGTGCCGCTCGCGGGGAAATGGGCGGGCTATCTTTTCGCGTTCGGTCTGCTCAACGCGTCCCTCTTCGCGGCATCCATCTTGCCGCTTTCCACGGCCCACGTGATCTGCGAAGGCCTGGGGTTCGAAGCCGGACTCGATCGCAAGGTCAAAGAAGCCCCGGCATTCTACTCGCTCTACACCGGTCTGATCGTCGCCGGCGGCGGAATCATCCTCCTGCCGAAAGCGCCGCTATTTAAAATTCTTGTGCTCTCGCAAGTCGCCAACGGCGTCTGGCTCCCCGTGGTGCTGATCTTCGTCCTCCTGCTGATCAATCGCCGCGACCTGATGGGCGATTACACCAACACCTGGGGATTCAACATGGTCGCCTGGGCCGCCAGCATCATCATGATCATTTTGACCCTGGTGCTCGTCTACGCCGCCATCTTCCAACCCGGGAGCGCAGGCCTAGTCGGCACGCTAATCCATTCACCCTGAAATATTTCACCGCGAAAACTCGACGTTGTACTTGCGGCGCACTACGCAGCACTCGGGTCGCAGTTGTAGCGGCGCACTTTAGTGCGGCAGTCTTCGCAGTTGCATTTGTAGCGTTGCGCTTTGTCTCACGCCGTTCGGGACGAAGCGGGCGCGGTTGATCAGAGGCTAAAGATATCGGCCTGTAGCTAGAGTGTGCAACCAGTTACCGTTCGACCAGAATCCACCATCGGGACGAAATCGGAGGTTCTCGATGCCACTATCTACTTATTCTGTTTTGGCCTATGTCCTGTTCCTTATCGGCCATATCAATCTCGTTGTCCGGCTTCAACAATCGGTCGAAAGCTTAAGCAACAAATCGATCGAATCGACAATCGACTGTATCGACGTGCCGCACGCGAAAGCTTTGGCTGTCGCCCGGTGCGGCTATGACCTTGTACGTTTGCTGCATTTCAACCGTTTTCGAACCCATCGAGTTATTCGATTCCGAAGGGCACCGAGTAATGAGCAAGTCGGACCATATCGTACAAAACGCGCACTCTAAAACCGTGCAGCAGTGCTCGTGCAGCGCTTGGGTTGTCCGATTTCCGAACGCAATCCCCCCAGCGCTGTCTAATCTAGAGCCGGATCAACCCGGAACCGCACGTCATTCTCCGCCGGGACCCGCTATTTCTATTCCGTGAACTGCTCGAAACCGATCTGCTACCCGCTCCCATCCGCCTTGCTTGCCATCACCCCGTATGCTAGCTTTCCTCACTGTCTGTCCTCGAGCGAAACCGAGTGAAAGCAAGCGAACTTCTAAAAGCCGCCAACCGCGAAGAAGCGGAGCTTCTCGATAAAATTGATCTCCGGCAATTGCCCGAACACCTGGCCGTCATCATGGACGGCAACGGCCGGTGGGCGCAACGTCGCCATTTGCCCCGCATCGCGGGACATCGCACGGGCGTGAAAACTGCCCGCGAAATCATCGAAACCTGCGCGCGCTTGAAACTGCCGTGCCTGACGCTTTATGCATTCTCACTGGAAAACTGGCGCAGGCCGCAGACCGAAGTGGACTTCCTCATGCGCCTGCTGCGCGAGTATCTGAAGCGCGAACTGCCCTCCATACACAAAAATAACATTCGCCTGCTGATCATCGGGCGTTCCGAACAATTGCCGGAAGCGGTGCGCAAGGACATCCAGAGCGCGATGAGCTTGACCGCAAAGAACACAGGAATGAAGCTGGTGGTCGCTTTGAATTACGGCGGTCGTGCCGAATTGGTAGACGCGTTCAATACCATTCTTCAGCAGGTGCGCTCGAACGGCATGGCGGCGTTCGAGGCCGATGAACAAACTATCTCTGAGCACCTCTACACCGCTGGATTGCCGGACCCCGACCTGCTGATCCGCACCAGCGGCGAAATGCGCGTGAGCAATTTCCTGCTGTGGCAGATCGCCTATGCCGAAATTTATGTCACCGAAACTCTCTGGCCGGATTTTTCCCGCGCAAGGCTTCTCGAAGCATTAGTGGACTTTCAAAAACGCGAGCGGCGCTACGGCGGCCTGGGCACAGCCCGCGAACGTGCCAAGGGGCTGGCCGGCAAGTCCGGCCGGGGCTGACGCCGAATGCTCCTGCGGATTGCCACAGCTGCCGTCCTGATTCCCGTCGTTGTTGCGATCGTCTGGTGGGCGCCACCATTACTGCTCGCGGCACTCGCAGCGCTCATCGCCATCCTCGCCCTGCTCGAATTCTTTAACTTAGGCGATCGCATCGGTCTGCGCGGATTCAAGAAGTGGTCGTATTTCTGCGCGGCGCTGATTTTCTACGCGCAATATTCCGCCGGCTTCCTGATCAAACACTCGTTCTCGGAAGGCATCTCGATCGTGCGTGGCCCAGCCGGTGGCGCGCTCTCCATCGAAGCCGCGCTCCTCATTTTCATATTCGGCTGCGTTTCGTTGGGACTCTCCACACGCCGCCCATTGCACGAAGTTCTGCCGGCGGTCGCCATCAGCGCCGCAGGAATTCTTTTCGTCGCGTTGCCATTCAGCTACATCGTCCGCCTGAATGAAATCGATCAAGTCGGCCGGCAACTCGTGCTCTTCACGCTCGTGTTGATCTGGGCGGGAGACATGCTCGCCTATTTTGTGGGGAAGGGCCTTGGCCGTCTGCCCATGGCCCCGGCGCTGAGCCCGAAAAAAACCTGGGAGGGCGCGGTAGGCAACGTGATCGCATCAATGCTAGTAGGCGTATTGTTCGCGCGCTGGATGCAAATGGATGTGACCATTCCGCTGGTAATAGCAGGCGTTGCAAACATCGCAGGACAAGCCGGCGACTTGATCGAATCAGCTTACAAACGCGGCGCAGCAGTAAAAGATTCCGGCGCGTTACTCCCAGGCCACGGAGGAATGCTAGACCGCATCGACAGCCTAATCCTAGCAGCTCCGGTAGTCTGGGCGCTCTACCAATGGCTAGGCCAACCGCGCTAGCACGACTGTGCGCACCGTATTAGACCTTTCTTCCTAGCCTTTGACTTTCTCTGCGCCCCCGCGTCTCTGCGGCAATCAACGCCTTCTCCGTGCTCTCCCTTAGCCGTTCTCCGTGCCCTCTGATGTGTTAAATCCTTTTCCCTAGCAAACCTGCGTTCGCATAATCCACCAAACGCCTATAAAATAGACCTCACGTCCCAATGAAACGCATCTCCATCCTGGGCTCGACTGGCTCCATCGGCCGCCAATGCCTCACCGTAGTCGATGCGCATCCCGGCAAGTTCCAAGTGGTAGCCCTAGCCGCGGGCGCCAACTCGCAACTAGCCGCCGAGCAAACTCTGAAATACAATCCGCAAGTTGTATCGGTAGCCACCGAATCCGGCGCCCGCGAGCTATGCGACGCACTCAAAAAAAGTCGCGCCGGTAAAAGCCAGCCGCAACCCGAGATTCTCTTTGGCGCAGAAGGTATGGAACGCGTCGCTACTCATCCCGACGCGGAAATGGTCCTCTCAGCCGCAGTGGGTGTCGTCGGCCTTCCCGCAACGTACAAAGCGATCGAGCAAGGCAAGCACGTCGCACTGGCCAATAAAGAAGTAATGGTCGCGGCCGGCGAAGTCGTCACCGCCGCCGTGAAACGCTCGGGCGTCGCGCTGCTACCGGTAGACAGCGAACACAACGCCATTCATCAGTGTCTGCGCGCCGGAGAAAATCGCGAAGTAAGGCGCCTGGTGTTAACCGCCTCCGGCGGCCCATTCCGCAAAACGCCCGTTTCGCAATTCAAAAAGATCACTCCAAAACAGGCTCTGGCGCATCCAAATTGGAAGATGGGCCAGCGGATCACCATTGATTCCGCGACGCTCATGAATAAAGGCTTCGAAGTCATAGAAGCGAAGTGGCTTTTCGGAATGGATCTCGACAGAATCCAGGTGGTAATTCACCCGCAGTCCACGATTCACTCCATGGTCGAATTTGTGGATGGTTCAATCCTGGCACAACTCGGCCCAACGGATATGCGCATGCCGATTCAATATGCGCTAACCTATCCCGAGCGGATTCCGTCGAATGGATATGCCCTCGATTGGTCCGCGATGCGCAGGTTGGATTTTGAGGATGTCCCGGCGAAAAAGTTCCCGTGCTTGACCCTGGCCCAAGAAGCGCTGCGCCAGGGCGGACCGTTGCCCTGTGCGTTGAACGCTGCCGATGAAATTGCAGTAGCGGCATTCCTGGAAAAGAAATTGCCGTTTCTCGGTATCGCGGTGGTTATCGAGCGCGTCCTGGAAGAGATGCCGCGCACGCCCATGCGCACCATCGAAGATGTACTGAACGCCGACGCCGAAGCGCGCCGGCTCGCTCGCCTGGAAGTCGAGCGAAGGAAGAACTAAAATCTAGTTAGAGGTCTCATGGCTAATTTTCAAAACGCAGTCATAGCGGTCTTATCCGTCACGGTCGTGCTCGGAATCATGATTTTCGTGCACGAGTGGGGACACTTCATTGCCGCAAAACTTTCCGGCGTGAGGGTCGATGTATTTTCCTTCGGTTTCGGACCTCGCCTCTTCGGCGTGAAACGCGGCGACACCGATTACCGCCTCAGCGCGCTTCCATTCGGCGGTTATGTGCGCATGGCCGGCGACAATCCCGTCGAAGAACGCACCGGCGCGGATTATGAATTCCTGTCCAAACCCCGCTGGGTACGCGTGCTGATCGCCTGCGCCGGACCGGCCATGAATCTCATTCTGGCCTTTTTCATTTTCTGGGGAATTTTTTGGCTCGTGGGCACCCCGTCGGAGGATTACCTCCGTCAGCCCGCTCAAGTCGTGGCCGTTCCGCAGACCGCTCCTCCTGCATCCGGCGTGCAGAGCGGCGACCAGATCGTTGAAGTCAACGGAAAGAAAACTACCACGTGGGAATCGGTCTTTACCCAACTCAAAGACGAGCAGCCGAACTCAACTTTTACCTTCACCGTTTCGCGCGGCGGCTCGCAACAGAAGCTCACGGGGACAATTCCCGCGCCCCCCGGAAGTATTGACTCGGAGTTGGGCTATCCCCTAGTGCCGCCTGTCGCCGACGAAATCGGCATCGGCACGCCTGCCGAGCGCGCCGGCATGAGAGAGGGCGACAAGATCATCGCTATGGACGGCAAACCCATCATCACGTGGCCGCAATTGGTAGAAGGTGTGCGCCACTCCGATGGCCGTTCCATTCGCTTCACCGTGCTGCGTGACGGGAAGGAGGTCACTTTCGAAATCGCGCCGGTGCACGGAATGAGCATCGACGGCAGCACGGTCTGGCAGGTTGGCGTCTCGCCGAAAGTGCAGGAACAATTTGAGCGGCAGAGCTTGGTTTCCGCAGTCAAAGTCGCCTCGGTTCAGACCGTCGTCGGCATGAAACAAATCGGCACCGTCCTCGGTGGCCTCTTCACCGGCAAAGTAAAGATTCGTGAACTGCAGGGCGTCGTGGGCATCGCGCGCGAATCAGGACGCGCGGCGAAGCGCGGCCCCGTGGATCTGGTCTGGCTAATGGCCATCATCAGCCTAAACCTAGGCCTGCTCAATCTTCTTCCAATCCCGATCCTCGATGGCGGCCACGTACTGATGCTGGCCATCGAAGGAATCCTGCGCCGTGATCTAAGCCTGGCCGTAAAAGAGCGCTTTGTGCAGGTAGGCCTCGTATTCCTGCTAGGCATTTTCGCCTTCGTGATGTACAGCGACATCTTCAAGCTAGTCCAGAGCCACCCGTAGGGATCTGGTAGCGCGGGCGCCCGCTGGCTCCTCGCATTTGACGTTGTAGCGGCGCACTTCAGTGCGCCATCGGTGTTGCGTCGCGGATCGATGGCGGTCTTGCAAGACCGCCCCTACGTAACCCTACTGCGCCGGTCACATGTGCATCGGCGGTTCTTTGCTGTCATCCTGAGGGCGGCGAAGCCTGCCTGCCAATACGGACCTCTGTTCGCGCCGTCCGCTACTAGATGTATGTCTCTCGTAGCCCCGTCGAACGTGCCAGCATCACCCGCGCGATTTCGCGATTTGCTATAATCTCCTCGGAGCCCATGACCGCTACCCCCGCACATCGCGTCTCCACCGGCGAACGCATCAACCACGAAGCGCCCGGACGTTTGCAACGCGAACTAGGCGCTCGCGGCATTCGCCTTACACGACAACGCCGCGTGCTTCTGCAGGTGATGGAATCGGCCCGCCGCCACCTCGATGCCGGAGAAATCCTCGAGCGCGCACGCAAGCTCGATTCGCGCGTCACTCAAGTGACGGTCTACCGCACCATAGACCTGCTGAAGCGGCACGGCTTGATTGACGAACTCGACCTTCTGCACCTCCGCGGCGATCGCCACTTCTACGAAAGCCACGGCCCGCGCGATCACATCCACGTAGCCTGCCTGCGTTGCGGCAAAGTCCGCGAATTCGAAAGCGAGCTGTACGAAGAGCTGAAAAAACAGATCGCCCGCGATTGCGGCATTGAAATAACCGTCTCCCGCACGGAAGTAGGCGGCCTCTGCGCCGATTGCAGAAAGCAGTAACCGTCAGCGATACCCAAGAGCCACGCCAGTATCAAAATTTCGACTCGATCAGACCACCGCTACAAAACCCCGGGGCAGTCGCAGCCTCAAAAATCGCCGCACTCATCCGTGCTCTTCGCGAACCAGCGCTGTAGGTGCGGCACAAACCTGCGAAGACATTCCGAACGAATTGGGGAATCTGCTTTTGAACTACGATGAGGAAACGCCTGTAAGCCCGCGCTTCAGCCAACAATCAATATGGCATCGCGCCGTACTTACTCTCAAACTCCGCCAGCGGAAGCATGTCAATCGCATCCCAGGGGCAGCCCTCAAGAAACGCCCCATCCGGACCTTTGCTGGTGCACAACTTACAGCCAATGCACAAAATAGGATCAACCAGGATCTTGCCAAACGGCGGATGGTCCGCATCCGGGACCCAAAACATGCACTCCGCCACGGGACAATACTCAACACACGCCGGCGAACCCGAGCATCCCGTGCACATTTCATTGATTACCGCGACGATGTGAGGTTTGCGCTTGCGACGCGTGGTCGTTCCGTCAGAGATCGGATGGCACTTCTCGACTTGGCCGTTCACGAACTTCGCGACATCCAGGGCAACATCAGCCAAAGCACCCTCCGTCCCAGCGGGAATTAAGCAACATTCTCTTCGCAAGGGGCAGGGAAGTCAACCGCCGACAAGGAGCCCATGTTCCGGTGACGCGATGAACCGCTCCTAATCCGGCTCGCCGATCGTCTGAACGTAGGTTTTGCCGTACGGATAGAAAAGCTCCTTGCGGCCTTGCTGCCACGCCGCTTTCATTTCGGGCGTGGTGATGTCCCAGTCCGGCCGGCATTTCTTGGTAACGGCGCGCAGGTCCTGGCGAAGATCCTCCATCGTGGGGCGGCCGAAAAACCAGTAGCCGTTGTAGATCTTATGAATTACAAGGCCAGGCTCCAGGACAATCACATGCGGGATCATGGGATTGTTGACGGGATCGGTGTATTCAGCGATATCCAGATCCTTTTGGACGATACGCCCCGCATCGGAAAGGAACGGCCAGTGCGCGCCAACTCCGGTGCGGTATTCATTCGTCTGAGTAATATTGTCGGTGCTAACCGTGACCAGCCGGCAATATCCAACCTCGATCTCACGATGGAGTTGCACAAGCCCTTCGGCCTGCCGGCGATCCTTCGGGCAGAAACCTCCGCGACTGAGGACGAGAACCATGGGATGTGGTCCTTGCAATTCAGAAAGCTTCCGGCGCTTCGCACTATGGTCGGAAAGCTCGTAGTCAGGAAACTTAGCCCCTGGAACAATGTCAGCTCGCATCGGAGACCTCCACCGTTAGATAGATGTGCGTTGCCAGATTGCGATTCAACGGTTGGCTGCGGGGTTTCTCATGCTGGCTCGGAGCTTGTGTGAGAACCATGCTTTCCTCCGGGCACGGCTTCACGCCGTGCCGTAAACGGCAGAAAATCCGTGCGCCTTCAGCCGCGGAGGCTCCGCGCGTGAAACGCTCAATGGGAACGACCGACAAACTCCCGGACAATCACGGCGATCTGATCCGCCGCGGTATCCAGCGCGAAATGCCCTCCATCGACGATGTGCACTTCGGCCTTCGGCACGTCGCGACGGTAGGACTCCGGTTCCGAAGGATCGAAAGATAGCTCGTACTTACCCCATATCACCATTAGGCGCGGCTGCTTCTCGCGCATCCAAGCCTGCCACTTGGGATAGGACTCTACGTTCGTGCGGTAGTCGTAGAACAGATCGCTTTGAATGTCGCCTTGGCCGGGCTGATTGAGAAAGTAGAATTCATCGGTCCAGAGGTCCGGGTTGTAACGTTCCAGGTTGGGATCGTCCCCCAGGTGGCGCGTCCGCGTCGTCTGCAACGACAAAAGATTCGTGCGCAGCGCGCTTTCGTTGGCAGCCCGATCGGCCCAAAACGCCCGCCGCGTCTTCCAATTCGCTCCCAGACCTTCGTTGTGCGCCACGGCGTCCTGGATGATGAGCGCCTCAACCCGATCCGGGTGTGCCAGGATCATGCGAAAACCCACGGGCCCGCCGTAATCCTGCATGTAAAGCGTGTAACGCGAGAGTCCCATCACTTCAGTAAAGTGGTTCATCACCTCAGCGATGTGGTCAAACGTGTACGCGAATTGTTTCGGGTCCGGCCAGTCGCTGTGTCCGAAACCCGGATAATCAGGTGCGACCAAATGGTAGCGATCGGAAAGCCGTGTGAAGAGCGGCTCGAACATCCGCGACGAAGAGGGAAGTCCATGCAGCAGCAAAAGCGTCGGCGCGTCTTTCGGTCCCGCCTCTCGATAGAAAATTGAAAGCCCGTCGACCTTCACCGTGCGATAAGACACATTGTGCGACATCATGATCGTGATCCTTTCTTGAGCTTTCAGATGACCGGTGGCAAACCCAAGCAACAAGAGTAATGCCGCACACTTCGCGATAGTTCCAAGTCTCATGGGTCCCTCAGGCTCCTGCACGATGGGACGCAGAAGAACTCGAGCGTTTCTGTCGTTGGTTCGCACTCCACTGCATCACCGGTCCGGCGATTTCAGAAATCTCCTCGACCAATGAGCTCAAGAAAGCCGGCACGTCGGTGCACGCCGAAAGACTGGCACTTTGCCCGGCCCACATCGGCACAAAATCCGAACGCCCCGCCGCCTCTGCCGCCATCGAGAGATTTCTGACCAATCCTCGTTGCAGCGGATATGGCAAAATCTCGACGCCCTTCGCGTTCAATTCCTCCATCAAGCGATTACGGATTGCCCGTGCGAGTCTTCCCGTGAAGCCCTTAGTCAAACCGGTGTGTCCGGCTTTTCGTCCCAACAGAACCTCGCGATGAAGGCGGCTGGCCCCGGATTCCTCGCATGTCAGGAATACCGTTCCCATCTGCACGGCCTCTGCGCCGAGCGCCAGCGCAGCGACCACGCCCCGCGCGTCTCCGATGCCTCCCGCAGCGATCACCGGCACATCCACGACGTCTACGACTTGCGGCAACAAAGAGAACGTGCCAGTAAGCGACTCCTCCGCAGCCCGCAGGAATGAACCGCGATGCCCTCCGGCTTCGAAGCCGGAAGCGGCGACGACGTCCACGCCGGCATCCTGAAGTGCAGCAGCCTCGTCGGGTGTTGTCGCCGCGCCGATCGTTACGATGCCTTTCGTCCGGCACTCCTCCAAAATTTCGCGCGGCGGAATCCCAAAGATGAAGCTGAACGCCGGCACTTTGGCGTCCAGCAAAACGCGCACCTGATCTTCGAACCGCATCGGCGAATACGGCTTGTAAGCCGGACGAGGCGCTCCCAACTCCGCGAGATGCGCGGCCAGCGGTGCGAGGCTCCGGTTGAACGCGCTTTCATCCGAAGTTCGCGCGTCCCCGTCTTCCATCGACACCCACAAATTCATCGCGAACGGTTTCGAGGTGAGCGAGCGAATCTCTGCGATCACGTCTTTGATGGCTTCCGGCGCCAACGAGAGCGCACCAAACGATCCAAGTCCACCAAAGTTGGAAACGGCTGCCGTCAATCTTTGCGATGAGAACCCGCCAAACGGACCTTGAATGATGGGGTACTCAATCCCCAGCTTGTCAGTGAGCCGGTTCCGATTCCACGCGGCAGGCGTCATGCGGACACCTCAAAAATCAACTCCAGTTCCACTGGCACGCCAAGCGGGAGGCTTGCGACGCCATACACCAGGCGGCACGGATTCTTGTCTTTTCCGAAGACGTCCTGCAGCAACTCGGAAGCGCCGTCGGCGATTTTCGCCTGTTCGCGAACGTCTCCGACCGTGGCCACCGACACGCCGAGCCGGACGATCCGCGTCACTTTATCGAGCGATCCCAAATACTCCCGCGCCACAGCCAAAGCGTTGAGCGCCGCCAGGCGAGCCGCCTTGAACCCGGTCTGCACATCGAGCTCGGCGCCGACGCGCCCAATAAATCTCGCCGAGCGGCCTTCCGTCGGCATCATCCCGGTCAGAAAAAGCAGATTACCCGTCTGCACCGCTTCCGTGTAGGTGCCAAACGGCTCAGGTGGCGCCGGGAGTTCGATGCCAAGTTCTTTCAACCGCTGCTCGGCGCCAGCGGGCCGAGACCCTTCGCGACTTGCCATTTGCGTTTTCGCATTTGTGCTCATGCTATGTGCCTCCTTTTTGCGCTAAATCGATGTTGCAGTGCGTAGCAAGTAAGACGGGACACGCCCATTGAACGGCTTGGCAGCTACCAGCGTCCGGCGTGAGCGCCACCATCCACGTGAACTATCTCCCCGGTCACTTGATCCGCCCCGACTAAATAAAGAACAGCATCAACCACATCTTTGATCTCCACAATTTTCCCCATCGGCTGCAACGTCCTCAGATGGTCCTTGGG
>DATEVZ010000281.1:0-3318 GCA_035258265.1 Candidatus Acidiferrales bacterium
AACCACCAAGGCTCACGCGCCACTTCCGATCCCGCGTTAATGCAGGCCCTGATGCCGGCGCTTCGCCAGCGCGGCCTCTTCTTCGTTGATAGCCGCACGGATGTTAAAACCGTGGCCTACGACACCGCCGAACGCAACGGCGTGCGCGCGGCATCGCGCAAAGTGTTTCTTGACGACGTCGCGTCGAGCGAAGCCATTCTAAAGCAACTCGATCTCGCTACTCGTGATGCGCGCCGCGATGGATTCACCATCGCCATCGGACACCCGCGCCCTGCCACCATCGCCGCACTCGCCAACGGCATCCCGCGCCTCGAAGCGCAAGGCATTCACCTGGTGTTTGCGTCGGACCTGGTGCAATAGCCGATGTCGAGCGAAGCGGATATATCAGTAGTCTCCGCCGACGCCTTCAAATAAAGGCGTCGTCGGCACGAGCCGCGCCTTCGTGCCGTCGTGCACCGCGTATTCGACCGGCCGCCCGTTCACGTGCTTGCCCCAAAGGCTCGCCGCACCATATTCACCGTTTTTATTCAGCGCGTAGAATTGAATGTGAAACCTTTTCAGTCGGTCGGGAAACGCCTTGTAGTTTCGCGCGACGCGATGCAGCGCTTCCATGCAAGCGTCCGTCGGCGTCGAGCCCTTTCGCATCATTTCAACAATGGTATGGCCGCCCGCGATCTTGATGTCTTCCTCGCCGCGTCCGGTAGAGCCCGCCGCGCCCACTTCGTTGTCCACAAAAAGTCCCGCGCCGATGATGGGCGAATCGCCGACACGTCCCGCAATTTTCCAGGCAAGCCCAGAAGTTGTAGTCGTGCCGGAAATATCGCCCTTGGCATTCACCGCCAGGCAATTGATGGTGCCAGTCGGCGGATGCATCACAACATCCTCGATATGATCGCGCCACGCCAGCTTTTCCGGAGTGTCTAGGAGTTCCGCGAGTTTTTCTTTCCACTCGGGACTATCCAGCCCCGGCCGCCAGTTCTCCGAAGACGACGCCTTCCACGCCAGCCACGCGATGCGTGAACGCTCCGTCAGCAAATTCATGGGCACGAAGCCTTCGTCTTCCGCAAAGCGTTGCGCACCAACGCCGACAATGAAAATGTGATTCGTTTTTTCCAGCACGGTTTTGGCGACTAACGACGGATTCTTTATTTTTTGAATGGAACCAACAGCTCCGGCGCGGTGCGTCGGACCGTGCATCACGCAGGCGTCGAGCTCAACAACTCCATCCTCATTCGGCAAGCCGCCGTAACCGACTGAATCGTCGTTGGGATCGTCTTCCACTTTCGTGACCACCGCGAGCACGGCGTCCAGCGTGTCACCACCGGACTTGAGCACTTCCATACCATCGTCGAGATGCGGAAAGCCGTTCGCGGCGGAAATAATTAGTGGGCGAACGCCCTGTGGCGCGGCTCCCGGCTCAACATCGGAAAACTCGCTCGATTTCGCGAAAGTCGGATCGCCAGCTCCGAAAAGACGTTTCGTAGTCGCAGCGATTCCTCCTGCGACCGTGGAAACGAAAAACTTTCTGCGCGTCCATTTTTCCATGTTCGAATCTCCCACGTTTCCGCCTTAGGGCTTGAATCCGACGCTGCGCCATAACTCCGCGCAGTTGTACATGACGCCATTGGTGATGACGAATTCCACTTTGCGAATGTTGTGAATTGATTCGAGCGGATTGGCATCGAGAATAATCACGTCAGCTCGCTTCCCTGCTTCCACAGTCCCGAGCTCCTTGTCGAGCCCCATCACGCGCGCTGGAACAATTGTGGCAGCTTGAATTGCTTCCATCGGCGTAAATCCAGCCTGCGCGTATAGCTCGATTTCGCGGTAGAGGCTATAGCCTGGAACCGTCTGGTCTGTGCCGGCGACAATCGGCACACCCGCGTGATGCAGCGCCCCGATGATCGCAAGGTCCTTCTGCACAATTTTTTCTTGAAGTTCAGTATGAGCTGTCGGCGGTCCAGCTTCGGCCAGAATCGCCTGGAGTTCTGGCGCGACATGGGTGACTCCTGGCTCGATGCTCGCCGGCAGTTTGGCGCTGCTGGCGGTAAAGAATTCGAATAAGGCCACCGTCGGATCCACGACCGTTCCGTGCTGTACCAGAAATGCAATCGCCTTTTGCGCTTCGGGTGATTTCAAATCGATGTTGGCGGCTGCATTCGCGCGATCCAGCCGGCTTGCGCCTTCGGGAAGCGGCGGCGTCATGATGTCTGCGATGTACGAGATGTGATTAATCTGATCCTGGCCTGCTTCGATCACCTGGTATGCGTTGAGCCCCTCGGGCACGTGACCGGTGACCGTCATTCCCAGACGGTGCGCTTCCTCAGCCACGTCCTTCACTTCTTCCAGTTTCACCGAGCTGTAAATTTTCATCTGCTGGAAACCGGCGTCGTGATATTTGTCCGTCCACGCCCTGGCTTCTTCGGGCGTATCCACGCGCGCGACACCCAGCGCAAGCGGCCCGGTGCCGTCCACAATGCCAGCCATCAACAAACGCGGTCCCAGCCCGCGGCCATTGACGACTGCATCGCGCACAGCGCTGATGAATTCAAATTCGTTGCCGCAATCCCGCACGGTGGTGGCGCCGGCAGCGAGGTAAATCGGTCCCCACTCGACTTGTTCGAAGTGCGCATGCATGTCCCACAGGCCAGGGAGGATCGTCTTGCCGCGCGCGTCTATTTTCTGTGCGCCGCCGGGAATTTTTACGCGCGACTTAGGGCCGGCATCAACGATTCTGCCCTTCTCTATCACGACAACGGAGTCGGGAATCGGTTCGTGGCCAGTGCCGTCAATTAAGGTGCCGCCGACCAGCGCGATTTTTTCGGCGTGGCTGCCGGATATTCCCTTGGAGATGTCGGCAAGCGCAGCCATTTCGTCGGAGCCCGCGCGGCCCACAAACGTTCCTAGCCCGCTTTCGTAGCCGTCACGAATCGCCTCGAAATGGTCAAACTCCGCATCGGTGCTGACCTCTGCCACAAGGTTTCGGCTGGCATCGAACCACAGAGTTTCGCGTCCCCATATCAACCCTTCGATGGTAAAGCGATCGAACGTCTGGTCTTTCCCGTCAATTTTTACCGAGTCCTGGCCGCGAAGTTCGATCTTCACCTGCCCACTGGGCAGCGTCGCCAGTTGCGTGGGCGAGCCGTGAGTCGCCCAATAGCGCACCATCAGCATCTGCATCGTGGCGGGCGCGTAGCCTGCAATCGTAAAGAATTGCGCCGGCCTGGAACTTTCGGTCCACTTATCGCGGTCGCGCACGCGCACTTTTCCTGCTTGTATCTCCACCGCGTCATCAATCGTCGTGCTGCGCGAATTCCT
>DATEVZ010000282.1:0-8615 GCA_035258265.1 Candidatus Acidiferrales bacterium
GCCAAGGAAGAGTATCTGCACGCGCAAGGCAAGCGCCAGGATGCGCTGGCCAATTTAGTGCACACGGAAATTGAATGGCTGCGCCGCGGTCCGAAAGCCCGCACCACGAAATCGAAATCGCGAATCGATAAAGCGCACCGAATGATCGGCGAACTGGCGGAACTCAATTCCAGAACACGCACAGGCGCTGCGGGAATCGATTTCTCGGCATCGCAACGGCAAACCAAGCAGCTGATCCGGCTGGATGGCGTTACGCACGTCACCCGCAATCGCGTCCTCTTTAAGAACATTGATTTTGCGATTACAGTCGGTATGCGCGTGGGACTGGTCGGTCCAAACGGCAGCGGCAAGACCACGTTGCTTCGCCTGTTGCGCGGCGATATGCAGCCCGCGACCGGGACGATCCAAAAAGCCGACTCGTTGCGGATCGTTTACTTCGATCAGAATCGCCAGCTCGATCCTGACGTCAGCCTCCGCCGCGCGCTGGCGCCCGACAGCGATTCCGTGATTTATCAAGATCGCGTAATTCACGTTGCGTCGTGGGCCGCAAGATTTCTCTTCGCGAATGAGGATTTGAACAGGCCCGTTGGGCAGCTCTCCGGCGGCGAACGCGCGCGCGTGCTGATCGCACAACTGATGCTTCAGCCCGCCGATGTCCTGTTGCTGGATGAACCCACGAACGACCTCGATATTCCGACGCTCGAAATATTAGAGGAAAGCCTGCTGGAATATCGCGGCGCGCTGGTACTGGTCACGCACGATCGCTACATGCTCGACCGCGTTTCTACGATTGTGCTAGGACTCGACGGGAGCGGGGCAGCGGCGCGCTTTGCCGATTATTCGCAATGGGAAGAATGGTTGCGTTCGCAGCAAACGAAGCCGACAGCGGACGCACCGGCACGAGCGACGCGCGAGCGGCCGAGCACGTTCGCGGCTCAGCCTCTTACGGTGAAGAAACAGCTCTCGCACGCGGAAAATCGCGAATTTGCTTCCATCGAAAAGCGCATCGCCAAGGCTGAAGAAGAACTCGAAGCCAAACGCGCCGCGCTCGAAAACCCCGAAATTGCCAGCGACGCGACGCGCCTGCACGAAGCTTATGCACAGATGGAAGCCGCTCAGAAGGCCGTCGACGAACTCTACGCGCGCTGGGGGGCGCTAGAGCAAAAGAAACTCGAGCACCTGCAGAAGTAAACAGTAGGATTCGGCAAGTCACGGCGAACGCCTGCTTACGTGGTCGGAGCAAATTCCGTCAAGAGCGCCTCGTGCAGGCGCACCTGATGTTCAAGGGCGAGCTTGGCGCCCCCCGAAGTGAGATAAAACACGTCAATCGCCGTCTCGCCTTCCGTCTCAATGATGGCGATTTCGATGTTGCACTTCTCGCGCGAAAAAACGGAACTAATGCGGTGCAGTAGCCCAGGCTGATCTTGCGCGACGATTTCCACCAGCGTGCTTTGCGCCGAGCACGTGTCGTCAATTTTCACGCGCGTCTCGACCTTGATCTTCGGCGGCTTGTTTTTCTCCGCTCGCAGGCGGTCACGCAACATCCGATCGAGATCAGCCTTGCCCGCCAGCACGTCATGAATGTTCGTCTGAAAGCGTTCCCACTCCGGCAAATTCAGTTCGAGCGTGCGAAAGCGGTCGGTAAAATAAAAAGTGTCAACGACCGTTCCAGCCTGATTCGAAAATGCAGCGGCTTTCACGATGTTCATTCCCCAAGCTGCCAGTACCCCTGCCATGGTTGCAAATAGAAACGCGCGATCTTTGGTCACCAGCGTCAGCTCGTACCAATGGCGGCCACGGCGCAGGTTGATCTGCACAGCGTCCTTGTCCAAACGCGCCTCCATCTCCAGATGCGCGAGCACGTCTCCAGCTGCGTGCGTGAGCAGATAGCGGCGGGGAAGCCCTTCCAGAAAACTATCCAGGCGATTTCCCACGGTCAGCGCCAGCGTGCCCAGATGCGCCATCACTTCGTCATGCGCGTCAACGTGCAAACGCTGATCGAGGCTGCGATTCAAGTGATTCGCTGTGGCAATATAAAGCTGCCAGATATTTTCCGCTTTCCAGGGAGTAAGAGCTTCCGGATTCACTGCTTTGATGTCGCCGTAAGTGAGCAGGCAAAGCATTTTCATCCGCTCCGGCGTCTCCACTTTTTCGGCGAAAGCGCGGACCGTCTCGGGATCAAAAATATCGCGGCGCAAGGCCGCGCTCATTTCCAGATGGCGCTCGATCAGAAACAGCACTGCTTCGCGATCTGGCTCGTCCAGGTCCAGCCGAGCGAGCGCGCCTTCGGCGATTTCCACACTGGCGCGAACATGATCTGCGGTTTTCGCGCCTTTGCCAACGTCATGCAAAAGCAGCGCAAGATAGAGCAAGTCCGGCTGTTCGATCTCGTCCAGAAGTTCTGCGTAGCGCTGATCCCATTTGGATTGGGATTGCCGAAGCGCATGCAGGTTGTCGATCGCCACGAAAGTGTGCTCGTCCACCGTAAAGCGATGCGAGTAATCGCGCACCACCAGCGCATCAATCGCCGCGAATTCGGGAAATAACAAAGTCAGCAATCGCAAAGAATGCATCGCGCGCAAAGCGTCGGCCGCATGCGGCGCCATCAAAAGTTCCTGCAACAAATGCCACAACTCAGCGCCCTTGGGCGGCGCTTCGGCAAGCGTCGGGAGCATCCGTTCGATTTGATATTCGGTACCCGAATTCAGCGTGAGTCCGTGACGCGCGAGAAAACGAAACACGCGCAGAACAAGCTCCGGATCGTTGAGTGCGGCAGGTTGTCGCAGCGTCAGCATCCCGTCTTCCACCAAAAACTCCGCGTTCGATAGGCGCGAGCGCAGCTGTTGAAACTGGTGATGCAGCGATAGTCGAGCCGCGGGGATTTCTTCCAGGAGCCGAACGCAGACTCGATGGAGCGTGCGCGCATGGCTGAAATAGACGCGCATCCAGTCCGAAGCCGTCAGCGCTTCCGCATGTAGCTGGTTTGAGGTACGCAGCGCCGGAGAGGGATTGGAAATGCCGATCCTGTGATCGGCAGCGGCGTCTTGAGACTCCCAGGTCAGCGTATTATCGTCGCGTTTGTGGCGGAAGTGCAGGAAACAGCGCACGGACATCAGCGAACCGAGCGCCGCATCAAACTGCTGCTGAATCGCCTCCGGGAGTACCGCATTTTCGCGCGGCCAAACGTGATATTTTTCGATCGCCGTCAGAAGTGAGAGCCAACTCACTACGTTGTAATCGCGAAGCCCTCCCGGACCGTCTTTCATGTTCGGTTCCAGGTGAAATACCGTGTTGCCGAATCTTCCGTGGCGAGTGCGTGTGAGATCCGCGAGACGTTTTACCACTTGCGCAGCGTCGCGAGCGACCAGCTTGGGAATCACATCGTCATGCAATCGCGCAAAAAGTGCGCGGTCTCCCGCGAGATAGCGGCAATCGAGCAAAGATATCGCGAACTCCGCGTTTTCCGTATCGAAGCGGCCACATTCCGCCAGCGTGCGTGTGGTGGGGCTAAGCTTGAGCCCCAAATCCCAAAGTTCTTGAGAGAATTTGCGGATCGCGTCCTTGAGTTTCGCTTCCGAGCCGTTTCCAGCGTGCAGAAACAGCATGTCGATATCGGAATACGGAAAAAGCCAGCGGCGTCCAAAACCGCCCAGCGCGACCGCTGCAAAGTCCGCGGGACCGTCGGCTTCGGGGCAGATATATTGTTTCCACAAGCGCTGCACGATGCTTTCGATGAGCGCGGTGCGTCCCAGAAGAGCAGCGCGGCCATCGCCTGTCTCGACAAATCGTTCTTGGATGCGCGCCGATTCCTTTGCGGAAAAATCGCGCAATTCAGTCGTGAGCGATGGGGTTGTGTGCATAGCTCTCAGAATTCAAAGTCTCTTGGGACGTTCCCTTTCGATTCCTAAGCTCCTCGCTGCTGAGCCTGCGATCCCGCAGTCAGCATTTCCACGGCGTCTTCGGGATACGCGAGCATTCCGAACTCCGGCACATCGAGACCCGTTAGCTCCACTTCTTTGGAAACGCGCATCGAGCGCCAGGCGTTGACGCCCCTGAAAACCACGTAGGTGGCCGTGAACGAATAGGCAGCTAATAGCGTGGCTCCTCCGAGTTGCAGCCAGAACTGCGAGAAATCTCCGTGGATCAATCCAGTTACACCTTGACCAGCCCTACCAAGATACGATGCGACGCCCACGCCGTTCCAGCCGGCGCCGTAAGTGCCGTCCGCAAAAATTCCTAAAGCTACTCCACCGAACCATCCGCAGTAACCGTGGACCGAAATTGCCCCGCAAGGATCATCGATCTTAAGTACGCGTTCGTTGAATAGGACACCCAAACACACGACAATCCCGGCGACAATGCCTATAACCACCGAACTTGTCGGCGATACGAACGCGCATGGCGCAGTAATCGCCACAAGGCCGGCAAGCATTCCGTTACAGGCCATAGTGATGTCCGGCTTGCCAAATAAGAAGTACCACAACACCATCGCCGCCGCTGAGCCCGCCACGGCAGCCAGATTAGTATTCACGGCAACCACCGAAATGCGCAGGTCGGTCGCGCCCAAAGTCGAACCGGGATTGAAACCCATCCAGCCAAATAGCAAAACGAAAGTGCCGGTCACGACAAAAACGATATTGGAGGCAGGAAATGCTCGCGGTTTTCCATCGGGCCCATACTTGCCAAGACGCGGACCCAGAATCACTGCCAGGGCCATGGCGCAAAATCCGCCGATAGCGTGAACCACCGTCGAGCCGGCGAAATCCACATAGCCATGAGCCAAGTGCATCGTGGAACCCAGCTGCGACATCCATCCGCCGCCCCAAACCCAGCATCCGGAAATAGGGTAGAGCAAGCCGCCAATAAATAGCTCGCAAAGCAGAAACGCCCAAAAGGTGATGCGCTCGCAAATGGCGCCGACGATGATGTACCCAGCCGTCTCCATAAAGACCACTTCGAAGAGCGTCAGGCAATTGCTGCTGGCATCATACGCAGGCCCGGTAAGGAAGAATCCTTTGCCACCGAGAAAACCCCACGGACCGCTGCCGATCAGGAAATGATTCATCGTCGAGGCACCACCAAGATTCGTGGGGGCGGCGTTTACCGCGACCGCACCAAACTGAAACGCATATCCAACCGCGTAGTAGGCCAAGAAAGCAAAAACATACGCAGCGAAATTCAGCATCATCAGGTGCGCGGCATTCTTCTTACGCACCAGCCCGCATGTCAGCAGGGCGAAACCAGCCTGCATGAATAGCACTAGATATCCGGTCAGCAGCGTCCACGAAAAGTTCGTACCCAGGCGAAGGTGCCCCACGTCGTCAGCGAGCTTCAGCGCCAGCGGTTCTTTCGCCGCTTGCGCCTGAAAGTTCTCGAACTCTTGCTTGTTTTTCACGTAATCGGGCGCGGTCTTGTCCGTCGGCTCGGGAACCACAAAGGGATTGCCGGCGGCGTCAAAAACCAGCGTTCGGTCGCCGGTCGCGGTTCCGGCGGGATCCGGTTGCGGCGACTGGTCCGCAAAGCAGGTGCCGATCGAGCCGGCGAAAATCTGCGCGAAAATGAGCGCGATGATCGCCCTGAGCATCCACTTTCTTTTGCGTCCAACGAATGCGCTTTCCATCTCGAAGTTCCTCCCTGAATGCGATAAAGGCTGCGTTCGGTCCGCGGCTCGGTAATAAATCGTCAGATGGCGCCGGGGCCTCGTTCTCCCGTGCGTATGCGAATTACTTCATCGAGCGATGAAACGAATATCTTGCCGTCCCCGATTACGCCCGTTCGCGCCCCTTCGATAATCGCTTCCACCACCGGCTCGGCCAGTTCTTCCGCCACGGCGATGCTCACAAAAATTTTCGGCAGAAAATCTACGGTGTATTCCGACCCTCGATATGTTTCCGTGTGGCCTTTCTGCCGGCCAAACCCCCGAACCTCGGAAACCGTCAGCCCGGTCACACCCAGGGCAGTGACCCGCTGCTTCACCTCCTCCAGTTGCGAGGGCCTAATTACGGCATCAATACGCTTCATTTTCGATTGCTCCTTTCCTTCTGGAACCGAAAACCCGCCACGAGCAACACGTTATGGAACCTAGGCGGGAACAATCAGTCAAATCCAAATCAGTGATTGGCCGCATCAGGTTTACGACGGGCGGCATTCGGTCGAGTCGGCATATTCGATCTTCACAAAGCTTGCGCTCGCCATTGACCATTGCGATGCTGCACAACTGTCCGGCAGCCACCGGATGGTTTGCACGCGCGACTATAACCGAAATCGAATTCCGCGCGAATCCGAAGTTGAGGCCTCGATTTCGTGAAAGGAGGATGAGGTTTACTTACTGACTAGTAGCACCTGGAAAGAATTTGGCTTCATCGGCGGCCGCCGCTCGCCTTTCGGTGTCACTTCTTCAAATTCGGCGACGGGCAGGAAGATATTGTGAGTCTTGAAATCCATGGCCATGGTGCGCGCGTATTTTTTCGTCGGCACATCTTCGACCACACTGAATTTGTCGGCTGAATCCTCGTGGACCACCGTCAGAGTTCCTGATCCCCCGTTCGAACTGAACGCCAGCTGCATTTCGGGATCAAATCCGGCGGCATCCGGATCATCGCCGATCTTGGGCGTTGCGATCACTTTCCCATTTTCCGCATTGACTACAGCCATCATGTTGTTGTCGCACACCGCGAAAAGTCGTCGATTCTTGGTGTCCATGGCCAGCCCGGAGGGCTCTTTACAAGGCGCGAGCGGCCAACGTTGCGACACCGCGAGATTTTGCGCATCAATTTCGAGCAGCTCGGACTTGTCCTCGATGTTCACGAAGACGTGCCCGTTGCCAGAGCCGACCGCGAATTCAGGCTTGCCGCCCACGGGGAACATCTTAACCACGCTTCCATCCACGCCATTGATTGCGGTGACACTGGCGCTGCGGCCGTTGAATGCAAAAACGCGCTTGGAAGCCGCGTCATAGAAAATCGCGTCGGGATTTTGCCCACCCGTGCCGACCGTGCTGATGGTTTTCAAGGTTTTCAGGTCGAAAATCGTAACCGTGTTCGCGCGGCCGTTACTCACGAAACCGCGTCCCAGGTCGGAAGCCAGCGCGATTCCGTGCACGCCTTGCGTATCAGGAATATCGCCAACAATCGCGTCGGTATCCGCATCCAGAACGACGACGTGCGTGGCATGCGATACATACACGCGTCGAGCGTTGCTATCGACGATGCAATAATCCCACCCTCCGTCTCCGCCGATGGGAATGGACTTCACCACTTGATAGCCAGAAGGGCCTGGAACAATCGCGTACACGCGCAAAAATCCGGCAAAAAGAATTGCAGCTGCGAAAAACGTCCCGCCTACGATTGCCAGAGTGTTTTTGCGACGCATCGTTGATGGCCTCTTCGTTTCCGAATTGCGGCAGTATTCATGCCGCTGCTATTCACGTGAAAATATATCGCAAGTTTGCGGCAATGGGGTAGGACATCCTGCGGTGTTCGCGAAGCCGGGTGCCGCTGTCTACCAGTTATTTGGCAGCTTCGAGTTTTTCCGCGATCTCGAGCATCTTGGTGACGCTGTTCCAATTCCTGCCGGTTGCGGAGGTCTGCAGCATCCTTTCGATCGCCGGCCAGGACATTTTCGGGCGCGCCATGCCGTTCGGGAAATAAATGTAAACCTCTCGGCGGTCCATTCGCAGTTCCTCAGGTTCGGTCTTGATCTTGGCGGCCCTGTTCCGTGCTTCCTGCCCAGGATCGTTGGCCAGAAACGTGACCAGGAGCTTGTTCGGTGCGATGTCGCACCTCTTGGCGAACGGATTGCGCGCGATCACGTCCCTCAGTTCGGAGGAAGTGCGCAATATGATGTCCGGACGGAAACCGAAATCGCGCTCGATAGCGTTCTGCAGGCGCCTCGCTAATGACGCAAGATCGCGCTCCTCGGTCTTAAAGATCACGTTGCCGCTCTGTACGTAGGTGCACGCGTCCCGCAGTTGCAATTTTGTGCACAGCGCTCGCAGCGCCTCCATCTTGATCTTGTTGTGGCCGCCAACATTGACGCCACGAAGCATCGCGATAACCACGGGCATGCAAACTCCTGTCCATTGCGTCGAGCCTTCAGGCGCCCCGCGCAATTCTATGCCACAACAGCCCCAACGACGGCGCGAATATCCTGGGTCTCCAAGATCCGCTTCGAATAGCCATGCCGCGCGACGAACAACATCGCCAGACCAATCTCCTGCGTGCTGAGAACGTAATTTGGAAAAGTGCGCCGCAGCAGCGGCACCCACGGCCCCACAATCGAATAAATGACGCGGTAGGCCGGCGTCTTGGAACGCACCCCATGTACGGGCTCAATGACTCCAGGCCGAAACATGTATGCGGCGGCAAAGGGCAAGCGCATCAGCGCGTTTTCGGCCCGACCTTTGATTCGTGCCCACATAATCCGTCCCCGTTCTGAGCTGTCGGTCCCGGCGCCCGAGACGAAGATGAAGCCGGCATAAAACCTCTGCGGCGGCCATGGTGATTTCGTAGGTCACGCGCGAGTAGTCCGCTTCCTTCATCCCACTGGACGATACACCCAGGCAAAACAAGCAGGCGTCAAAGCCGGAAAGATCGCTCTCAATCGCTTGGTAGTGC
>DATEVZ010000283.1:0-2601 GCA_035258265.1 Candidatus Acidiferrales bacterium
GGGGAAGGTATCAAGGATCGCGTAGCGCTGGAGCGCGTCGAGTCGCGCCGTTTCGTTCTCAGGTGGACGCGCTTTCATGGCAGGCGGGCAGGGTCCCGGCTGCGCGCCATCTTATGGCGGCTGCCGAGTCTAAGTCAACGCACGCACGGGCTCGCCACTCATCCGCGCAAAACGAAACCCGCGTCGATGACTTTGCATCCATAATGATTGTCTTGAGACTCTCTCTGCCACTGGCTGCACTCCTATTGTCTGCGATTGTGGGCGTGCCCTGCTCACAAGAAAATTCCTCGGCGCTGCAGGAATCCGCCGCGGCACCCACGTTCTATCGCAACGTTCTGCCGATCTTGCAGCAACGTTGTCAAAGCTGCCATCGCCCCGGCGAAATTGGTCCGATGCCGCTGATGTCCTACGATCAGGCACATCTTTTTGCGTCAGCCATCGCTGCTGCTGCCAGCAAACGCGATATGCCACCTTGGTTCGCCGATCCCGGCGTCGGCCACTTTTCGAACGATCCATCGCTCACGCAGCGCGAAATTGACACGCTCGGATCCTGGGCGAATCGCGGTACGCCGGAAGGCAATCCCAAGGACGCGCCAGCGCCGCGACAGTGGCCGCAGGGTTGGATGATTCCGCAGCCCGACGCCGTCGTGCAGATGCCGAAACCCGTCACCCTCCCCGCGCAAGCCGACATTGATTACACCTACGAAATCGTGCCGACGGGCTTCACCGAAGACAAATGGGTGCAGATGTCCGAAATTCGGCCGTCAAGCCGCGCGAACGTACATCACGCGGTGGTATACGTTCGCCCTCCAGGCTCGAAATGGCTGCGCCACGCGCCCATTGGCGTTCCCTTCACCGGCGCTGGTATGAGCGACGCGCAGGATAGCGAAGACACCCACTTCACCACTGCGGACATTTTGCTTGTCTATGCGCCCGGAAGTTCGCCGGACAATTGGCCCGAGAGCATGGCGAAATTCGTCCCGGCGGGCTCCGATCTGGTGTTTCAGATGCACTACATGTCGCGCGGCCAGCCTGCCACAGATCAGACCAGCATCGGCATCGTCTTCGCTAAGCATCCGCCGAACCAGCGCGTCCTGACGCTGCAATTGACCAATGATCGTTTCCTAATCCCGCCCGGCGTGGACGATTACCGTGTGGAAGTCCGCGGTTCCCTGCCGAACGACGCGACCCTGCTCAGTTTTTTCCCGCATATGCATCTGCGCGGAAAACGCTTCGAATACAACATCCTGCACTCTAATGGCAGCGTTGAACGGTTGTTGCGCGTGCATTACGATTTTTACTGGCAATTGAGTTATCGCCTGGTGGAACCGCGTCCACTCGAGGCAGGCACGGTGCTCCAGGCCGTAGCTTGGTACGACAACTCGAAAAATAATCCGCACAATCCTGATCCAGGAGCCGCCGTCCGCTGGGGCGATCAAACCTACGATGAAATGATGGTTGGATTTTTTGACGTAGCTGTCCGCGCCGACTTAGATAAGTCCCACTACTTCATCCGCTCAAACTATCCGCCGCGGCAAAACCGCGGGGAAACAAAAAAATAAAAAGTGGCGCGCCAAATAGAGCTCAATTCGACCTTCTGCCGAAATTTTCTCCGTGCGCTCTCTGATGTGCTAAATCTTTGACTTTCAACTCTTAACTTTGACTTGTTAACTCGAACGATTCAGTACCCCTCAGCCTTGCCAGGCCCGCGCCCGTCATGCCCACCCTGCACCCAGCCGTCGCTGATCTCGATCGCTTCCACCCGAGCCGTCACTTGCGGATTCCCAACCTCAACCGCGTAGCCCATCCGCTGCAGCAGAGCGATCGTATCTGGCGAAATTCCCTTTTCCACATCCAGCCGGTCCGGCTTCCATTGTTGATGCACGCGCGGAAAATCCACCGCGTCCTGCACGTTCATCCCAAAATCAATCACGTTGAGAATCACCTGTAACACGGCCGTGATGATCACGGGCCCGCCCGGCGCGCCCACAACCAGAAACGGCTTGCCGTCCTTCTCAATGATCGTCGGCACCATGGACGAAAGCGGCCGCTTCCCGGGCGCAATCGCGTTGGCCTCACCTTGCACTAATTCGAACATGTTCGGCGTACCCGGCTTTGCCGCGAAATCATCCATCTCGTCGTTCAGCAGAAATCCCGCGCCCGGCACGGTGACTCCGCTGCCATACGCGTCGTTGAGGGTGTACGTCACGGCCACGGCGTTGCCCTCCTCATCCACGATGCTGTAGTGCGTCGTGTTCGTGCCTTCCTGCTCCGCGGGAAGGCCGGGCTTTACCGAATCGCTCGGCGTAGCACGCTCGGGATCAATCGTCGCGCGCCGAGCTTGCACGTAGGACGGAGCGAGCAGCGCGGAAATCGGATTCTTGACGAAATCGGGATCGCCCAGATCCTGGCTGCGGTCCGCATAGAATCGCCGCATCACTTCCGCCATGTAGTGATACGCCTCCGCGGAGCCCGCTCCATATTTTTCGTAGCCGGTCGTATTCAACATCGCCAGCATCTGCAGCAATCCGACTCCGCCCGAACTTGGCGGCGGCGACGTAATGATCCGATAGCCCTTGTAGTCCCCTTCCAGAGGCGCGC
>DATEVZ010000284.1:0-7875 GCA_035258265.1 Candidatus Acidiferrales bacterium
GATCCACCGGGCCTTTGCCGCCATCTGCCACGCCGCCGCTTTGGAATATCGTGTTCCCCTTGTCATCCGTCGCGGTGAGCTCGACCCAGCAATCGAACGCGTCCACCGTGCCGCCCGGGAAGAAGTGGCCAAGCTTGCGAGTGCGCACCACCACATCGACGCGATAAGTGTTGTCACGCCGCACCGCTGCCCCCGTGCGGTTCAAAGGCGCCGTCAGCAACGCAATCGGAGTTGCGGAGTCCGGCGACGAATTAACGGGGACCGAAGATTCCGCCTCCTCGCCAACAGCAAACGTCGTTTGTAACCCCGGCATGGTCGCCGGCGCAATGGCCGTGCCCGCGCCACCCTGTTTGCCCCCGGCTTTCTGCGCGTTCTTCTCCGGAGAAATCGCGAAGATATCCACGCTGATCGCGCCCTTGGTGAGAAAGTCCTCGGTTGCGGCGAGCTGTGAAGCGTCATGATTAGCGATCGGCAGTGCCGTATTCGCCGCGGGGAACTGATGCGAATGGATCATGCCCGCAACGTTTCCTGCATCGGTGGATTTCGTCGCTGGCATGTGACAATCCGCGCACATCTGACCTTTCGCCGGATAATAAAACGACCGCGCGCCCTGAAACGAGACTCCGCTCGCTTGCCAGTTGTCGTAATCATCGAACCCGCGCACCCAACGATAGTGATTCACCGGCACGTCGAGATGAACTTTGTGGCACGTCGAGCAGAAATCAGCCGTCTGCGTGCGCATGAAGGGCTTCAGAAACACGCGACGGTGTGGCTCTGGATTCAACTCCGTAAGAAAATCGTGCAGGCGCAACACGATAGGATTTTTGCTCGCGGCCATTTTATGCAGCGTCGGATATTCCAGGAAGAAATCACCCTGCCCCATCGTGCTTTTCACCTGTGAGATCGAATGGCACATCATGCAGCCAAGGCCCGCCTGGCCAGCGGGCGTATCCTCCACCTCGCGGATCGGGCGATCGAACATTCCACTGTAGAGCAGCGCGGGATCGTGGCATCCGGCGCACCATTTCGACGGTTTCACGCCGATGGTGTCCTGCATGTACTCGATGCTTTTGCGATACCAGGCGTTATTGAAGGAGGAAAAATGATGCGCGGAGCCTTGCCACTGCTTGTAGATGTCTTCGTGGCAGCGCTTGCAGGAATCGGATTCCATGAAGTAGTTCGAGGGGATGTGCTGGCCGTCCGCCGTCTGGGCGGAGCTCGGGAAAAAAGGACCCTGCGGCCCGTCTCCTTCGCTATCCATCGTGCCCGGGGCGATTGCGGGATTTTGAATCCGATGCGATTGCTGCCAGGGAACTGTGCGCAGCCACCAAGCACCCGCCGTGATCAGCGCGGCGACAACCACACATAGCGCGCAGCGAATGATGCCAGCAGGGAAGGGTCCTGCAAGAATGCCGCGTCTGCAGCCCCAGCCCGAAACCAGCAGTGCACAACCCGCGACGCAAGCGCCGATGTGCGCATACAGCAGCGGCCATTCCGCACGCCGCGTGCCCGTGTAAATCAGAAGCGCGCCCAGGATGCCGCCCAGCGCAAGCAGCAGCCAGCTCAGGCGCGAGACCGTTGGCCCCTCGCGCAGAATCGGCCGCAACGTGAAAATCAGCACCGCGAGGAAGGCCAGGCCTGCGAACATATGCAGGATGATCGCGCCGAAATACGGCACGTTCGCCGAAGGCCACGCATAGACGTACGCGGCCGTCAAAGCCAGTACGACTAGCAGGATATTTATGAGGCGCCTCATGCGCAGTCTACACCGGTAACGATCATCATTTGGAGGACTTGGAAACCCGTGATTCTGTCGCTCGGTTGGGGGGGTGTCAATAATAGTTTTGCATTAGGGCGACCCAGAGCAGCGGATGCCTTCCGCTGCTGAATACGCCCCGTGTTAGACTCAGCCGCCTGCGCGTCACAGAGGACCAAGAATTGGATGATCTCGTCTACAGTCCGCTGGTCGAGATGGCTGCGAGCATTCGCTCGCGCAGGATCTCACCGGTGGAACTAACCGAAGCGCACCTCACGCGGATCGCGTGCCTGAACCCAAAACTGAATGCGTTTGTGTATGTGGACGCCGATGGCGCGCGACGACAGGCCATGGCCGCGGAGGCCGCGCTCGGATCGCGAGCGGCGGCTTCGGATTCACTCGGACCGCTTCATGGCGTGCCGCTCTCGATGAAAAGCTCGGTGGATGTCGCCGGTTGGCCGTGCGAATGTGGCAGTGCTCTGCGCAAAGGCTACGTGCCAGCCGAGGACGCGCCGCTCGTGGCGCGGCTGCGCGCGGCGGGCGCGATATTGCTCGGGAATACGAACTGCCCCGAATTTTTGATGGCCTACGAGACGGACAATTGTCTTTACGGCCGCACCAATAATCCCTGGGATTTTTCGCGCACGCCTGGCGGATCGAGCGGTGGTGAAGCAGCGGCGATTGCCTCGGGCTGCTCGGCCGGCGGAGGGGGCAGCGATGGCGGCGGTTCCATCAGAGTTCCAGCCCACTATGTCGGGATTTGCGGACTGAAGCCGACGCCCGGCCGCGTTCCGGGCACAGGCCACTATCCCGCCTCGGCGGGGCCCTTTGCGCAACTCGGCGTGGTTGGTCCCTTGGCGCGAACCATCGCAGACGTGGCGCGGCTTTTCGAAGTGATGGCAGGACCCGATCCGGGCGACCCTGCGTCGGCGCCGGTGCCTCTGCGTCGGTGGCGCGAAGAAGAAGTTCGCAAGCTGCGCATCGCGTATTTCGAGGACGACGGCACAACGCCGGTCACTCCGGAAACTGCGGCAGCCGTACGGCAGGCTGCGAATGCGCTGCGCGATCAAGGATTCGAGGTTGAATCGTGGTGCCCGCAAAATCTCGACCGCGTTTCGCAGCTTTGGTGGAATTTGTTTGGCCCCGGAGTGCAAATGGCGTTCACGCCGACGATTGACGGCCGCGAAGACGAGCTAAGTCCGATGCTGCGCGCCTGGCGGGCGAGTGTGATGAAGCGTCCGCCGCTCGATGGCGGCGATTGGCTGAACACACTCCTTGGCCGCGATGCCCTGCGCGAAAAACTGCTCCGGCAGATGGAGCACTTTCCGATTCTGCTTTGTCCGGTGTGCGCGATTCCCGCGTTTCACCACGGCGAACGCGAATGGACGGTGCAGGAACAAAAAGTGAAATACCTGAAGGCGATGAGCTATTCGCAGTGGTTCAATTTGCTGGGTTTTCCGGGAGCCGTGGTGCCGATCGGTCGCTCGCCGGAGGGCTTGCCCATTGGAGTGCAGGTCGTGGGCCGCGCTTGGGAAGATGAAGCCGTCCTCGCGGTCGCTGCCAAAATCGAAGCTGCCACCGGCGGTTTCCGCCGCCCGCCGATCTAAAGTCGAGTGCCTTCGGCTAGCCTGCGGTGTTCGCGCGCGCAATCAGCAAAATTGCGAGCACATAGAAAATGAACATCAGTGCGAGATACGCTTTTGCGCGCTTGTTCGCGCCGTCGAATTCATGCCACGCGAAAATGCCCCACAGCGCCGCAACCATCGGTGCGGATTGCCCGATCGAATACGAAATCGCGACGCCGGTATAATTCGCCGCTACCAGATTAAAAACGGTTCCTGTGGCCCAGATTGCGCCGCCGATCAGACCTAGCGCATGGCCGCTCGTCGGTCCGCGAAAGAACCCGCGAAATGCGACCGGATCGCCCACCAGCGGTTTCTTCATAAAGTAGATATTCCACAAAAAACAGGAAAGCAGCGCGCCGCCAGTAAGGAACACCGCGATGCTGTAGGGTCCTAGCGGATGCCCGTGCGTAAGCGCGCGCGTGGAAAATGGCGCCCACAGGCCCATCAGCACACCGGAAACGATACAAGTGAGAATGCTCTTGCGCGAGACTGTTTTACCCGCATTGATTTCACCGTACGCCTTGCCATCGAGGATGACGGCAACGACCGCGCAAATCACGCCCGCGGCGAGCATCGGCAAGAACCCTCTTTGCTGCTGCACGTAGCTGAGAACCGTGCCCACCACCAGCGCGATGCCAATGCCGATGGGAAACGCAATCGCGAGCCCGGCCATATCAATCGCAGCGACCAGCAGCAGATTTGCGAGGTTGAAAATAACCCCCGCCAGCAGCGCCCAGCCGATATTGGAAATATCCGCGGCACGCACGTTGTTCAGAAAGCTCGATGGGTCGTTCGCGCTTGACCCCATGGTGAACGCGTACAGCAGCGACATCAGAAAAATTCCCGCCGCGTAGTCCCAGTAGAAAAGCTCGAAACGATAGTTCTTTACGCCCTTGTAGGTGTTGGCCCACGAACCCCAGCAAATCGCGGAAATCACCATCATCATGAGCGCCGTGCCGGAATTTAGCGGTGTGAACATGATCTCCCTTCGGATCTCAGAATGACGTTACCGTGTCGGGCTTGCCGCCGGCGCAACGAACGAGAATGCGCCTTCCTTCCGTGACGACCTGCAATTCTGTTTAAAACGCACTCGCGCCTTTCGACGCTTGCGCCTTGATCAAAGTCATTACTTCGTTGCGCTTGGACATCGCGCGCGCCCCGACCTTCGTGCAGCACAGAGCCGCGCAAGCGTTCGCAAACAATCCCACGCGCTCGAGGTCCCAACCCTGCAGCAGACCAAACGACAGACCACCCATAAACGCGTCGCCCGCGCCCGTAGTGTCTACCACTTCCACTTTCAATGCCGGAACGTGCGTGATCTTCTCGGAACTGGCGATGATGCAGCCGTCCGCGCCAAGTGTCAGCGCGACGATCTTTGGACCGAGGCCGAGCATGGCCTTCGCAATCTTTTCGTAATCTGCTTCGCCAGTCATCTCGCGCGCCGCCGCTTTGCAGGGTTTCAGCACATCCGCCAGGCGCAGCGCGCTGCAAAGTTCATCCTGCGTGCCAAGATTCGCGGCTGCAAAAAAACTCGGCGCTACGTCCAGATCGAACAGGACTCGTACATTGGCGTCGTGTGCCACATGCATAGCTTGTTTCACCGGCGCGATGGGAAGCTGCGAAGCTTCGGTATGGAAATGTTTGGCCCCCTGAATGTTTTGCGCGAAGCGCGTAAGAACCTGATGGACGGAAATCTTTCCCGTGACGTTAGGAAACATATAGATACAACGCTCGCCGGCCACATCCACGGGAATCCAGGTGAGCGAAGAATGTTCGCCTTTCACCACCTCGATGCCTGAAAGATCTACGTGATCTTCGGTGAACGCCTTCTGAATGATGCGGCCGTTTTCGTCGTCGCCGATCAGTCCCAGCCAGCCGGTGCTCGCGCCGAGGCGCGCAACCTGCGTCAAATTGTTGGCCGTCACGCCTCCGGCGTGGATTTCCATACGCGTGGCATTGATTTTTTCTTCCGGACCGAGCAGGCGCGGCACGATGGCAAAATAATCCACCGTGCAGCTGCCGATTCCGACGACGTCCACTTTTGCAGTCATATTGAATTTGGCCTCGATTCTTTCTAATTCGCCCCCGCTGCGGCTGCCGATGGATGCGTGCTCGAAGGCGGCAGCGCCATCAGATCAATAAACATCTTGTAGAACTTTTCTTGGTTCAGCTCTTCGGGAATGTTGACGAGCTGTTCGCCCAGTCCCGGCTGCGCGCCGGAAGTCCACACGAGCACGTTTCCGTAGCCTGCCGTATGCGAGATGTCTATGTCCATGAAATATTGTGTCTGCTGAGTGATTACGCTGGGATCCAGCCAGCCGGCCACTGCCAGTTCGTCCCACATGTATTCCTCATCGGCATATTTCGCGAGATATTCCGAAGCAGGGCTTGTGGATTTGGCAATCTCCGCGATCAATTCCTTGGTCATGCGCGTTTTCACCGAGATGTCTACCGTGGTAATCGTGATCTTGTGCCACGGCGAAGTGAGCACGATGTGTACGGCCTCCGGGTCCCACCAGAAATTGAACTCGCGGCGATTTTCCGCGATCCAGTCGTGCGGCACGACCGGGGCGATGCTGCCGCCCATCACTACCAGTTCTTGCGCCAACTCGGAAACTGCGGGATCGAGGCTGATGGTCTGCGCGATGTCTGTCATAGGCCCGCCGGCGTAAATCGTGACTTCGTGCGGAAATTTGTGAACCATGCGAATGATGAAATGCGCCGCGTCTTCGGTCTGCGCCTTCAGCGTGGGATTTCCTTCCGGCAGATCGGGAACTTCAAACGGCAGATGGTACCTGCCGCGCAGGCCGTCACCCAGATTCATGCCGGGGCGGTGGCCGTTCCACGCGCCTTGATAGTGCACTGTGCCGTAAAGTTTTTCCCACCGCTCGATCATTTCCATGCGATTGATCAGCGGATACACGGCGCCGGGATAAACGGGAATATCCGTGTGGCCGGTAAGCTCGAGCATACGCAGCGTGTGCGCCACTTCTTCGTCGCGCCACATATCGCCGCTGACCACTGTGATGCCCAGCGTTTCCACGTTTGGCGATTGCAAGAACATCAAAATGGATTGCTGGTCGGTCGTGGCCGCGCCGCGCGCGTCCTGGTCAATGATTACTTTTCGCTTCGCCTGCGCGGGCGTGGTGAAGGCGAATACGACGACAGCAACGAGCGGAAAAACGGTTCGTAGACGCATGTCTCTGGCAACTCCCCTGGTTTTGTGACGATAATTCTGATGAACGGAAACTCACTTCCCTGGATCAATTTGGGCGGAAGGGGCACCGGTGACGCCGACGCTGCTTATAGTTCTCCGCTTCGTGTGAGTCAAGCAAAAACGGCGATTTTGCGCCGAATCGCCGCTTCCCGAAGCGGGCCGAGTCATTACCGGATGTTATAATCCGCGAATGTTTGCAGTGCATCAACGCGTGTCGGAACTAAAGCTGCTTCATATTTTCTGCGGCAATTCGCTCTACCGCACCGCTTTCCTTGTGGTCGCACTTGCGCCGTTCCTCCTACCTGCTGGCTCGCAATTATTCGCGCAGGGGCAGCGTCCGGCAGCGCAAGTTGAATTCTTAATCGAGCAAGGCCGCGCGGAGACGGCCACACGAAAATTCCCGGACGCGATCGCCAGCTATCAAGAAGCCTTGCGCCTCGCGCCGCACAACGTGAAGGCCGAAGTCGGTCTGGCGCAGGCCTATCGCGGTGTACATAATTTCGATGAGGCCAAAAGGATTCTGGAGCAAGCGCGCCGCGAGCATCCTAAAAATGCGGCACCGCTCGTCGTTTTTGGCGATCTCGACATCGAGCTGCAAACGTACGATGCGGCCATTACACACTTGAACGCGGCGCTGGCGCTTGATCCCGCCGATGTGGACGCGCGCAACAGATTGGCTGTCGCCTACAAGGCCAAAGGCGACGCAACCAATGCGCTGGCGCAGATCGCGAAACTCCTGGCGCGCGATCCGAAGAATGCGCTGGCCCATTACACGCGCGCGGAAATCTATTCAGACCATGACCAGGATTCGCTGGCGCTTATCGACGCGCAAAAAGTCGTCGAGTTGCAGCCGGAAAATCCGCGCGGCCGCGTGTTGCTTGCAAAAATACTGGTCCGTGCGCCGGCAGCAGCGGCGGGCGATGAAGCCAAGAAACGCTGCGCCAAGGCCGTCGATGCCCTGGAACCGCTCTCGCAATCAGGATCGCAGTCGCAGTCGCCCGATTCCGAGACGCTGTTCTTGCTCTCCCGCGCCTACCGCTGCGCCGGTCAAGACAATAAAGCGCAGGAGACGCTCGCCGCGTTCGAGAAGTCCTCACAGAACGATCGCAGCACCAATGAAAATAAGACGCGGGCCAAGCATCTTGTTCAGCAAGCGGATGAACTGGCCATGAAGAACGACTTCGCCGGCTCGCTCGCGCTGCTGAATCAGGCGATTGCGATGGACCCTACTTACGCAGCCACGTATTCGCAGCTCGCTAAACTCTATTACTCCGCCG
>DATEVZ010000285.1:0-5278 GCA_035258265.1 Candidatus Acidiferrales bacterium
ATCGCCGTGTGCAGAAAACATATGTCGCGCTGCTCCACGGCGTGGTGAAGGGCGCTAGAGGAATTATCGAATTGCCTGTAGCGCGCGATCTGCGCCGCCGTTCGCGCATGACCAGCCGCCGCAGTGAAGGCCGCGAAGCCCGCACGGATTGGCGCTTGCGCCAGCGTCTTGGCAATTTCTCGCTCATCGAAGCTGATCTGCACACCGGCCGCACGCACCAAATCCGCGTCCATTTTTCCGCACTCGGATTCCCGGTGGTGGGTGACACGCTCTACGGCGCGCCGCATCAAGAGCGCATTGGCCGCGAATTGCTGCCAGCGCTCGGGCGCAACTATCTTCACGCAGCGCGCATCGCATTTACACACCCCCGAACGGGCAAGCACATGGAATTTCGTGCGCCGCTGCCGGAAGAATTGCTAAGGTACGTGCACAAGCTCGGCCAAGCGACGAAATCGGCTGCGGGCGCGGTCGGAGCCGCAAGCGACAGTTCAATTGACGCTGCCTTGAAGGATTACCTATGATGTTTGGCGTGAAAGCATCGCGCTTCATCGTCGTACTTGCAGCGCTGGTCGCGATTTTCGGTAGCCGCTCGCAAGCTCAGCAAACTCCACAGCCAACTCCGCCTCCGGCCGCTGCTCCCGCCGAGCCCGGCGGCGCGCAAAACAAGACTCAGCCTCCCGGTGCTTCCGCGGGGGAGCCGCAACAAGGCAAGACGCCCCCCATCATCTCGACCACCGGCCTGGTGCATTTGGTCGCTACCGTGATGGACCGCCATCGTAACTTCATCACCGATCTCGACCAGAGCGATTTCAAAATTCTGGAAGACGGCACGCCGCAGGAAATCCGCTACTTTGGACGCGACACGGACCTACCTCTGCGCATCGGGATCCTGCTGGACACTTCCAATAGCATTCGCCCCCGCCTGGAATTCGAAAAGGATGCCGCCATGGATTTCCTGCAGCACGTCATCCGCAGAAACCAGGACCAGGCCTTCCTGATGACTTTCGACAACGAGCCCGAGGTCATTCAGGACTACACCGGCGACCTCGCGTTGCTCACCGATGCCATTCGCAAGCAGCGCGCCGGCGGCGGCACCGCGCTGAACGACGCGATCTATCTGGCCGCCGAAAAGCTTTCGCGTTCTCCGTTGCCCAAAGTGAACCCCGAAGTCCGCCGCGTGCTGGTGGTGATCAGCGACGGCGACGATAACCTAAGCGATCACGCCCTGAGCGAATCTGTGGAAGCGGCCATTCGTGCCGAGGCCGCCATCTATTGCATCAGCACCAACACGGATTGGCTCGCAATTGACGGTGACAAGCCGCGCAAGATGCACGTCGAGGGTGGTGACAAAGTTCTGGAACAGTTTGCAGACCAGAGCGGCGGGCGCGTCTTCTATCCCTATAAAGTGGACGACCTCGCGCAATCATTCGTGGATATCGGAACCGAGTTGCGCAGCCAGTACTTCATTGCCTATTCGCCAACGAACGTGCAATCCACAGGGCAGTACCACAAAATTGAAGTGCAGACCGACCGCAAAGGCCTGAACGTCAGGACACGCAAAGGCTATTACGCTACATCTCCGACGTCACCGCTAGCGCCGAGCAAGTAAGTATTTTTTAGCAGATATAGGCTGCGGACTCTGCGTCTCTGCGGTAGATTCGGTGGATGCAACGGAAGGTGCGGCGAGCGGCGGAAACTCCCCCAGCTACTTGTAAGGCGCGTAGTATCCGCGTCGGGCCAGGAGCTTCACATCCGGCCGCGTCACGCTAACTTGAATCTTGCGGAAAGTGCCGTCGCGCTTGATGTTCGTCGGATAGTAGCCAAGCACGTACTGCGAACGCAGTTCCTCTGAAATCTCATCGAACGCCTTTTCCAGCGACTTCTCGTTGTGCACGTCAATCACTCGTCCGCCGGTATCCTCGGCCATCTTTCGCGCGACGCCCGGTCCGGTCCCGAATGTCGCCATCCGGTCCGAAATCAGAAGCACGTGGACAACGGCGTCGGCTCGCTGCGCAGCCTCGATCGCATCCTGTAGTCTTAACTTGCTCCCGGTATCTTCCGCATCCGTCAAAATGATTACCCCTTTGCGGCCGGCTTCGCTGGCGAGTTCGTCGTGACAGGCGAGATAGATGGCGTCGTAAAGATCGGTGCCACCGGAATTGCCCTGCGGTATCGTTCCCGGAGTAACCACACCGCCTCCGCCCACCGAGTTGACTCGCGCGCGGCGAATGGCGCTAGCGAGCACCGAAGTGTCCTGCGTAAAGTCAGCCAGCAGGTCCACGTCGAAGTCGAAGGTAATCACCATGGCTTCGTCCTTCGGGCGCATCACTTCCCTCAGGAATCGCGAAGCGGCATCCTGCTCGGCTTCAATCATGCGGTCCATGCTGGCGCTGGTGTCGATCAGCAGACCCAGCGTGATCGGCATGTTCACTTCCTTCGAAAAGAAAGCGACTTTCTGCTCGACCCCGTCTTCCAGAATCTTGAAATCATCTTTGGTGAGGTCGGTGACGATGGCGTGGCGTTTATCGCGCGCGGTGGCGAAGACGTTGACGATCGTTGTCTGCACCCGCAGGGGGCCTTGACCTTGCGGCTCCTGTTGTTGATTCGACTGCGACAATTCAATCGGTTGCCGAAAGCCGTTCGCAGCTCGGGCGCTAGGATCAGTGGAATAGTCACCGGAAACCAACGTTTGCGTGGACGCCGAATCCTGCGTTCCCGCTCCCTTTGCGGGTGCCACTGTTGTCACGCCCACATATCCCGTTATGGCCACCGCAAAAATGCCTGCCGCGAGACTGGTCAGCCGCATTGTATAATCTCCCTGAGGTTGAACGCGTTTGGTACGATGCATCAGGCGCGCCAGCGGATGTTCGCTTGCAGCGGCCGGGTGCGCAACATGAGCGCAAGAGCGCAGCCGTGCCGTTGGGCACGAAACGAGAAAATCTCGATGACGCAATTAACCCTGACGCTGGGTATTGTATTCCTTTTTGCTGCCAATTCCGCGTGGCCTCAAATACCAGCTTCTCCGAACGGTCAGCAGCAAAACAAGCCTCCTGTTCAGCCGGGGCAATTGCCCCCGCCAGTACAGCCCGGCACTCCGGCACCAACGCCCGGTCAGCAGGCACCCAATACCCAAACGCCGCAGCCGCAAACGGGGCAGTCGCAGAATCCGAATCAACGGTCGGACACGCGCTCCAAGATCGTAAGCCGTACCAACCTTGTGATCGTTCCGGTAACCGTGAAAAATCGCGACGGCGCCTTGATCGGCGACCTGCAACAGACGGAGTTTCGCGTTTTCTGCGACAACGTGGAGCAGCAGGTTATCTATTTCACTTCCGATCCGTATCCGCTTTCGGCCGTGGTTCTAATCGACAACGACCTCTCCATCAAGTCAGCCCAACAAGTACAGAAGAGCCTTACCGCGATTTCCGGCGGCTTCGGGCCGAACGATGAAGTCGCGCTCGTGACCTACGAAGAGTTTCCCAATACCGTCGCGGATTTTTCGTTCAACAACGATCAGCTTTTTACCAAACTCAAGCGCCTGGATCTGGGCTCCCGTTATCCTGGCTCTCCCCTCGGCGGTCCTTTAACCTCCGGTGCGACTGCCAATGGACGTTCGCTGGAAACCGGCGCGCCAACGACCGGCGGCATCCAACAACCGAAGGAATCCAAAAATCTGGATGATGCCGTTTACGCCGCGGGCGAAATGCTCAAAGGCCGCGGGCGTGATCGCCGCAAGATCATCTTTTTGATTTCCGACGGAAACAATTCGCACGAGAATTCGCACAGCCTGGACCAGACTGTGCAGCTCCTGCTCAAGTACGATATCTCGGTCTATTCCATTTCTGTCGGCCACGCGCTGCTGCAGAAGCAAAGCACGCGGCTCGAAAAATATGCGACAGCGACCGGCGGCGATACTTTTTACTCCAGCAATGATCGCGGCCTTGAAAACCTCTACGCTTCCGTCACGGAACAGGCTCGCAATCAGTACACGCTCACGTTCCAGCCGCAAGATACCGATCGCACCAAGGATTATCACAGCATCGAAGTCCGCGTGCGCCGTCCGGATCTTGACGTCAGCGCGCGACAGGGCTATTACCAGAGCGGCCTGCATTAAATATATCGGAATGTTTCGCAACGCGTGTTGCACGCGGCTCGATATGCTTTCTAAATCGCATCACCCAAAAAGTTTTTCTTCTTGACTTCATTCGCTCGCGCCTTTATAGATTGACGAAGCGGTTTGAGCGCGCCAGAAGTTACGGCGCGGCTGAATCGCCGGGAGAAAGTTCCACAGTAGTTCATGCGCGGAACCATCTCGGGTTTCGTTTTACAGCGAAGCCCGATCCAGAAATAAAAAAGGGGCGTCCATTTTGTCGGACGCCCCTTTTATTTATAGCGCTGGCTTGTCCTGAACGATGAACGGCGTCAGGCCGGTTTCTCCACGTCTTCCTTCAGATTCTCCACACTGCGTCGCGGCCGAATCGAGATCAATTGCTCGTGCGCGGGACACAGCGGCTTGTAATCGCAGAAACGGCAGCCATACCCTGGCTTTGGGGAAAATTCCTGCCCGCGAATCAGATCCGCCACCTCCGCGATTTTCTCCTTCGTTTCCTTCAGCGCTTTGGCATCCCGAGTGGAAGCCACCGCTTCGTTTGTCATCAGGTTATAAAAGACGAGCCGCGCCGGATCGAGATCGAGCACCTCCCGCGCCGCCAGCGCATACACGCCGAGCTGCAAGTCTTTCGCCGCGTTTTTTTCATCCTTCGGCTTCCCGGTTTTGTAATCAACGATCTCGACCTTGTCGCTCTCGATGCGATTCACCTGATCCATGCGCCCAGTAACGATCACGTCGTGCTCCAGCGGCAGCTCGAATGTCTTTTCCTGGTACAGCACATCAGCCGGTGCGCTCGTGTAAGCTCGATGAAACGCTTCCAGTTGTTCGCGCCCCGCCTTGCGGTATTCCTCTTCGTGATAGTCGTCAATGAATCCCGCCGTCGACCACTCGCGGTCGTAGATTGCCGACACCTCAGCAAACGGAATCTTTCGCCGCTTACCGATTTCGCTGACAAATTCCTTGATGGTCGTGTGCATCACGTTGCCGAAAGTAGCCATCGCATGCGCCCCGCCGCGAATGCTCCATACGTAACGAAACATGTACCGCATCGGGCAGCGATCGTACGCGTCAATCGCCGACGCGCTGAGTTGCAATGGCTCGGGGCGCGGCGGATGAAACGCCTTGGCCCACAGTGCCACCCGCGAATACGCGCGCGTCGGCTCGCTA
>DATEVZ010000286.1:0-2326 GCA_035258265.1 Candidatus Acidiferrales bacterium
ACAAAGAGTTCGAGGAAGATTTTCGCACCTAGGATTGATTCGAGCTCTTTGCGCGCGGCAGTGCCGATTTTCTTGATGGCTTCTCCGCTCTTCCCTATCAGGATTCCCTTTTGCCCGTCGCGTTCGACGTACATGGTCGCGCGGATGCGCAGAAGCTTCGGCGTTTCCTCGAAATTATCCACGAGCACGGCGATGGCGTGCGGCACTTCGTCGCGCGTGGCCAGGATCGCCTTTTCGCGCACAATTTCGGCGGCCAAGAAACGCTCGGGCTGGTCGGTGAACTGATCGGTGGGAAAATGCGGCGGGGCTTCCGGCAGGCGCGTGAGCCAGGAACTGACCAAGTCGAAACAGCCGGCGCCAGTGAGCGCGGAGATCGGAAAAACTTCGGCGAACTCGAATTCTTTGCTGTAACGCTCGATCATCGGAAGCAGCAGCGGTTTGGCGATGCGGTCCACTTTGTTGAGCAGCAGATACACCGGGCCGCGAAAGCGCTGAATCCACTGGATCGAGAATCTGTCGCCGGGGCCGAAATCGGCCGAGGCGTCGGCGATGAGGCAGAGGATGTCAATTCCTTCCAGGGCGTGCTGAAGTTCGTCCATCATCATGCGGCTAAGGACATTCTCCGGCCGGTGAATTCCCGGCGTATCCACCAGGACGATTTGCGCGTCGTCACGATTCAAAATGCCCTGGATGCGGTTGCGCGTCGTCTGAGGCTTGGACGAGACGATGGCGACTTTCTGGCCCACAAGAGTGTTGACGAGCGTGGATTTGCCCGCGTTGGGGCGGCCGATAATCGCAACGAAGCCAGACTTGAAGGGCATGGATAGGAGAATTGTACGCCTTTAAGAGGCAGCTAGGAAATGAAGCAGGAGGCGGAGAGGCAAGGAAGCACGGAGCAGGGCTCGCCGGGCTGAGTGTGTTGAGAACACCGAGACGGAAACAGAGAGAGGTCAAGGAGAAATGGTGCCAGTGACGTGGACCTAGCTCGCCGGCTTGGCCTCCCACGTTACGGTCGCATGAACGCGCGAAGAATAAATCGTCAACGAGCTCGCGACAGCTATGAAATCTTGACTTCGGAGTGCATCGTTGTATGCTCGACTTCGCTTGCAGTGAGCCAGAGCTATCTGGCTGCGGACAGCGGGGCAATCCGCGCAACACACTGCACGGCCACATTCAAGCCTAAAGAGGAGGCCTTCCATGGCTCACAACGTAAGAGCAATCCCTGAGGGATACCATACGATCAGTCCGTCGTTGACCTGCAAGGACGCAGCCCGCGCAATTGATTTTTACAAGAAGGCGTTCAATGCGCAGGAAATCATGCGGATGCCATCGCCCGACGGCAAAATCTCGCACGCGGAATTGCGTATCGGTGATTCCGTCATATTTCTGAATGACGAGATGGGACCGATGGCCGGAAGCACTTCAGGAACGCCGAGAATCTACTTGTTTCTGTATGTTGAGGACGCGGACAAGACATTTGACAGCGCGGTGAAAGCAGGAGCCAAAGTGGAAATGCCGCTGGAAAATCAATTCTGGGGCGACCGCTTCGGCAAATTAACCGATCCCTTCGGGCACCAGTGGGGAGTAGCAACTCACGTGGAAGATTTGACGCCAGAGGAAATCGACAAGCGCGCCACCGCATTTTTCGCAAAGATGGCGGCGCACGGATAGTCTCCGGGCTTCGCTAACCAGCGCATCTGAGTAGGCTCGTTCGGGCTCGCCGCAGGCGGGCCCGAGCCGTTTATGGACACGGAATCGGCGTATTAGACAGTGCCAGCGGATGAGGCGGCCGCCGACGGCACGGGTCTGGCGCGGACGCGGAGAACTTTGCGCTGGTTCGCTTCGAGAACCTCGAAGCGCAGGCCGTCGGCGTCTACGGTTTCGCCGGTTCGAGGAACGTGGCCGGCGACGCTATTCAGCAGGCCGGCGATGGTGGTGGCGGCGGAATGTTGCATGCTGGCGTCGAGTTGGACGCCAAAGAGTTCGTTGACCTTGTCGAGTTGAACGCTACCGCGCATTATGAGCGCGCCACTGGCCTCGCGGACTACATCGGGAGCCGGCGTGCGGTCTTCTTCGCCGATTTCGCCCACGATTTCTTCCACCAGATCTTCCACCGTGACGACGCCTGCCATCAATCCATATTCATCAATCACGATGGCCATCTGCTGATTTTTACGTTGCATTTCCTTTAATAATTCGGAGCCGAACTTTGTTTCGGGCACGAACAAGGCGGGACGCATCAACTCGCGCACGGTACGATGCGCGGCGTCGCGATCGGGGACTTCGAGCATGTCGCGCGCCATGACGATGCCGACGATGTCATCGA
>DATEVZ010000287.1:0-30025 GCA_035258265.1 Candidatus Acidiferrales bacterium
CTGATTTTCGAAAAGCCGTCGCTGCGCACGCGCGTCACCTTCGAAGTGGGGATCGCCAGTCTTGGCGGCTCTTCGGTCTTTCTCGACCACACCGTCACCCATCTGGGCGAACGCGAGCACATTCCTGATGTCGCGAAGAGCCTTGAACGCTGGGTCCACGGTATCGTTGCACGCGTGTTCAAGCAGGACTCGCTCGACCAGCTCGCCACAAATGCGAACATTCCCGTGATCAACGCGCTGTCTGACCTCTTTCACCCGTGCCAGGCGTTTTGCGATTTCTTCACACTCGAGGAACGCTTCGGTAATCTGCGCGGCCTTAAGCTCGCTTATGTCGGCGACGGCAATAACACCTGCCACTCGTTGCTCAGCGTTGGCGCGCGCACGGGCGCTCACCTGCGCATCGCGACTCCCGCCGGATACGAACCTGATCCGAGCATCGTCGCCGAAGCCAAGCGTGTCGCGCGTGAAACGCGGAGCAAGATCGAAATCCTGCGTTCGCCGGAGGAAGCCGTGACGGGCGTACAGGCGATCTACACGGACGTGTGGACGAGCATGGGGCAGGAGGCCGAGTCCGCCGTGCGTGATGCCGCTTTTGCCGGGTATCAGGTCAACGACGATCTTTTCTCGCATGCCGCGCCCGATGCGATCTTCATGCACTGCCTGCCCGCGCATCGCGGTTCGGAAGTCAGCGAAGGCGTAATGGATTCGCCGCGTTCGATCGTTTTCGAGCAGGCCGAAAACCGTCTGCACGTGCAGAAAGCCATTCTGCTGACGCTACTCAACTAATTTAGCAGCGAATCAAGGAGAACGAATTGCCGAAGAAAGTCGTACTTGCATATTCCGGAGGTCTGGATACCTCCATCATTATTCCGTGGCTCAAGGAAAATTACGGCGGTTGCGAAGTGATCGCCATGATCGGCGATCTGGGCCAGCAGGAAGATCTCGAGGCGGCGCGAAAAAAAGCTCTCGCCACCGGTGCGAGCTCCGCATACGTTGAGGATCTTCGCGAAGAATTTATCACTGGCTACATTTGGCCCACATTGCGCGCGGGAGCCGTTTACGAACACAAGTACTTGCTGGGCACTTCCTTCGCGCGGCCCCTTCTCGCGCAACGCCAGGTGCAACTGGCCAAAAAGCTTGGCGCGGACGCACTCGCGCACGGTTGCACCGGCAAGGGAAACGATCAGGTGCGCTTCGAGTTGGCGGCCAAGGCACTTGCTCCTGACTTGCAAATTATCGCTCCGTGGCGCGAATGGAGCATCGTCTCGCGCGAAGAAGCGATTGACTACGCGCGCGCACACGATATTCCGGTCGAGCAGACCACGAAGAACATTTACAGCCGCGACCGCAACATCTGGCACTTGAGTCACGAAGGTGGTGTGCTCGAAGATCCTGCCAACGCACCCGATGAGGCGATGTGGCAATGGGTCGTCTCGCCGGCGGAAGCGCCCGAGCAACCCACAACCGTCGAAATCGGTTTCGAAGGCGGTACTCCGGTATCGGTGAATGGCAAAAGCCTCGCTCCCATGGCGCTGCTCGACAAGCTGAATGAAATCGCCGCGGCGAATGGCGTCGGACGAATGGACATCGTCGAAAACCGCCTGGTCGGCATCAAATCGCGCGGGGCATATGAAACGCCCGGCGGAACTTTGCTTGTCACCGCGCATCGCGAACTCGAATCGCTCGCGCTCGACCGCGAAACCGCGCACTATCAGCAGGTCCTCTCGCTGCGCTACGCCGAAATGGTGTACTACGGCATGTGGTTCACTCCGTTGCGCGAAGCCCTCGACGCATTTTTCACCAGCGCCCAGCGTCGCGTCACTGGCTCGGTTTCGCTCACGCTTTCAAGAGGCAATGTCACCGTCGCTTCGCGCGTTTCGCCCTATTCGCTGTATCGCACGAATCTTGCGAGCTTCACGATGACCGGCTATAACCCCAAAGACGCCGAAGGCTTCATCAATCTTTTCGCACTTCCCATCACGGTGCCACAGGAAGCTGCCGTCGTCGAACCCAAGAAAGCGCCGCAGAAGGCCAATGCCTGATGACTGCTCCGCGCGAACAGAAGATGTGGGGTGGCCTTTTTGAACGCGGCCCCGACGCGTCGTTCTACGAATTCGAGCGCTCCTGGACCTTCGACCAGCGCATGCTGCCTCAGGAGTTGTCGCTTGATCGCGCGTGGACACGAGCCATCGTGGCGGCGGGAATTCTCACGCAGGACGAGGGACACAAAATCGCCACAGCGCTAGACGAGATTGCGGCGCGCGCGCAATCCGATGCCGCATGGCTCGCAAACTCCAAGGCCGAAGACGTTCATCACTTCGTCGAAGCCGCGCTGATTGAAAAACTGGGGCCCCTGGGAGCCAAGCTTCATACCGGCCGCAGCCGCAATGAGATGGTTGCGACCGAATTTCGCATGTACGTGAAAGACGCTGCGCGAGAATTGCGCCGCGCGATTGCCATGCTGGAAAGCGCGGTCGTGACCCAGGCCGAAAACAACCTGCGCGTTCCCATGCCCGGCACTACGCATATGCAACACGCGCAGCCGCTTCTTCTCGCACATTGGCTTCTTGCACACGGCGAAGCTTTTTACCGCGATGCCGAACGCATTGCCGCGGCTGCTGCTCGCGCCGATGCGTGCCCTTTGGGATCGGGCGCACTCGCGGGCTGCGCTTTTCCTCTCGACCGTAACGCCCTCGCGCGCGATTTGGGATTTTCACAAATCACCGCCAATAGCCTGGATGCCGTCAGCGACCGCGATTTCGCTCTCGAATACCTTTTTGCGCTTTCGACTTTAGCGATGCATCTTTCGCGGCTCGCGGAAGACTTTGTGCTATTTGCATCGCCCGAATTCGGCTTCGTCGAATTGCCCGATGAATTTTCCACCGGCAGCAGCTTGATGCCCCAAAAGAAAAATCCCGACGCCTGGGAATTGATTCGCGGCAAGACCGGACGAATCTATGGGTCGCTGGTAGCGCTGCTGACCACCTGCAAGGGGCTTCCTTCGAGTTACCAACGCGATTTGCAGGAAGATAAGGAGGCGCTATTCAGCGCACACGATCAGGCGCTGGCGATGACGCAAATCGCCGCGGCCACTCTCGCCGCCACTGGTTTCCGCGAAGATCATCTCCGCGCGGCGGCGCAAGACCCCGCGCTCGTCGCCACGGAAGTCGCGGATTACCTAGTGACTTTCGGCGTGCCTTTTCGCGAAGCCCATGAAATCGTGGGAAAGGTGCTGCGCGCGGCCGAGCAGGAGGGCAAGTCCATTCGTGAAATGCCGATGGAACGTCTGAAGGAATTTTCGCCCGCGTTCGGTCCGAGCCTGGACACAGCGCTTACCCTCGAGTCCGCGCTTGCACGACGGGGAATTCAAGGTGGCACGGCGCCTGGCGCCGTTCGGTCCGCGCTGCAGGATTTCAAAGTGCGCATCGCGAAACTCGCGGAGAACTCGTGAAAACGCGCTGCGCACAAATCAAGGACGCTGGAGCGATTCATCAGGTCGTCGCGCATTACGCCGAGAAAGGGTTGTTGCTACCCCGTGCGGAGGAAGAGATCCGACGCAATATTAGCCATTTTCTGGTCTTAGAAGAAAAACGGCAGATCGTCGGTTGCCTTTCGCTCGAAAGTTACGGCACAGACCTTGCGGAAATTCGGTCGGTCGCCATCAGCCCTGAACGCCGCGGCGAAGGCCTGGGCGCGAATTTGGTCGAATTCGCACTACTCGAAGCGCGGCGTCGCGGTATTGCGCGCGTTTTCGGCGTCACACACGCGCCACAGTTTTTTGAGCAACAGGGGTTCGTTGCGGCTTGGCGACACTCCCTCACTGAAAAAATCGAGCGCGATTGCCGCACATGCCCAAAGCAGCGATCGTGCAGGCTTGTAGCGGTCGTCGCCACAGTCATTCCCGAGCGCGTTATGTTCCCGGTGCTCAGTGAGACCTCTCCGGTTCCGGTCTGCTAGGACACAATGCCCATACGCCTTACGAATTCGCTTCTCCCACGGGGGTTTACCTTCGCCGCCACCCACTGCGGCTTGAAGAAAACCAAACTCGACCTCGCGATCCTTGTCAGCGAAACACCAGCGTCCGCTGCCGCCGTCTTCACCACCAATCGCGTCAAGGCGGCGCCGGTGATTGCCTCGCAGTTAAATCTGCGGAAATCCAAAAGGCGCATGCGCGGCGTGATCGTGAATTCCGGCAACGCGAATTGCTGCACGGGCTCCGAAGGTTTGGGCGCCGCTGCCGCGACGACGCTGAAAGTTGCGAGAGAATTGGGCCGCTTGGACCCTTCGCAAATCCTGGTCTGCTCCACCGGCGTCATCGGAGTACCGTTGCGCTGGCAAAAAATCGTGAACGCCGTGCCGCAGCTCGTGCGCGCGCGGAAATCCTCTGCCGGCGCTTTCGAGCTGTTCGCGCGCGCCATCATGACCACCGATACCCATCCCAAATGGGCGTCCGCAAAATGCCGAGTGAGCGGCAAACAGGTGCGCATCGCGGGATGCACCAAAGGTGCGGGAATGATTCATCCCAATATGGCCACCATGCTGGCGTTCATCGCCACCGATGCGGCCATTTCTCCCGCGATGCTCGCGCGTGCCCTGCGCTCCACCGTCGCCACCACGTTCAACGCCATCACGGTCGACGGCGACACTTCCACTAACGACACAGTCACGCTGCTGGCCAATGGCGCATCTGGCGCGCTTGCCATTACTCGCGAGAATGACGACTGGAAGAAATTCCGCGCAGCTCTGGAAAGCGTCTGCAAGTCGCTGGCCCTGCAGATCGTCGCGGATGGCGAAGGCGCGCAGCGCGTGATCGAAGTGGAAGTGCGAGGTGCGCCCTCGGATCGTGCTGCCAAGCAAATCGCGCTCACGATCGCAAATTCACCGCTGGTGAAGACGGCTCTGGCGGGCGCCGATCCCAACTGGGGACGTATTCTGGCTGCCGCGGGGCGCGCCGGTGTGGCCTTCGATTTCGAACGCGCAGACATTACGCTCGCTGGTCTTAAAGTCTGCCGCCGCGGGCGCGAAAATCCATTCGACGAACGCATCGCGCACCACAAAATGCTCGCGAAGTATGTACCCATCGTGGTTGACCTGCGCTCCGGCCGCGGTCACGCACGCGTTTGGACCTGTGATTTCACCTCGGAATACATACACATCAACGCAAGCTATCGCACGTAGCTGCTGCAAATTTGCCAGTCGGCCAATCTCCGGGGTCCGTGTGGTTGACTGCCGGGGTCAGTTGGCAGCAAGATGCTCCTGAGCTGCTGGAGCGCTCGCTTCAGCCGGGTGTGGCCAACCTACGCAGGGCCGCGTGCGGCCGAGATCCTGTCTCTTCAGCCTCGTGTTCTGCGCCTCGGCGCTGGCCGGGGGCATAAGGAGAACGACCGTGAAGAAATTGTACGTGGGAAATCTGTCGTTCAAGGCTACAGAAGAGCAGATAGCGGCGCTGTTTTCGGAAATCGGAGTGCAACCGGATTCGTTGACCCTTTTGCGGGATCGTTTTACCGGGCAACCTCGGGGATTCGGCTTTGCGGAAATTGGCAACGACGCGGATGCAGAAAAAGCCATTCAAGCGCTGAACGGCAAGGATTTCCTTGGCCGCGCGCTAGTGGTGAATGAAGCTCGACCTCAACGCGAAGGCGGAGGCGGTGGTGGCGGCGGACGAGGAGGCCACGGCGGAGGTCATGGTGGTGGAGGCGGTGGCGGGCGCGGCGGCCATGGCGGAGGCGGCGGCGGTGGCGGTCGGGGAGGGCGCGGTGGCTACGGCGGTGGGGGCGGACGCGATCGTTAATTCAAGTCAGCGAGTTTGCTAGTTCAACGGGCGCGAGTTTTTTCGCGCCTTTTTTTGGCTCTCTTTTTTTTGATGCGGTGCAAATCTACACGGCGGCTGTTTGTTGTTTTGTGAATGCCCTTCTCATCTGTGTTTCCGCTTCCTCGATTTTTCCGTCCTTATATTCGCAACGCATGAGCGTCGTTCCGCGCATCCCTTGCGTCGCCAGTGCAGCCACGTCTAGTTTCGCTTCCGCCTCTGCCAATTCGTTCGCCGAAGCGTAGAGCGCAGGCCGTCGGGGCAAAAATACTGGGCAGCAATCATGGAACGGTTCGGAAGAAATGTCGTACGTGCCAATTTTCCTGGCAATGGCGACAATTTCCTGTTTGTCGGTGCCTGCCAACGGACGAAAAACCACCATGCGCGACGCCGCATCGACCGCCACCAGGTTGCGCAGCGTTTGTGACGCCACCTGTCCCAGGCTATCGCCGGTGATTAGCGCGAGACTGCGGTCGCGCTTCGCCAGTCCTTCCGCGATACGCAACATCATCCGCCGGTACAAGAGCACGCGATAATTTTCCGGCGCATACCGCACAATTTCCCGCTGAATCGCTTCGAAGGGCACGCGATAGAGTTTGGCGTGAAACTGATAAGGCACGAGCTGGCGCACCAGCCCGCTGGCAACGTGCAGTGAAGATTCTCCTGGCCGAGCACCGGTGCCATAGAAATGCACGAAGCTCAGGTGCGCGCCGCGCTTCATCATCTGATACGCGGCTACGGCCGAATCGTATCCGCCGGACAGTAGGCACATCATTCGCCCGGCGGTGTTCGCGGGCAGACCTCCTACGCCTGGAATTTTTCGCGCGTACACCAGCGCCATTCTCTTCGCGATTTCCACATAACAGGTCATCTCGGGATTATTCAGGCGCACGCGCACATTGCGTCCTTGAGCGCGCAACCGGTCTAGTAGGTATCGGCCGATCGCGGCTTCCGTCTCGATGCTGGTCTGCGGAAATGATTTGTCGCTGCGTTTGGCTCGCACCGCAAAATCCGCGAATTGCAGCGGCTTGACTTCTTCCCACGCCGCCTGGCACAACGAATCCATCTTCAGCTCGACCGGGCGCGCGATGGCATAAAATGCGATGCCCTGGACGCGCCCCACACGCTCGGTGGCCTCCTTGAGTGACGCGCCGTCCCCTAACCAAACGATGATGCGATCTCCTGGCTGCTCAACACGCTCGACGGGGATACCTTGCAGCGATACGCGCAAGGCGGTGCACAGTTTGCGCAGAAAAAATCGCCGGTTGCGGCCTTTCAGCCACAGCTCGTGATAGTGGACGACGATGATCGGGTTGCTCATGCAGATTTCACGCGGCACAAATGGTCCATTAACTTCACAAAAGTATAATACCAGGTCCATTCAGCCGGTGCGCCTCGACCACTAACCCAACATAATCGGGCTTCACCGCATCCCATAACTCACTAGATACATAAAATGATCGCGCGCGACTTTCCACTACATCCGGGGTTATTATCAGCAGCGCTCCCGTCCCCGGAGCGGCACGGCGTGGGGGATGTAAACGCCGGACACCGATCGCAGGTTGGCAGAAACTTTCTGCTACCGAATTCGCTCGCCGTGCATCCAAGTTCTTGAAGCCGGGGAGCGTGGGAGAGGGGCATGTGGAATAGACGGGACTGGGATGATTTTTTCCTGATTGTCAGAAAACGGTGGAGCGCGCACCGGCCGCCGCGCCCAGTGGATCTTTCGCGCCGCAACCGCTTGGTGCCCACCGAAGGCTACAGCCTTGCCGAGTTGGATGAGGCAGGCTTGAGCATCGAGCAAGCGGAGTATCTCGGTCTGCCGGTAGACGCCGGCCGCGTCGGTTCCTACGGCCCTAATGTCACCACGCTTCGCGAATTCTTTCGGGCGAGCCGGTCGCGCTTCTAGGTCTTTGCACAAGAGCCGGGCTCGCTATCTTGCCTTCCATTTGTTTTTCGCACGCGCCGGTTTGCAAAACAGCTAAAATGCGCAATTCCGACGGGCTTTGCGCGCGTCTAAGCGAGAATTGAAACCCCTGCGCCCGCGCCTGCGTATCATCCGGAAGCGAATTCAGCCGTTTCAAGGAGATCTTTCGATGAAGAAGTTTGTGCTCGCGCTCGCCATACTGATCATGGCTTTCGCATCCGCATCTTTTGCACAGGACGATAAGCCGCTATTGCTGCGCCAGCCGACGCTGAGCCGCACCGATATCGCTTTCATGTACGGCGACGACCTCTGGAAAGTGAGTCGCGATGGAGGCAATGCGATCCGCCTCACCGCGGGTCCCGGAATCAAACGCGGCCCACATTTTTCGCCCGACGGGCAGTGGATCGCTTTCACCGGTGAATACGATGGCAAGTTGAATGTGTACGTGATCTCTGCGAACGGCGGCACGCCACGCCGCGTCACTTTCCACGCCGGCCCCGATGTCGCCGTGGGATGGACTCCTGACGGAAAGAACATCCTGTTTTCCTCGCCGCGCGACAGTTTCGCCAATAACACGCAGGCGCTCTTCACTGTCCCGGTAGAGGGCGGCTTCCCGACCAAAGTTCCTCTGCCTCTCGGATGGGAAGGTTCCTATTCCGCCGACGGCAAATATTTAGCTTACCGTCCTACGCCACAGCCATTTGGAAATTGGAGCCATTATCGCGGCGGCACTTCTCCTCGAATTTGGATCGCCGATCTGGCGGATTCCAGCGTAACGAAACTTCCGCACGAGGATTGGAACGATTTCAATCCGATGTGGGTCGCAGACACGATCTATTTTCTGTCCGACCGCAATGGGTCGTACACGCTCTTTGCATACGACACAAAGTCAAAAGCGGAATCGCAGATTGTCGAAAATACCGGATTGCCCATCAAATCGGCGGAGGCAGGACCGGGCGCCATCGTGTACGAACAATTCGGCTCGCTGCACCTCTACGATCTTGCGAGCCACCACCACCAGCCCGTGAAGGTCCACATCGCGGCGGACCTGGTGGAAGTTCGTCCGCACTTCGAAAAGGTCGCGAAACAGATTAACAGTTCTGCGATCTCGCCCAGCGGCGTTCGGGCCGTTTTTGAAGCGCACGGCGAAATTCTCACGGTCCCCGGGGAAAAGGGCGACATTCGCAATATTACGAATTCTCCCGGTGTGGCCGACCGCGATCCGGCCTGGTCTACCGACGGAAAATGGATTGCGTATTTTTCGGACGAGTCCGGCGAGTACGCACTGCACTTGCGTGCCCAGAACGGAATGGGCGATGTCCGCAAAATCAATCTCGGCAATCCACCTTCGTTTTTCTACGGGCCGACCTGGTCGCCAGACAGCAAGAAGATTGCTTACACCGACACGCGATTGAATCTCTGGTATGCGGACCTGGACAAGCCGACGCCCGTAAAAATTGACACGGATTATTACGAAAGCCAGGGACTCAACCCGGATTGGTCTGCTGACAGCCGTTGGATCGTTTACACCAAGCTTCTGCCGAATCATTTCCGAGCGGCTTTTGTGTATTCGCTCGACTCCGGAAAATCCACGCAGATTACCGATGGTATGAGCGACACGCAGTACGCAGTCTTCGACAAGAGCGGCAAATACATCTTCTTCGCTGCCAGCACCAACATCGGGCCTACCGTTGGCGGCTTGGATATGTCGACTGATGGCAAGCAAGTGACGCGCAGCGTTTACGTCATCGTTTTGCGCAAGGACTTGTCGTCGCCGCTTGCGCCAGAAAGCGATGAGGAGAAGGCCGAGGGCGACAAAAAGGACGCGGACAACTCAAAAGATGCTTCCAAGGACGATAGCGACAAGGGCGACAAGGACAAGAAGAAAGACGACGACAGGGATAAGGATAAAAGCAAGGACAAGGATAAAGGCAAAGAACCAGTCAAGGTTTCGATTGATTTCGATAACATCAGTCAGCGCATTCTCGCCCTTCCGCTGCCGCCCAAGAATTACGTGGGACTTTTTGCCGGCAAGTCGGGCGAGTTGCTCATCCTTGAACTTCCCCCTGCTCCCGATTCCGAGGGTCCGCCGAACTTAGTGCTGTCCAAATTCGATCTAACCAAGCGCAAGACCGACCAACTCATCGCCGGGATCCAAAACGCTTCGGTTTCCTTCAACGGCGAGAAATATCTCTATCAGCAGGGAGAAAAGTGGTTCATCGCGGCCACTGCTCAGGCCGCCAAGCCAGGCGAAGGCGAGCTCAAGATGGATTCGATGGAAGTGTGGGTTGAACCGCGCGCCGAATGGAATCAGATGTACCACGAAATCTGGCGTATCGAGCGCGACTTCCTCTACGACCCGCATTTTCATGGCGTGAACCTGCAAGCGCTTTTGCGGGGATACGAACCGTATCTCGATCGGATCGCCACGCGCGACGATTTGAACTATCTCTTTCAGCAAATGCTGAGCGAAATAAACGTGGGTCACATGTTCGTCGGCGGCGGCAGCATTCCGGAAGTGCAGCCGCTGCAAGTGGGATTTCTCGGAGCGGATTACACAATCGAAAATGGCCACTACCGATTTTCACGGGTGTACAACGGCGAGAACTGGAATCCGCAACTCCACGCGCCACTGACGCAGCCAGGCGTCAATGTGGTCGCAGGAGAATATTTGCTTGCTGTTAATGGCCGCGACGTTCGCCCCGACGTGGACATTTACAGCTATTTTCAAGAAACCGCTGGAAAACAAACGGTCTTGAAAGTAGGAGCGAATCCGGATGGTTCCGGCTCGCGCGAGGTCACCGTCGTCCCCGTGCAAGACGAGAACGCTTTGCGCAACCGCGCGTGGATGGAAGACAACCTGCGGAAAGTGAGCGGGATGAGCGGCGGAAAGCTTGCCTACGTCTATCTTCCGAACACCGGCGCGGGCGGCTTCCGCAATTTCAACCGTTACTATTTTGCCCAGATCAATAAGCAGGGCGTGCTGATCGATGAGCGCTTCAACAGCGGCGGCCAGGCCGCGGACTACATGATCCAGTACATGCAACGGAAAATCTGGAACTACTGGACCTCGCGCGAAGGCGCGGACTACACTACGCCGCTCAGCGGAATCTATGGGCCGAAGGTGATGCTCGCCAATGAATTTTCGGGTTCGGGCGGCGACGCGCTGCCGTGGTATTTCCGTCACGTCGGCCTTGGTCCGATTGTCGGTAGACGCACATGGGGTGGCCTGGTCGGCATTGGCGGCTATCCGTCTCTCGTGGACAACGGTTTTGTCACCGCGCCGCGCTTCGCATTTTTCACGACTGAGGGAACTTGGGAAGTGGAAAACCACGGCGTGCCGCCGGATGTCGATATCGAGCTCGACCCCGCGGCATGGAGAAAGGGCCACGACGCTCAGCTTGAAAAAGCTATCGAAGTAGTGATGCAGGATCTCGAGAAAAATCCGCCACAACCCGTAAAACACCCGGCCTATCCCGACTATTCGAAATATTCAACCGCACACTAGTCGTATCGACGGGCGGTAAGGCAGGATGAGTCGGAGACTCGCCTGGGACAACCGCGCCGTTCCGGCTTCCGCGCGCTATGCTGTGGCTCGACCCCAGGACGCACCGGTAACTAAAGCAAAAATTCCGCCAGTGATCGCGCCACCGACCACCACGGCGTCCCAGGCCAAACCGGAAGCCACTGCCAACACAGCAGGCACGCCAAACGGCAGCAATAACGCTGCCAGCGCTGCTTCCCGCACGCCAATGCCCGCCTGAGTGATAGGCACCGCGGCTGACAATTTCGCCAATGGCCACGCGAAGAGCCACACGCGAAAAGGTAAATTCAGTCCGCACGCTTCAGCGAGCAGCACGTTCAGGAAGATGAATGTGATCTGCACAATCAAGCTCATACTTAACGCGCGCAGCATGGCCCTGGGCTGCTTCAAGATGGACCCCCAGGCTCGCCGAAGCCGCACCAATCTTCGCCGGACACGAAATGAAAATCGCCGCGCTGGAAACAACAGCGCAATAACCGCGGCAATCGCCACGCCAAAACCGCCAGCCGTCGCAATCACGAAAAAAATCTTTCGGCTCCGCTCGTCCAGAGCCCCTGGGACCAACGTCACGCCAACCGCAGCCAGGAGTGCCAGTGAACTAAAATCGGTGATTCTATCGACCAAACTTCCCAGTACCACTCCCGCCTTGCTGCGACTAACGCGCAAAGCCATAGCTATTCGCAAAATGTCTCCGCCGATCAACGACGGTAAGAAGAGCGAACCGAAGAGGCCCGCAAAGTAACACCGCGCCGCTTGCCGCCCCGGAATACCCGCGCCGCCTAGATTCAGGACTAGGCGGTATTTCATTGCACCGATGACGTGTGCTGCCAGATATCCGGCCAGCGTCAGAATCCACAATCGCGCCGGCAGCAGCTCGAGCGCTTTCCATACCTGGTGTCCTGGCAGCAAACGAAAAAGAAAATACAGCACGAGCGCGCTGCCGCCGTACTGCAGAGTTGTCCGCAGCGCGGTGCGCGGCCAGTTTCGTTGGGAGGAACCAGTATCGGGTTGGCCAGTCACGTTCGCGTCGTCGGCACATTATGCGGCTCGCCGCAGCGCGTCACAAGCGCCGCAAATTTGGTTGCAGTCCGCTGGCTAACACCTTAAGGTATTGGTTCTCAAAATTTATCGGGAATCCGCATGAAAAAGAAAATCCGCGTTGTCCAATATGGAGTCGGCCCCATCGGCGCTTCGATCGTCCGGCTGATGCGGCAAAAGAATTCACTCGAAATTGTTGGCGCAATTGATAAGGATCCCGCAAAAACCGGACGCGACCTTGGCGAGGTTGTAGGCGCGCCGGACGCTCCCTGGGGCGTCCCGATTCTTCCAGATGCGCAGTCTGCGCTCGAAACACCCGCGGACATAGTCGTCCATTCGACTTCGTCTTACCTCACAAGCGTTATGGACCAACTGCTCGAGTGCATCGCGGCGGGCTGCTGCGTCGTCTCCACATGCGAGGAGCTCGCCTACCCGTTCCACAAGCATCCGGAACTATCGAAGAAGCTGGACACCGCGGCTATCGAAGAAGGCGTTGCGCTCGTGGGCACCGGTGTGAATCCCGGCTTCGTGATGGACAAACTCGCGCTAACGCTCAGCGCTGTCGCACAGCGCATTGATTGGGTGAGCGCCGTGCGCATCGTAGATGCGTCGAAGCGGCGCCTGCCCCTGCAGAAAAAAATCGGTGCTGGAATGACTCCTGATGAATTTCGCACGCAAGTCGAAGCGGGCATCATCAAGCACCATGGCCTGCCGGAATCAATCGCGATGGTTGCGGATGGCCTGGGTTTTACGGTGGACAATATTTCCGAAACAATTGAACCAGTGATCGCCGAGGAATCCATTAAAACCGAATTCCTCGAAGTCACTCCCGGACAGGTCGCTGGTGTGCATCAAATCGCCCGTGGCACCACCGCGGGCAAAGAAAAAATTTTCATGGAACTGAAGATGTACGTGGGCGCGAGACATCCCGCTGACACCGTTGTTCTGAAAGGCGAGCCGCATCTCACGCTTACGATCCCTGGAGGCACGCACGGCGATGTGGCCACGGCGGCGGTAGTCGTCAATGCTATTCCAGCGATTCTGGCAGCCAACGCCGGTCTGCGCACTTCGCGCGATCTCCCGCTGGCCTTTTTTCCGGCTACGCCCCGGCTTTAGCCTTGCTCCCTGGCGACCAAAAGCGCGCGACCGCCGAATAATCGGCGTCATCTTTCGATGCGTCCTTCACCGCACTATATGTCGCGTACGAAGCGGCAGCGGCAGGCAACTCGACCCCCTTCTGACGGGCAAGTTCAAGTGCAAGCCGCATGTCTTTGTGCATCAGGCGCAGCGGAAAACTTGGCGGATATTCGTTCTTCAGCATGTTCGGCGCTTTCACGTCCAACACTCCCGCGCGGGCCATGCTCGACTGCAGCACCTCGATCAGCTTTTCGCCTTCCACGCTGGCGGAAGTCACCAGCGCCAGCGCTTCTGCCAGTGCTTCCACCTCAAGCGCCAAAATTAGATTCATCGCGAGCTTTACCGTCTGGCCTGCTCCGTTCGGACCCAGCAAAAAGAATTTCTTGCCCAGCACTTCGAGCACCGGCTTGACGCGCTCCAGCACTTCGGCCTTGCCGCCAATCATAAAAACGAGCTCGCCCTTTTTTGCGCCCCAATCGCCGCCCGTCACCGGCGCATCCAGAAAATCAACGCCGCGCTCGGCGCATGCCGACGCCGCGCGTCGCGCAAGGTCGGGCGAAATGGTGCTCGAATCAATATAAACGCTGCCGCGCCGCAAACCCTCCATCGCGCCGTTAGCCCCCCATAAAACCTCTTCGAGCGCCGGTGGATCGCTCACAATTGTGATCAGCACATCCGCTAGCTTCGCCGTTTCGCGCGGACTTTCTCCGAGCTTCGCGCCCTCGTTCACAAGGTCCTGTGCTCGCGCCGCCGTGCGATTCCATACCACCAAAGGAAATCCAGCCTTGAGCAAGTTCGTAGCCATGGGCTTGCCCATAAGTCCTAATCCGATAAATCCAACTGTCGGCTTCATCTTCGCCTCCCAGCCAAAAGGCAAATATACCCGCCCAAGCTCACGAATGCGAACGGCAACGCACGGCACCTTCCGAAGTGAATTATTGATTGCTAGAGATGTGAGGAGAAACCGCGATCAAGGCCTTTTCAATCTAGCGAGCGGCCGGGCAGGGAGGATGTTAGGCGGTTCGGCCGAAGCTTTCGTGACGCGAACAATGTAGGCGTAGGGAATCTCGACGCGCATCGTTTTGTGGCTTCCGCCAGAAAGGAACCGCTCTTGCACCACAATCAACCGTCCGTCATCGGATGCCAATGTTCCAACGCACCACAGATAAAAATCACCTGACCGCTACTGTGCTTCAACGCGATTGCCAACCAGATGCTGGTACTGTTCCATGTGGACGAGTTTGAGCCGTCGGAAAACGATCGGTCAACAGTGCGGTAAATAGTACGTACTTCTATTGAGGACCCGCTTCGACGGGAGAGAATTCTACGCGATGCCGGAACGGGTCGATCCGTTCGGCGCGGACGCGTATGCGATCGCCCAAGCGAAAAGCCAGTTGCGATCTTCCTCCGCGCGAGCCGCGATAGGGTTCAGTGACGATGGAATGATCGCGGTCGCGGTACATGCATTTCTGACCGGTAAATTCCTCCAGTCGGTCAATGCTCACCAAGCCCTCCACAAAAATTTCGACAAGTTCCACAAAAAATCCGAACTTCTGCACCGAGATTATCAGCGCGTCATACTCTTCGCCGAGGTGGCTCTCCATGAACTGCGCCGTCTTCCACTCCATCAGCTCACGTTCCCCCGCATCCGCTCGGCGTTCCGCTTCCGAGCTTTCCGGCGCTATCTCCTGCAATTCGACGCGGCGGTAAGATCCCAGGGCGGCAACCAATTCCTCTTTTCCTGCACGCGCACCCGGCGCTGGAACGCGCAGCGGCGCTAGGTTCGGATTTTCCAGCGCCCATTTCAACGCGCGATGCACGATTAAATCGGGGTAGCGCCGGATCGGCGACGTGAAGTGCGTATACTCCTTCGTCGCTAGTGCGAAATGGCCCAGTGCGTCCACGGCGTAGCGCGCCTGCTTCAGCGAACGCAACATCAAGTAGGAAAGAATCCGCTCTTCCGGCTTTCCTGCAATCTTCTCCGTCAGTCGCTGGTAGTGCTGCGGCCGGATGTCCACCTCTTCTGCGGCAGGCAACGTCACACTCATAGGACGCGCGCGTCCGCGATCGCCCCCACGCCCCGTTCGTGCTTGCGAGCGGCTCTCGCCGTGCCGCACCGTAATGCGCCGCTCGGCCAAATCGTCCACCCCTAGCGAATATCCAAACGCCTGTGCCAGCTCCTCGAATTCGAGCACTTTCTTCGGGTCGGGCTTTTCGTGAACGCGATGTAACGAGGCGACGCCGCGCCTTTCCAAATACTCCGCGACCGCTTCGTTTGCCGCGAGCATGAACTCCTCAATCAGACGGTGCGCGATGTTTCTTTCGCTGCGCACGATGCTCAACATCCGTCCTTCGGGATCGAATTCAATCACCGGCTCAGGCAAGTCAAAATCGATGGACCCGCGTGCATGACGCCGCTTGTTCAAAAAAAGTGCGAGTTCCTTCATCTTCTGGAACTCGCCTGCTAGCGAGGCATAACGCTCGGTCATTTCCGGATCGCCTTCGATCACTCTGTTGACATTGGTGTATGTCATTCGCTCCACCGAACGAATCACTCCCTGGAAAAAGTCAGCGTGCAGTAGTTTCGCCGCGCCATCCAATTCCATTACCGCGCTCATCACCAGGCGGTCCACCTTCGGATTCAGCGAGCAAATCCCGTTGGAGAGTTCCTCCGGCAGCATGGGCACGGCGCGATTGGGAAAGTAAACGGATGTGCCGCGCAGTCGTGCCTCGCGATCGAGTGAGGAACCGCGTTTGACGTAGTGCGCCACATCGGCGATATGCACTTGCAATTCGTAGTGGCCGTTGGGAAGCGCTGCCACATACACCGCATCGTCAAAATCTCGTGCCGTCTCGCCATCAATCGTTACGATCGGCAGATGACGAAAATCGCGCCGTCCGGCGATGTCCGCCTCTGACACTCTCTGTTGGATAGCCCGGGCCTCGGTCTGAACCTCGTCTGGAAAGATATGTGGCAGGTGATGCTTGCGGATGATGATTTCTACGTCCACACCAATTTCGCCGGGACGCCCGAGGATTTCGATAACGCGTCCGCTGGGAGCGAGCCCGCCTTTCGGAAACCGCGTGATTTCCACGTTCACTACCGCGCCATCCAGTTCGGCTAGGCGCGTCCGGCTGCTGGCAGGCGATTGGGCGCCCGATGGAAGACCAAGCTTTTCGCGGAGGGCGGGTGTCAGCTCCGCGCCCGGCGGAATGATCACTTCATGAAGGATGCGCGTGTCGTAAGGCAGCACGACGTTTCCGTGCGGTCCGTAACGGAACAATCCGACCATCGTGGGATGCTGGCGCTCGACGATTTGCACCACGCGCCCTTCCGCACGACCGTCGGCGCGCCGTCGCACGATGCGCGCCAGTACCTGGTCGCCGTGCATCGCATCTCCCAGCCCGTCGCGTCCGATGAATAAATCTCCTTCGACGCGTGGCATCGGCGAATCCGGCACGAGAAAAGCGTACCCCTCGCGATGTGCCACAATTCGTCCCGCCACCAGGTTCGGATCTCGCCCGCGCGTGGATGCGCCACCACTTGGCGCGGCTGCGTGAATTGCCGCGACGTTTGACAGGCCCAGTCCCGTTTCGGCATTGGTTGCGCCCGCATCCGCCGCGCGCCCGCGCTTTGCCGCTGCGGCGCGCCCCGATGCTTCATTTCTGGCGTGTTTCGTTCCCGCGAGACGGAATCGCCCACCGTGAGTTTCTTCTACCTCACCGCGCTTCTTCAATTTCTGCAGCACTCGCGGCAAGTAGCGCCGACCGCGATGCCTCAATTCCATGCCATGCGCAATCTGGCGAATGCTGGCCGGCTGGGACAGTGTTGCCAGATGCGCGAGCAGCATTTCGGGCGTAACTTCGGCCGAAACGGTTTCTTCGCGAGGCTCCTGTGAATGGCGTTTGCTTGGTGTCATACGGTCTCGCACAGGCTAACGGATTTAGCCGCAGGGAGCAAAACTTGCTTTGCGCCACACCGGCTCGCGGAAGGATGATAAAGCGCGGTGCTAACTAGGGCTGTTCCCCATCGTGAGTGGGCCAGTCCAGGATGGTGATTTTGCCGTCCGATTCGCGCTCGAGTACCGGAGCGTATTCGCCGAGCGCCTCGCGTCTCCACCAGTTCCCGTTCGCCCGCTTCGTGCCCAAGTCCGTGAACCAATATTGATAGATGATGGTGCGGACTTCGCGCGGCGGCGCATTGGGAAATGGATTGTAGGCGAAGAGCTGCAACACATTTGGATCGTTCTTCAGCAGTCGTTCCTCGGTCCAGACGACAAAGCGCGACTCGCGCCACGAACCAAGCGAAGCGAACCACAGATTCCACTCGAACCGCGGCTGGTAAGGAGCATAAATTCCCGGCGCTTTATCGATCGTCTGCGGCTTGTAACGAAATGGGTACGCGGTCCAAGTTTTTCCGTCGTCGCTTCCCTGGAACTCGATTTCGTAGCGCCCGTGGGTCATCACAGCGAACAGCCCATAACGATTGGCGATGCGAAATGGGTCGAGTGCTCGCACCGGTGCTTCCGGCAGAGGCAATCCTGGGACAAACATCCACAGAAGCTCCAAAGTCGTCGCATAGAAGACTAGGCCGAGGCACAGGCCGGCAAACGCGTGTCGCAGCGGAGCTAACCTGCGTCGCCAGATCGCAGCTGAACTCTCCGACCTGTCTAGCGCTTCCGCCGGAGTTTGCTCAATCGCCGCTCTGTTTCCGGCGATCAACACGCGGATTTGTTTTGGTAGAACCCATTCCAGGAGCCGATCATCGAGCAGGAGCACCCCGAGCAGCAAGACCAGGTAATTTAGAAATGTGTAGTTCGCGGTCAAAATGATGGAAATCTCAAATGGCGTGACGATGCAAAAGCAAATGATGCGAAATCGCCGTGGCAAGAACAGCATCCACACAAGGACCAACTCCGTCGCGAGCGTGTAAAACGTCGCCGAAGCATGAAACCAGTGCGGCAGTTGCTGGACGTACCACCCGATCCATGTCGGCAGCGGGCCGTTCTGGTAGTAGTCGTCCATCGCGGTGAAATGGCGCCACGCTGGATCGCCGCTGGCCAGTTTCGCTACGCCCGATTCGAAGTAGATGCGAAACCACTCCCACTGCAACAGGAAAAGGCTCGCTCGGGAAGGCGGATTGGCGCTCCCGAGGCCGGGTCGAAGCCCCGGCGGCGCAAAAATTAATGCAATGAAGCCCGCTTCGAGCAACATGCCATCCGACTGGTATCCCGAAAAATCCTGCGCCGCAGCGACAAACGAGAGAAAGCACACGAAACATACCAGCAGCGAAGCGCGCGGCCAAAGATTCACGACCACGAGAATTGACGCAATGATCGCGAGCCAAACCACCAGCATCAACGCGCGATCGCTCGCGCCAAACCACAGCAGAGTGGGCGCAAACCAAAAACGCTGCGCGTGGAACGACGACGCCCCAACAGCTTGCAGATAATCTTGCGCTGGAAGGATTCCGTCCGGCCCTATGAGCCCCTTGATCTGGAACAACAAAGAATAAAACGCGGAAAAATAAATCAGCCCGAGGCCACGCAGAAATATCCAGCGGGCCCACAGGTGCCCTGGGCGCTGGTCTGTGATTGGCTCAGGCCCGAGCAGCCAATTCACAATGGCCTCGAATCTTTCCACCATTGTTGCAATCTATCACTTTTTCTTGCGCGAATAATTGGATACGGCCCGGCAGGCATAAGAGGATGCGAAACCGAAACAGGCTCACCGCCGTAGGGCTACTGGCAGATGATTTGGCAAACCGAAAAATTCAGATTTTCTTTGAGAGAGAGGCAGTTTTCGGCGGCGGGGGACGCATTGCGAACCCAGGTGTCTTCGGCACTTCGGAGAGCCCTTCGCGCCCCTCAGCCAAGCCAATCAAAAATTCCTGCGCGTTGAAATGGAATCCGTTTCGCGAAGGTGCCGCGGCGCCCGCCTGACTTCCTCGGACGTATCGTCCGTCCGGCAGCAGGATCCGTGTTTTTTCGGTGTCCGCCAGGTACGGCCCGATCACTTCCTTGAATACCTGGTCGGAAAGCTCCGGACTACGCAAGTGGAACATCACTTCGACGCGCTCGTAGATGTTTCGATGCATCCAGTCGGCGCTTCCGAGATACAGCTCGGTCTTCCCGCCGTTTCCGAAAACAAAAATTCGGCTATGTTCCAAAAAGCGTCCGATCACGCTGCGCACGCGTATGCGGCTGCTGATGCCGCGCACACCGGGGCGCAACGCGCATGCCCCGCGCACCAGCAGTTCGATGTGCACTCCCGCCTGCGACGCGCGGTACAGCGCCTGAATCGTTTTCTCATCCAGCAGCGCGTTCACTTTGGCGAAAATGGACGCGGGACGTCCCCCTCGCGCATGGGCCGTTTCACGCTCAATCAGGCTCAAGCAGCTTTTGCCCAGATTCAACGGCGCGACGAATAGCGGCTGATAGCTGGGCCGTTCGGAATAGGCGGTCAAATAATTGAAGACGTGATGCACGGCGTGAGTGATGTGAGGATCGCTCGTAAGCAGGCTAAGGTCGGTGTAGAAGCGCGCTGTCGAGGGATTGTAGTTTCCGGTTCCCAGATGCGCGTACCGCCGTATTTGGCCGTCCTTCTCGCGCCGGGCGATGAGCGCCAATTTGCAGTGAGTTTTCAGCCCCACCACACCGTGAAAAACCTGCACACCTGCTTCCTGCAAATTTCGCGCCCAGCGGATGTTGGAAGCTTCGTCAAACCGCGCCTTCAGTTCGACCACCACCGCCACTTCTTTCTTGGCCGCGGCTTCAATCAGCGCCCGCACGATGGGCGAATTTTCGCTTGTGCGATAAAGCGTCTGCTTGATCGAGAGGACGTCCGGATCTTTGGCAGCGCTCTCGATGAACCGCACCACCGAAGAGTAGGAATCGTAGGGATGATGGAGCAGCAAATCGCGTTTTCGGACCGACTCGAACACTGACGCCGCGCCCGGTTTCAATGCCAGCTCGCGCGGAACAAACGGCCGAAACTTCAAATCCGGCCGCGGCACTTGGTCGTAGAGATACGAAATTCGCGTCAGGTTCGGAGGTCCGTCCACGCGAAAAATCTGCCACGGCGCCAGGCCGAAATTCACTACGAGTCGATCGATAATCTCCTGATTCGCGCTAGCCTCGATCTCCAGCCGTACCGCCGCGCCTTTGCGACGGCGGTGGAGTTGCGCGTCCACGCTATCCATCAGGCTGCGCGATTCTTCTTCTTCCAGGTACAAATTGCTGTTGCGCGTTACCCGAAAGCCCGCGGCGGAGAGCACTTCGTAGCCGTGGTACAGCCGATCGGCGGATGCCTGGATCACATCGGACAGAAAGACATATTCCACAACGCCGTCTTTCGAAGGCAGCAGCACCAGCCGTGGGAGTGCGCGCGGCACAGTCACCACGCCGAGAAACGTCTGCGCGCTGCGGCGTTTTCGCCTCATCAGGAATGCCAGGCACAGCGCCTTGTTCAATACATGAGGGAATGGGTGAGCCGGGTCCACTGTGACCGGTGTTAAGAGCGGCTCGACGGCCTTCACGTAGAAATTTTCGATGTGCTCCAGCGCCGCCGGGCTCAGCCCTTTCAGGCTGACCACGCGAATGGATTCCGCAGCCAGGGCCGGAAGCAGTTCCTCCCGCCAGCAGTCGTACTGCGATTTCACGAAGGCGTGAATCCTTGTGGCGAGTTCGCTAAGCACCTCAGCGGGCATGCGCCCATCAGGACCGAGCTCGCGATTACCGTGCTCCACTTGCTGCAACATGCCCGCTACGCGCACTTCCACGAACTCGTCCAAGTTACTGGCCGTGATCGATAGAAACTTCACGCGCTCGAGCAGCGGGTTATTGGGGTCGCGAGCCTCTTCCAGCACTCGCTCGTTGAATTGCAGCCAGGAGTAGTGGCGGTTGAAGAAGTATTTAGGGTCTGCTAAGTGGTCCTGGGCCATGTACGCCTCAAACTGGGGAACGGTATCGCAGTCGTGTTACAGCAATGTTACCAAAGACGCTGTGGCCGTAGTTCGGGGCCGTTCACCGTGTGGAACAAGGCGGGGGCTTGTGGGCTTCTTCGCAGCGTTTCATGCTAAGATTTTTCTAGCGTATCCGCGTGCCAATCGGAACTTCTGAGCACCGGAGCCATGGGCTAGGCGACAAGGTCAAGAGCCGGCGTTTCTGGTTCTCCTGAACTCGTCTTTTTATCATACAGCTTGGGGATTGCATATGAGAGAAATCAAAACGCACCCGCTGCCCCAGAATTGAGAAGATTTTGACGGTCGAGCATCTTTTACTAGCGGCTGCCTCCATACCATTCGTTTACTACTTGCTCAGCCTCTACAGTACCATGCGGTATTTCCGTTCCGCTGCCCGCGAATGCAGCCAAGAGGTCGTTTTTACACCTCCGATAAGCTGCCTGAAACCCGTCAAAGGCTTCGACGAGGATGCTTACCAGAACTACGCCAGTTTTTGCCGCCAGGACTATCCCGACTATGAAATCCTTTTTTGCGTGGACCAAGACGACCCCACGGTCCCCGTTCTCGAACAATTGATACGCGATTTTCCCCAACGACGCATCCGCCTGCTTTTTGGTTCGGGCCGCAACGCCATCAACGACAAAGTTGCGCGGCTGACGCGTTTAGTCAATGAAGCGCGGCACGACATCTTCGTGATTACTGACAGCGACGTCCGCGTCCGACCCGATTATCTGCGGAAGGTCGTGGCTCCCTTTGGCAATCCCCAAGTAGGCGCGGCCACTTGTTTGTATGCCTCGACGAAGGAAAAGAACCTCACCCAGGAACTTCAGTCAATGGGAATGATCTCCGATTTTTTCCCGGGCGTGATGGTCGCCTGGCAGCTGGATGGAGTGAAATTCACCTTCGGCCAGACCATCGTTACTACGCGCAAAGCCGTGGCAGGCTACGGCGGCTACCAGACGATTGAAGACCGCCCCGCTGACGATGTGTGGGCCGGTCGCTTGGTGGCGGCGCAAGGCTACGAAGTGAAACTTTTGCCGTACGTTGTGCAATCCGTCGCGGATTTTCGTTCCCTGCCCGATCTTCTATATAAACGAGTGCGCTGGATGACGGTGATGCGCCTCATGCGCCCCTGGGGACATCTGGGTCTGATCTTCACCTGGGGATTGCCTTGGTCACTTTTGGCGATTGCGATTCACCCATCGGTCGCAATCGCGTGCGCCTATCTCAGCATCTATTTAGTGTTCCGCATGGCTATGACGTGGATGGTAGGTGTCTGGGGCATGAAGCAGACTGGCATTTGGAGAAAAATGCCGCTGATTCCCCTGTGGGACGCGATGGCGTTCGCAATTTGGCTGGTCAGTTTCGGACGCAGAACCATACGCTGGCGTGGAGTTGACTATTACATTCGAGAAGGAAAGTTGGTTTCCAGCACCGCGAATCACAGGGGAATCGTAGATCAAGTTAGGATTAAGACCGCGAAATGACGACAAATCTCAATCAGATTTTCATCGCGTCCTCCGGCAACCTTGCCTTACTCTTCGGCCGGCCCTTGGCTGGCGCCGCCAACTGCGGGTCTCGCCACGCATGAAGCCAACAACTGCCAGCTTACATCTCAAGACGTACCTGCTCATTCTGCTTGTGATCATATTCGCTCCGCTGGGCAATGTTCTGCTGAGCAAAGGCATGAAAAACGTTGGAGCCGTTACGTTACAAAGTCCTGCGGACCTTGGCCACATGTTTATCCAAGTGTTCTCGTCTCCATTCATTTGGCTGGGCATCGGATTCCTGCTCCTGTTTTTCGTGGCCTATTTGCTCGTCCTCTCATGGGCGGATTACAGTTTTGTTCAACCGGCGTCCGCCACGTCTTACGGTGTCGTCGCGATACTGGGACATTTCGCACTGAAGGAACCCATCTCGGCCACTCGATGGATCGGCGTGCTTGTAATATGCTTAGGTGTTCTCGTGGTTGGTAATACGCACCCGCGCACCACGGAGCACAATTGATGGTCTGGGAAGCCGTTTTTCTTTTTTTGATCGTCATTGCCGGCACCTTTGGCGAGCTGTGCGTCACGCGCGCCATGAAAACGATCGGGGAGGTGAAGGATTTCCGGCCGGCCGCGCTGGTGCGCGTGATGTTTCGCGCCATCCAAGTCCCCTGGATGTGGCTAGGAGTGTCACTGATGGCTGTCGCGTTCTTTGCACTGCTCGGTGCACTGTCCCTGGAAAACGTAAGCTTCGTCGTGCCAGTCACTGCACTGAGCTATGCCGCCGGCACCCTGGGGGGCGAGATTTTTCTCGGGGAAAGAGTTTCGCGACGACGCTGGGCGGGCGTTTTTTTGGTCTGTCTGGGCGTCACGCTTGTCTTCATCGGCAGGAAATAACCACCTTGCGGACACCATCTCGAGGGAGCTCTTGTACTTTCTGAATTGCTCCGCCGTTCCGCGCAATGACGGCAGACAATTCAATTTCGCCGCGTCAGGCCACCTAATTGCCGATTTGAGAATCTACAGATAAGAACTTGCTTTGGGCCGCGTTGGTGAGTGTTCACCAACGTCGCTGACAGGAGTACCGATGCTCGTCCTGGCGCATTCCGCGCATTGGTACTCAATATTCTCTAAGCACCACGCTTCTCGAGCGCAGGTCCGCGCGTAGCGCGTGTGAGAAGCGGAGCAGGTCAAGTTGGTTTCACGCCACGGAAGGGGTGCGTCAGTTGTGCGGAATCGCCGGATTTACCCATAAGAACTGGAGACCTGATCCTCACCGGATTCGCAGTGCGGCAGCCACCCTCGTCCATCGAGGTCCGGACCAGCAGGGTGTGTACCAATCGAATTTCTGTTCACTCGCCGCTACTCGCCTGAAAATTATCGATCTCGATTCTGGGGACCAGCCGATCATCTCGCGGGATGGCAACACCGTAATTGTGTTCAACGGCGAAATCTACAATCACTTGGAATTGAGGTCCGAGCTTGAGGGCCGGGGACATCGCTTTCGCTCGCAGTGCGACACGGAGACCGTTCTCCACGCATTTCTCGAATGGGACACGGAGTGTTTCACGCGACTGCGGGGCATGTTTGCGATAGCTCTGTGGACTGAGTCGTCACGCCGCTTGGTGCTTGCGCGCGACCGCATTGGTATTAAGCCGTTGTACACAGCACGTCTGGGACAAGACCTGCTCTTCGGGTCGGAATTGAAATCGATTCTGATTCATCCCGAGGTCCCGCGCGAGCTGAGTCTAGCCGGCCTCGATTGCTATCTATCGCTCAATTACGTGCCAGGTCCCTGGACGCTTGTAGAAGGAATCGAAAAGCTTTCACCGGGACATTGGCTCGAATGGAACGACGGGAACGTTCGCTCGGATTGTTACTGGCATCTGCCTTTGGCGAGCGGGCCCGGCCGAACTCTTGATTCTGCGAAAGAAGAGCTCCATTCTCTGCTGCAGCAATCCACTCGCGAGCATATGCTCTCCGATGTTCCCCTCGGCGTGTGGCTGAGCGGCGGTATTGATTCTTCGACGGTGCTGCACTACGCCGCGTGTGCATCATCTTCGCGCCTCAAAACGTTTTCCATTTCCTTCCAAGGTCGCAGCTTCGATGAGAGTGCTTACATCCGCCAGGTCGTCGAGCGTTACGGCACCGACCACCAGGAAATGGACCTGAACCCCGATAGCGGCCTGGAAGCCGCGATTCAAGAATTTGCATACTATTCGGATGAGCCCAATGCCGACGCGGGAGCACTACCCGTTTGGTTTCTCTCCAAAATGTGCAAACAGAAGACGACGGTAGCTCTAAGCGGCGAAGGTGCGGATGAATTATTTGGCGGCTATCTCACTTATCGGGCGAACGCTCTCGCCCGCCGTATTCGGCATTTTCCGAAACGAGGCCGGCGCTTCGCGCTGGACCAAATCGGGCGCTGGCCAGTCTCCGACGAAAAAATCGGCTTTGAGTACAAACTGAAACGCTTCTTAGAGGGCAGCTTGCTGGCTCCCGAGCGCGCTCACGTCTATTGGAATGGCACTTTTTCCGATGCAGAGAAGCGCTCCCTGTTACAAATACCGCTGCCGGCCTCGCTCCATGGAATACTCGGAGTGTTGCATGGCAAGCTTGCGGTTTCGGATAACCTCGCTCCTTTTCTATGGTTCGATCAAAAGTACTTTCTGCCAGATGACATTTTGACCAAAGTCGATCGTATCAGCATGGCTCACGCCGTTGAGGTGCGCCCTCCGTTCCTGGATCATCGCATCGTGGAGTTTGCCGCGTCCCTGCCGGCATGGTTCAAGATCCGGGGATCGCGCCAGAAATTCTTGCTGAAAGCTCTGATGAACGACAAGTTGCCGCAATCCGTGCTGCACCGCAAGAAGGTGGGATTCGATATTCCCGCCCATGAGTGGCTGCGAGGTCCTCTTCGCGGCTTGCTGATCGAAACTTTGCAGACAGGACTCTCCGAACATTCGGGACTTTTTCAGCCCAGCGTGATTCGATCGTATTTGCGTTTTCACATGGACAGACGCGCCAATCTCGGATATCACCTTTGGGGTTTGTTGATGCTTTTTCTATGGATGAGGGAATGGCGGATCAAATCGACTTCAGTTCCCGCGGTGCAATACTCGGCCTTCGAACCGACAGGTATCCCTACCTAGTCATTTTACTTTTCGCCGGAGCCATTTATCTGGGCTGCATTATTTCTCCGCCGTCCCTGATGGACGATGTGGATGCGGTACAAGCTCAGATCGCTCGGAACATGCTCACGTCCGGAGACTGGGTGACTGCTCGAGTAGACGGCATTGCTTACCTCGAAAAGTCCCCGCTCGTTTATTGGGCCATGGCGATTTCATACAAGATATTCGGAGTTCACGACTGGTCCGCGCGCATTCCGATCGCGCTTTCGGCGATCGTGCTTTGCTTGGTCACCGCAGCTTTTGGGGTCTGGGCGTTTGGTAAACGCGCGGGATTGTATGCGGGCTTATGCTTGGCCACGTGCGTAGGACTTTTTCTGTTCACGCGGATTCTGATTCCGGACGTGATGCTGACGTGCTCTACAGCATTGTCCATGTGGGCCTTCCTGCGCGCGATTGACGATGAAGAGCCACATCCTCGGCTCTGGGCGTTCCTCCTCGCCGCCAGTCTGGGCATCGGATTACTCTTGAAGAGTTTGATTGCCATCGTTTTTCCGGTCGGTACCGCGATTGCCTACCTTCTGGTCACGCACCAGTTGTTCTCGCGCAAAATCTGGAAGCGTCTGCATCCATTCACCGGGGTACTGATCGTGCTGCTCATGGCGGCGCCTTGGTACGTGCTCGCAACGGTGAGGAACCCTCCTTATTTCGCTTTCACGCTGCAAAGCGGTCCCGGCCAATATCACGGCTTTCTGTGGTTCTTTTTCATCAACGAACAATTACTCCGCTTCCTGAACAGACGGTTTCCGCATGACTACAACACGGTCCCGCGGCTGTATTTTTGGCTGTTTCACTTGATCTGGTTATTTCCCTGGAGCGTTTATTTTCCAGCCGTCGCGAAACTGTCGTTCAAACCTAACGATCGTGCCGGACGCACACGTTTGCTGGCGCTTTGCTGGGCTGGCTTTGTGCTTGTATTTTTCACGTTCTCCACGACGCAGGAATATTATTCGATGCCTTGCTATCCGGCATTGGCATTGCTGCTGGGTTCGGCTATGGCCGCCAATGGCGATTGGGTTCGGAAAGGAACTCGCGCTCTGGGCGTGATCTCCGCTTGTGCTGCGCTGGCGGCATTCGCAATTTATTGGGACGTGCGCAACCTGCCGGCTCCTGGCGATATTTCCGGAGCGTTGTCCAATCATCCCAGCGCTTACACACTGTCGCTCGGTCACATGTTGGACCTCACGATTCCGTCATTCGCTTACTTGCGCGTTCCGCTCATCATCGCCGCAATTGCTGCTCTCGTTGGTGCAATTGGAAGCTTCTGGGGGCGAGGTTTGCGATCATTCCTTGCCGCTGCGGTCATGATGGTAGTTTTTCTTCAGGCTGCTCGCGTGGCTATGGTGGTTTTCGACCCGTACCTATCCTCGCGGCCCCTGGCGGAGGCGCTCCGGCGGTCGCCTGATGGTTCGCTGATTACGGACCGCCACTATTATCCGTTTTCCTCCATTTTTTTTTACACCAATCGAACGGGATTGCTTTTAAACGGCAGGGTTCAGAACCTGGAATACGGTTCCAATGCCCCGGGCGCGCCTGATGTGTTCATTGACGATTCGCAGTTCGCCGCACTTTGGATGAAGCCTGATAGGTACTATCTAGTCGTCGCTGAAGCGCGCGCCCCACGCCTCGCCGGCTTAGTGGGGGCGGCAAACTTCCACGTCGTCATGCAAAGTGGCGGAAAGCTTCTCCTAACGAATCAGCCTTGGCCCGAAGGTACTTCGTCCCACAGTAGTGGGAATGTGCAGCCGTAGCGGGCAGCAAGCAGGTGGCAAATCAAAGGGGAGTCGCGTAGCAATCGTTTCGATCGGTCAACGAGGGTAAAATCATGATCTTTGGCTGTACCCTCTGAAAACGTCCAGGCATCAAAAGTAGTTGCAATGCTCGCAAGATATAGCCGACGATTGTAGGATACTGGAATTCATAGAGTTGGGCGATCATCGTGGTTGGGAGCCGATCGTTAACGAACGTTGCCAGGAATAGCCTGGAGATGCCAATCAGGAAAGACGTGGAGGAACCATGAAGATTGCAGTACTTGGGGGGGACGGATACTGTGGCTGGGCAACCGCCCTGTATCTCTCCAAACAGGGGCACACGGTCGCGATCGTTGACAATTTTGTGCGACGGCTTTGGGACCATGAGTTGGGCGCGCAGACCTTGACGCCCATTCAGCCGCTGGCGGAGCGGCTCAACGTCTGGAACCACCTGACGGGGTATACCATTGAATCCCACGTCGGCGACGTCACGGACTACGAGTTCCTGACATCCATGATCCAGGAGTTCGAGCCCGAGGCAGTCATTCATTTTGCAGAGCAGCGCTCCGCTCCGTACTCCATGATTGATCGCCAGCACGCGGTGTTCACGCAGGTGAATAACGTCGTGGGCACGCTGAATCTGCTCTTCGCTCTGCGCGAGTATCAGCCGGAATGTCACCTGATCAAGCTGGGGACCATGGGCGAATATGGCACGCCCAACATCGACATCGAAGAAGGCTACATCACCATCGAACACAACGGGCGCAAGGATGTGCTGCCGTTCCCCAAACAGCCGGGCTCGTTCTATCACCTGTCGAAAGTACACGACAGCCACAACATCATGTTTACCTGTAAGGCGTGGGGCTTACGGGCGACGGACCTGAATCAGGGAGTGGTATACGGCACGACGACCGATGAAGTGGCGCTGCATGAATCACTCATCAATCGTTTCGATTACGACGAAGTATTCGGGACAGTCCTGAACCGGTTCTGCGTGGAAGCAGTGGTAGGCCATCCCCTCACTGTGTATGGCAAGGGCGGGCAGCAGCGCGGGTTCTTGGATATACGCGACACGGTTCGTTGCATTGAACTGGCTTGCTTGCAGCCGGCAGCGCCGGGCGAGTGCCGCGTGTTCAATCAATTTACGGAGCGCTTTTCCGTTCTCGAACTTGCGCGGCTGGTGCAAACGGCGGCGGCGAAAATCGGTCTAGACGTGGAGATCAGCCACTTGCCTGATCCGCGTGTCGAGGCCGAAGAGCACTACTACAACGCCAAACACTCCAAGCTGATTGACCTGGGCCTGGAGCCGCACTTCCTTTCCGACAATTTGCTGGATTCGCTGCTGAAAATCGCCGTCAAGTATCGCGACCGCATTGACACGTCGCTGATCATGCCGCACGTGAACTGGCGGCATACCCGCAACGACCGCAGCAAGCGAGGCAAGGCGGCTAGCGCCGCGGCTGCGTCGGAGGGTCGGCTGGAAAAAGTGGCCGTCGCGGTAAGCCAGGCGAGTCGTGTACCGCTGACGTCGGCTGTGCGGAAGGCAACGCCGAAGCGCGGAAACGGCAAGAACGGCGGCAGTTGACACGCAAGTTCGCGATGGAGACGCAACCGCGAACGACTATGTTACAAGCGAGTCGCGCCCGTCACGACTCACAAATCACCAATCGCGAATCAGGGCATTTCTAATTCGTCACTCGAGCGATTAGACTTGGCCGTGACTCACTGAAAACAAAGAATCAACACACCTTCTAATAGTCTCCTTTTTGAGGGTTCGAAGGCACGAGTGTCACTGCGGCGTGTCGTTTCATGCGATAGGCACCCTTCCTTGCGTCCTCTTTCCTTAACGACTGAGTAGCGCATACGACAATGTGAAACCAACATTCCTTCTCAAGTTCGAGCGGCACACATTAGCATCGGAGAATGGCTCGAGAAGCTAACAAGATTGCGAATACAAAGTTTTACGGGGTTTTCTTCTGTTTTTTTGTATCCGGTGCGGCGGGACTGATCTACCAGGTAGCCTGGACCAATTCCCTAGGACTCATCTTCGGCCACACCGTCTATGCGGTTGCAACTGTGTTAGCGGCGTTCATGGGCGGGCTGGCAGTAGGCAGCGCAGTAATCGGGCGCTGGGGTGAACAGCAAACGCGGCCGATTGTCGTGTATGGCTGGATCGAGATT
>DATEVZ010000288.1:0-2141 GCA_035258265.1 Candidatus Acidiferrales bacterium
GCTTGTTACACAGCCAAGTAGCTTCCTCCATGAGAGGCCTGAATAAATCCGTGTCGTAGTTGCTGATCACACTTTCTAGGACGGCGGTTACGCGTTCCAGGCCCATGCCGGTGTCGACTGACGGTTTCGGCAGGGGATTGAGGTTGCCGGAAGCATCGCGGTTGAACTGCATGAAGACGAGGTTCCAGATTTCGACGTAGCGGCCACAGTCGCAGGGGAATTGGCAGTCTGTGTGGCCTTCGTCGGAGGCTTCCGGGCCCATGTCGTAGAAAATTTCGCTGCAGGGGCCGCACGGCCCCGTGTCGCCCATGGCCCAGAAATTATCTTTCAGGCCCGGGATGGCGACGATGCGGTCCTTGGGCGCGCCGACCTTGAGCCAGAGAACGGCTGCTTCGTTGTCCGCTTCAAGCATCTTGCCGGGCGAAACTTCCGCGCCGCCGAAAACGGTGAAATAGAGTTTTTCGAGCGGAATGGCGAACCATTCCTTCGAGGTTATCAGCTCCATGGCAAAGGCAATGGCGTCTTTCTTGAAATAATCGCCGAAGGAGAAATTGCCGAGCATCTCGAAAAAAGTGTGATGGCGGTTGGTGAAGCCGACATTTTCCAGGTCGTTGTGCTTGCCGCCCGCTCGGACGCATTTCTGGCAGGTGGTGGCGCGCTGGTAGTCGCGCTGTTCGAGGCCGAGGAAGACGTCCTTGAACTGGTTCATTCCGGCGTTGGTGAAGAGCAGCGTGGGATCGTTGTGCGGGACGAGCGAGGAGCTGCGCACCACGCGGTGGCCGCGCTCTTCGAAGAATTTCAGGAATGTCTTGCGGACCTGATTGCCGGTCCACTTGCTGCTCGGTGCGGTACTGGTCACAAATTCCCTCGGTGGGAGCAAATCATTATTGCAAATGGAATCAGCGCTCGCAACGACTGCGCAGCGATGCGAGATACCTCGCTCCCGCGAACCCATCCGGGACCTAAACCGCGCGAAAAACTGACGATTAGAACGAGGTGCGGATGATTGTTTTGTGTGAGTTAAGACGTTTTCTAATCGCACCGAGTGACGATTAGAAGGCGAGTGACTCATGATTTGTGACCTGTGTCCCGCAGATTCGTCCGGACGCAGAAGGCGCGATTCGTGGCACGCGAAGTGTTTGAAAGTTGGCGATTGAGGCGTGTCGCGGTCGTTTGTTTTCTGCGAGCTGCATCGGTTTCTAATCGCCCGGGTTGGAGATTGAAACGAGCGTGATTCGTGACTTGTGACTCGTGATCTCTTGAAAGCGGGGCGCGAATGTAACATTGTAGTTGGCGCTTGAGTCGTCGGTACGGCGCGCCGGGACGATGTGATGCGCGAACACTGAGGTGTGCAGGGCATGTTTTGGCGACACTTTTCCCGCGTGGTCGGCTTGCTTGCCCGTTCGCCGGTGCTGCCGTCCCCATGTTGCGTCCTTGTGGGCAAGGAAAAATGCCCCGACGTATTTTATCGCATTTACTTCATCATTACGATGGCTGTGTGTGTATGCTTTTTGGCGGTATATTCGGTGGCTTTTCGATGAAGAGAAAAGCTTTAACACAAAGGGCCCAGAGGAAAGACCGACTCCGGCTTGGCGACGGTCGCTCGTTGCGAGTCGAGGGCGGCTCCCGCGCAATCATGTGGGACGCGAACTGCGCGTCTGAGAGCCGCCCTACGAGCACGGATGCGTGGCACGACGGTAATTTGTCGTCGGCTTCGACTTTAGAGAAAAAGCAGGTCCCCACGGCCATCCGCAAAGTGCGCGGCTGGGTTCGGGATGACAGCGAAAAACTTTCGCCGCAACCGTGAAGCGCGGCGTGCTGTTCCGGCAATTCCCGCGCCGGAGTTATTCCTTTGAGTCGTCGCCTTTCTTTGCCGCGGCTGCCGCCGTCCACGGTGGGACGATGCCATTGACGCGTGCGTAGGCGATGGATTGGCCTAGATGCTCGTGCGCGTGGGTGACGAGCAGGTAGACCACATCGCCGTAATTGGCGTCGGGCCCGAGCTTCGGCAGCGGCTTATTGAAATCGGCGTTGGTCATTTTTTCGATGGCGGCGTGAGCGCTGTCGAAGGATTTGTTCAGTTGGTCGATGATCTGGGCCTTGTCGGTTGTGGATTTTTCGAACGTTTTCGGATCGAACCC
>DATEVZ010000289.1:0-22631 GCA_035258265.1 Candidatus Acidiferrales bacterium
CTCCCTTGCTCGTCTGTTTACGAGATTTTATTTGTGCGTGTGACGGAGCTGTTCCCGCCGAAGCATCGCGCTCAACGGAAGGAAACAGTTCGCGGAATGTATCTCTTTGCGCGCGCCGATGTCAATCCGAATTGCCCAGCAGCCGAATTGGCCAGCAGCCACGCGCGCACGAAATAACAATTATGCGAACGCGCCCCGCGGCGTTATATTTCGCACGCTGCCGCGAGCCTCGCAATTCGGCTCTCGCAGGATCGCTATTTGCCCCACTAATGTTGCGCTGAATATTCACACTCTGCCCACGGCACGTTTGTGGGGAAACGCAAACCATAGAGGACACCATGAATCTGCCCAGCGCGCGCGAGCCAAAAATCGCGAACTTGAAAATCACGCACGCACAAATCACGAAGCTTGCAGCCGCCGCAGCAACTGGCCTCGCGCTTCTGGGAGTTTTTGCCGCCTCGCTCCATGGACAGGCCGCACTGCTCCAGCAGCGCGTCGCCGAACTGAAGGAATCTACTGCAAAAAACAAGCAAGCGCTCGCGCAATACACCTGGGTGGAAAAAGTCACGGTCTACCTGAAGGGCGAGCAGAAAAAAAAGGAAAGCTTCCAGGTGCGCATGGGCCCCGACGGCAAGCCGCAGAAACTCCTCTCGGTCCCGCGCCCGCTGCTCAAAATGATTCCGGCGCACGCAGCGGCGGCCGCCTCCGCCAGCGCATCGTGGCCAAGAAGAAAGAAGAATACGAGGACTACGCCGAGCAAATGAAAACTCTCGCCCAGCAATATCTTCCGCCGGACAAGGACGCCATTCAGGCCGCCTACGCCAAAGGAAACGTTTCCGTCACGCCCAGCGACGCCGCCCCCGGCGAAGTGAAAATCGTCATCGTCAATTACGTCAGGACCGGCGATTCCATGACCCTGCTTTTCGATAAAGAACAAAAACAAATTCGCAGCATCAAAATCGCCAGCTACATGGACAACCCCTCCGACGCCATGAACCTCGCCGTCCAGTTCGACCGCCTCCCAGACGGCACCAACCACGCCTCCACAGCCAAAATCGAAGGCGTAAGCAAACAACTCACGATAAATACGCAAAACTCCGACTACCGCAAACTGTAACGCTACCGCCGGTCATCCCAGATCACCCGGACTTCAGGAGGCGGAGGAGGGTTTGTGGAGTTTTACTTGGCGTTCGTAGGGTAGGCCTTCTAACAGGAAGATGGCGCAGAGGGCTGCAACCACAAGGATGCCGGCTATGGTGTAGACCGTCGTGAGCGAGAGGTTGGGAATGAGCAGCGCTATTCCGCCCAAGACTGCGGCCAGGAAATACATTACCAGGACGGCGCGGCGATGGCCCAGGCCCACGTTCGAGAGGCGGTGGGCCGTGTGGTCTTTTCCTGGCGAGGTGAAAGGTAACAGGCCGCGGCGGGCGCGCGAGATGGAGACCAGAGTCGTGTCAAAAATAGGGACGCCGAGAATCAGGACAGGGACCAGCCAGGTGTGCGGGAATTGCGTCCCGTCCGGGCGGATTTTCAGGCCGAGCGTGGCCATCAGGAATCCCAGGAACATGGCGCCGCCATCGCCCATGAAAATTTTCGCGGGATTGAAATTCCACCGCAGGAAACCGAGCGCGGCGCCGAGCGTGGCGGCACCCAGAGTGCGCACGAGCGTTTGACCGTTCATGGCGGCGGAAATGGTGAAGAAGCCCGCGGCCACGGCGGCGATGCCGGCGCACAGACCGTCCATGTGGTCGAGAATGCTGAAGGCGGCGGTGATGCCGACAACCCAGACGATGGTGAGGCACCAATCGAGGATGAGGCCGGCGATGCCGGGAACGAATTGCGAAAACAGTTGCGCGCGGATGCCGGACGCGATCAGGAAAATCGCGGCGATGGGCATGCCGATGAAGAGTTTCACCTGGTGATGGAGCAAGCCGCCGTCATCGAGGAAGCCGACGATGGCGAGCAGCGTGGCTGCGGCGAGGATGCCGAGGATTTGCTGCTCGGGCACATCGTGGCGCGTGAGCAGAATCGCGAGCACGAAGCCGAGATAAATCGCGATGCCGCCAAGGAGCGGAATCGGGTTGACGTGAACTTTGCGCGGGCCGGGCTTGTCTACCATGCCGTAGCGCAGGGCGAGGTGGCGGACTGGGATGGTGAGCGAGAGCGAGGCCAGCAACGCCACAGCGAAGGCGATGATTTCGGCGTGATTGGCGAGTAGGGGCATGGCCTGGCGATTGCGATTCCCGTTGGTGTTTCGTTCAGTTAATACGCGCTGCGTCTTCTATGATGGCCGCAAATCTTTCCAACTCGTTCACTCTAGCATATTTGGCGGCGGTTTCCCGGGCGCGGCGGCCCATATCGGCTAGGCGTGCGGGGTCGCGGCGAAGCTCGCGTATGGCGGCGGCGACGGCGGCGGGATCGTCGGGATCGGCGGCGAGTCCGCAGCCGGATTCGACAACGATGCGCGCGGCGTCGGAATTCGGCGCTGCTACAGCCAGCACGGGGCGGCCTGCCGCGAGAATCGAATAGAGCTTGCTGGGAACCACGATGCCTTCCAGGCCGCGTTTTACGGTTACGATGTGCACGTCGCCGGCCACCATCACGTGCGGAATTTGCTCGAATGGCCGAAACGGCAAGAAGCGCACGTTCGCCGCAGCTTGCGCTTGCGCGGCGGCTGCGAGCGCCGCCCGATTTGCACCGTCACCTATGAACACCAGCCCGGCGTTTTCGTTGCGCAGAATTTCCGCGGATTTCAGCAGCGTGTCCCACGCGCCGTAAAAGCCCAAATTGCCCGCGTGCAATGCCACAAAGGGAAATCCGCAACGGATTTCCTCGACTACAGGATCGTTGCGCGCGGGGGCTACGGCGTGGAACGAAGCGCCGTCGCGCACGACCACGACGCGTTCGGCGGCCACACCTTTAGTGAGAATGCGCTCGCGCATGTCGTCGCCTAGGACGATGACGCGCGCGGCTTGTTTCAGCGCCCGGCGATGCATCGTTTCCCAGCCGTCCACCCACCGGCTGGGGCGAACGATCTCGCCGCCAATGGCCATGTCCGGGTAGAGGTCGCGGATATTGTAGACGAAGGGCTTGCCGGCCAGGCGCGCGATGAACGCGCCGGCCAGGCCCGCGACGGGAGGATCCGTCATCGCAAGGATGACGTCCGGATTCAGCGCGAGCGAGCGCGGCACCGCGAGCGCGAGATAGGACAAATAGTTGGTCAGGCGTCGGCGCATCTGGTGCCGCGAATAAATCGTGGAGCCGACACATTCCACCGCGACTTTGTTGCGCGTAGTGCGGTGCAGCAGTGTGAACGGATAAAACTGGTCGGGATCGTACGAGGGGCGGCCCGCTACTACGGTGACGTCGTGGCGCTCGGCCAATTTTTCCGCGATTTGCGCGGCCATTTTTGCGGTGGCTGAGGTGTCCGGCGGATAGTATTCGTTCAGCAGCAGGATGTGCATGCGAGTGAGCGGCGTTTGCGTGCGGCCGCTAGGTTGCGCGCTTGGCGCCGCGAATTGTTGCTTCTTCTCCCGCCGCCGATGCCGCGGCGGACTTCTTTTCCAGAATAAAGTTGCCCATCACCAGCACGTCCATTTGCGTGCGCGCAAAACAATCGAGCGCTTCTTCGGGGCGGCAGACGATGGGCTCATTGTCGTTGAACGAAGTATTCAAGACGACCGGAACGCCGGTGAGATCGCCGAACGCGCGGATCAGTTTCCAGTAGAACGGGCTCGCGGTGCGACTCACGGTTTGCAGGCGCGCGGTGCCGTCCACATGCGTGGGCGCGGGAATCACGCTGCGCTTTTCGGGGCGCACGTTGTAGGCGAAGGTCATGAAGGGCGAGGGGTGCGTCTTTTCGAAAAATTCGCCAGTGGCTTCTTCGAGAATGGAAGGCGCGAAGGGGCGAAAAGTTTCGCGGTGCTTGATGCGGCGGTTTAGGACGTCCTTCATTTCGGAGCGGCGAGGATCGGCAAGAATACTGCGCTGGCCGAGCGCCCGCGGGCCCCATTCAACGCGGCCTTGAAACCAGCCGACGACTTTGCCGGCGGCGATATGGCGAGCGGTGGACTGCAGCAACGCGGCTTCTTCGAGTTCCGCGATTTCCAGATCGTCGCTTGCTGCGCCGGCATTTTCTACGGCGGCGCGAATTTCCTGCGGCGAGAATTGCGGGCCCCATCCGGCATGATCCATCACGAATTCGCGCGGGCGGCCGAGGACTTGGTGATTCACTGCGAACGCTGCGCCGACCGAGAGTCCCGCGTCGCCTGCGGCGGGCTGGACGTAAACGCGCTCGAACGGAGAGTGGTCGAAGATTTTTCCATTGGCAACGCAATTGAACGCTACGCCGCCCGCGAGGCAGAGCGATTTTTCTCCGGTCTTTTTTGCGAGCTCGCTCCAGTGCGCGGCGAGGACCTCTTCGATGGCGGCTTGCATGCTCGCGGCTAAGTTGTGGTGGCGCTGTTCAAGCGGCGCATCGGCTTTGCGCGCCGGGCCGAGGCGTTCTTCAAGATACGCGGAAAAAAGGCGGCCGAGGACGGGAGTGCGATCGGCTTCGCGCCAGCTCATTTCCGCTCCCTGGCTTTGATGCGTGAAATATTTCAAACCGAGTCGAAAGGACAGCGGGCCATCGGCGTAGACGATCCGGCGGAATTCGTCGAGAAATTCCGGCTCGCCATAGGCGGCGAGGCCCATCACTTTATATTCGTCGCCAAATTTCCAGAAGCCGATGTACTGCGTGAGCGCGGTGTAATACATGCCGAGCGAATGCGGAAAAGTGATTTCGCCGAGCGGCCGCATACGCGGACCTTCGCCCTGCGCCCACATCGAGCTGGCGAAATCGCCCAGGCCGTCGGCGGAAAGCACCGCGGCGCGTTCAAAGGGCGAGACAAAATAGGCGCTGGCGAGATGCGCGGTGTGATGTTCGATGCGGTGAAACCGGGCGCGAATCTTTTCCGCGGGAATATCGAAGGCGCTCGCAAGATCTTCATTGATTCCGGCGAAGCGCCTCATAACCCGCGCGCGGTCGAGGGCGAATTTCGGCATGCGCATCGCGAAGCGCAGCTTCGTTGGCAGGCGCGCCCAGGGATCGCGCGGGATAGCGATGTGATCCACTTCGGAAAGTCTTACGCCGGCTTGGTCGAGGCAATACTGAATCGCGCGCGCGGGGAGTCCGGCCGCGTATTTCACGCGGTTCAGGCGTTCTTCCTCGACGGCCGCGAGAAGCCGTCCGTCCGCCAGAATCGCCGCGGAGGCGTTGGCGTGGTACGCATTGATGCCTAGGATGACCATCCGCAATATTGTCGCGGAAATCCGCCGCGCTGTCTCAGGAATAAATTGCAAAAGCATGCGGAGGTTTAGAGGCCCAGGCATTCGCGGAGACGGAACCGCAGGCGGCTCGCTGAATGACGACGTTAGGGCCCATAGAGAAAAACAAAACCGCCTCGACATGGAAGGATTTGACTCACAACCTGAATCATTTCCGTTCGTTGACTTGCCATATCCCCCGACCTAAGATGTGCGCCAAATGCCCGGTTCCTCCGCCTTCATCGGCCGGACAATCTCGCACTACCGCATCCTGGAGAAGCTTGGCGGCGGTGGCATGGGTGTGGTGTACAAGGCCCAAGACCTCAGGCTCGACCGTTTTGTAGCGCTCAAATTCCTTCCCGACGAAGTAGCCAAAGACCCGCAAGCGCTCAACCGCTTTCAGCGCGAAGCGAAGGCAGCCTCGGCGCTCAATCATCCGAACATCTGCACCATCTACGAAATTGACGGCCAGCCCGGCGAAGCATTCATTGCCATGGAGTTCCTCGATGGAATGACGCTCCGGCATCGCATCGGCGGAAGACCGCTCGAAACGGATGTTTTGATCAGCCTCGCGAGTGAGATCGCCGGTGCGCTCGACGCCGCGCATTCCGAAGGCATTGTCCACCGCGACATCAAGCCCGCCAATATTTTTATCACCAAGCGCGGCCACGCCAAGATTCTGGACTTCGGTCTGGCGAAGCTGGCCGTAACGCCGCGCGCGGCCGAAGGCGTGGGCGTTTCTGCGATGCCCACCGCCACGGCGGAAGAACTGCTCACCAGCCCCGGCGCGACCGTGGGCACCGTGGCCTACATGTCGCCGGAGCAGGTGCGCGGAAAAGAGTTGGACGCGCGGACGGATTTGTTCTCGTTTGGCGTGGTGCTGTATGAGATGGCGACCGGCGCGCTTCCGTTTCGTGGCGACACGTCGGGATCAATCACCGATGCGATTTTGCATGGCACTCCCGTGGCTCCCCTAAGGTTGAATCCGAATATTCAGGCGAAGCTGGAAGACGTCATCAACAAGGCGCTCGAAAAAGAGCGTGAACTTCGCTACCAGTCCGCCCCGGAAATGCGCGCGGACTTGAAGCGCCTCCAGCGCGATAGCGATTCCGGCCGCAAGTCTTCATCCGGCAGCGAGCCGATCCGCGAAGTGGTTGCAAATCCCTTGAGCAGCTCGGCCGCGGCGGCCGTGCCCTCCACGACCAGCGCCGCCAGTTGGTACAAAATTTTGGGAGCTTGCGCCGTGCTGCTGGCCGCGGGGCTTGCGGCGTATCACTTTTGGCCTAACCCGAGCGCTCCGGCCGGCCCCGCAAAAATTACCCAAATCAGCCAGTGGAACAAACCGATGGACGACGCGAGAATTTCTCCCGACGGCCACGCCATCGCCTTCGCCTCCCCGGTAGCCGGCACCGCTCAAGTTTTCCTGATGCTCACCTCCGGCGGCGAACCTCTTCAACTCACCAATGACGAAGGCGATAAAATTGTCACTTCATTTTCACGCGACGGCAAAGAAATCTATTACGTGAGGTCTCTCGGCAGCGACGAGGTCTGGGCGGTGCCCGCCCTTGGTGGCGTTCCTCGTCATGTGACGTTCGGCTATTTTGCGATCCCCTCCGCGGATGGCGATTCTATCTTTTATTCAAAGGTGGAACGCGCAGGAATTTTTCGCGCCACGAAGTCCGGACTGAACGAAGAATTGATATATGCGCCTAAAGGCGATGAGCATTTCTTCGCTCCTCTCCAGGCGTTTCCCGGTGGCCACGACCTGCTCGCCGCTGGTTTTGCATCGGAAGGGGATTTTTCGATGATCAGTTTCTACAAGATAGATTTGACCAGCCATGAGGCGGTTGATTTAGGGCAGGTGTCGGGGAACCTGCAGGATCCTGAAGTCGTCTGGGCCGAACCGGGAAAAACCGTGTTTGTCAGCCGGACCGTAAACGGGCTGACCAACATCTGGAAATACAGCTTGATCGATCGGAGCCTCACGCAGATTACCTTCGGAACGGGACCTGACTTCTGGCCCATGCCGGACCCCGCGGGAAAAGGGATTTACTACGTGAATGGCAAATCTTCCGGGCTCCTCACCACCTATCACGTCCATTCAAAGGTATCCACGGACATCGCAGCGGACGACGCCAATCAGCCGGCCGTCTCGCCGGATGGAAAACACCTGATGTACGTCACAGCTCCCGCACCCCAGAAGTCCGAACTTTGGGTGTCGGACATTGATGGGGGCAACAAAGCGAAAATCGCCACCGGAGTTGCGCTGGGAACGACGAGTTGGGCGCCCGACAGCCTGCACCTTGCTTATTTTCGTTCGAGAGCCGGCGAGGGCGCCAAAGGTTACATCGTCGGTTCCGACGGCAGCGGCCTTCGTGAGATCCCAGTCGCGGCATATGACATTTGGAGCATGGCCTGGAGCCCTGACCAGAAGATGATCTACGTTGCGGGCACTACGAGCGCCGTGCCGCTTTCGACTGTGTGGCGATGGAACCTGGACGGTCCGAATCCGGAGAAATTCATGGACAATTGCGGCGGTGGCATCGTCACGGATGCGGATCGCAGCGGACGCTACCTGCTATGGATCGTAACCAATGGCGCGAAGACGGGCATTTACGACATTCCTGTCTCCGAGCGGAAGTGTGTTTCACTGATTCCCGGCGTGACCACCTATGGCGGGCGTTTTGCGCCCGATGGCAAATCGCTCTTGTATGCGGCCGCTTCCCGTGGCGAGGTCACCATTTACCGTCAGGCTTGGAGCGAGGGTAAGCTCATCGGCGCGCCTCGCGCCGCATTGAAAGTTCCGTTTCCTTTCTCGCTTGTCTCCGGCGGCGGTAACTCCTACGATTTCTCCACCGATCTCTCCACCATCGTTTACGCGCGCCCCAGCGGCCACGCCGACCTGTATCTTCTGAACCAGAAATGACTCTGCAATCTCTCAAAATTGACTGACGAAGATTCGCCAGTCGAAGGCTGGAGGCGTGGATCACTTTTTTGAGTTGTTCAAGCCACTTGGGCAGCGCCGTGCGAATGCTGGCGGTAATAGCAATCGCGCCCGGCTCTAGAACGTAAACCGTACAGCAAACTGAAATGCCCGCGGACCGCCGGACCCGAAAAAACCGCCGGCAGTACTCACCGGCGAAAAGAATCCCAAGTTGAGGCCGGCGGGATTTGTGGAGCTCGGAGGGTTCGTGCCTACGGGCACCAACGAAATATTGCGGCCGGAATAGCTGGTATTTGTGAAACCCCGAATGTTAACGCTGTTGAAAAGGTTGAAAGCCTCGGCCATCAAATCAATGTGCAAGCGCTCAGTAATAGCGATGGCTTTCATCAGACGCAGATCCACGGAGTTGAACGGGCTGCTGAAATTGATTCCATCGGGAACATTTTCCAGCGGGCCACCCGCGTTGCACGGCGCAGGCGCCGGGCACGCTGGCAGCGCGTTCCACTCGTTGATGATTTGATTGAGCTGCGTGCTGTTTCTCACGCTTCGGCCGAGCGAATTGCGCCCCAAAATTGGCAAGCGCGCCGGGAGCGATTGCCCATTTAAGTTGAGATCGGGAAGAAACGTGTCCGCCGGAACACCTGACCCGTACGTGTACAGCGGCGCGAGCGAAAATCCCCACGGCATTTGCAGCAATCCGTAGGCAGTCAGACGGTGCCGCTCGTCGCTGGCGCCATATCCCTTCTCTGTTTGCGGGCCCACAGTGCCTTCGATCAAGTTGACGTTTTCCACTGTTGTATACGAGGGAACCTGGTCGTCGTCGGAATAGTCGAGAGTCTTAGAGAGCGTGTAGCTCACGTTGAATAGATACGTTACCGGCCCGACTCTCGCGGGCTTGCGCTGCAGGTTGACGAGCAGCCCGTCATACCAGGAGTGCGCGTTTGACGTCGCGACAGTTACCTGGTCCGAAACTCCGTTCAGCGGGTCCGTTACGGTGCACGGGCTATTGCTCCCAGGGCAGGAAATGTACGGCGAAGGGGATGTACTGCTTCTCAGATATTGAGCGATGAGCTGGCGCTGGCCGAAGACGTACAGACCGTCGGCGCTTAGGGTCCACCTCGATCCAATCTGTTGCTGAACACCTAACGACGTTTGCTGGAAAAGGGGGTGGTGCGTGTTTTTATCAACGACGATGATCCCTACACCACTAGTCTGCCGCTGTCCGCTAAACGGGTTTGCTAGTGTAGGGCTCCCCGGCGCAAAAACCACTCCGGGAATCGGCGCAAAGCACGTATTCAGGTTGGGCGGGGCCGTATCGCCGGGATAGGTGCAAAAGGAACCCGAATATTGATTGATCGTGAGGGCGCGGTCGTCCTGCACTCGCTCGTAGCCGGGAACTTCAAAAATAATCCGGTCGTAATAGATTCCGAATCCACCGCGAATCACGGTCTTGCCCCTGCTGAACGGGTCGTAAGCAAAACCCACGCGCGGGCCGAAATCTTTTTTGTCCGGATGATGATGAAGATCGATCACGTTTGCCATCCACACGCACGGGCTTGTCGGCACTTCCGTCAAGTTAGGGCACGGCCCGTAGTCGCCGCTCGTGCCGGTGGCGTCCGTATCGAAATCCCAACGCAGGCCGAGGTTCAGAGTCAGGTTGTGCGTCACACGCCAGTCGTCCTGCATGAAGAAGGCGATGTAACTGTTCGAAATATTGGGAATCGGAACGGGCTGAATCGGAGCAGCGCTCTTGATGGCGGCAGCGATGGGAATATCAAGGTCATTCGGTGGCCCACTCAGCCCATTCAGATTTGCAAAACCAAAATCCGAAGTAAGAATAATGCTGCCGCTGCCAAACACGTTGATTTCACCGAATGCCTTAGCGCCCTGATATTCCCCCCCCAAATGAAGCGTCTGCTTGCCCAATGCCCACGTGAACGTATCTCCGACTTGGTAGCGATTCAGATGCGTGCTTTGCGGGACGTTGAAGTTCACGCCGTCGGCGAGGTCCGGGAAGATCAGCTCGTTCGTAGAAGCCAGGCCGGTGGGCTTCGTGGTGGGTGCGCTATTCGGAAATTCGGGGATGCTGTTCAAAAAGGTGTCGAAGTGAAATGTGACATTGTTCACTTTGGTTGCGGATAGCGTTTTCGTCCAGCTGGTCACCAGAGAATTAAAGCGGTTCAGCGATTTCTGCCGCTCCGTAGCGGAACTGGAGGGCGTGACGCTTGCAGCCGATGCCTGGTTCGTGTCGGTCGAACGATTGAATGAATATCTTGCCATCAAGGTATTGGTCGAATCGAGTTGGTAGTCGGCGCGCGTGGAAAACAGCGCATCGCGCAGAGGCGCCGGCGCGTACGTGTTCAAAATCGAACCGGTCGTAAAGTCGCGCTCGCCGGTTTCGATCGCGGCGTTCTGATTTCTGTACTCGGCGGAAGCAAACCACCAAGCCCTGTTCGCTTGGAAGGGGCCACCGATCGAGCCGCCGAACTGCTCACGGTCGAACGGCGCTTTCGGGAGCCCCCTGGCAACCGTGGCCGGCTGAGCCTGCAGGTTGCGGTTGCGCTCGTAATCGAAAAGCGAGCCGTGATACTGATTCGTTCCGGATTTCGTAACAATGTTGATGATGCTGTTTCCGGAACGGCCCACTTCGGCCGTGAATCGAGCGGTGGCAATTTGGAACTCCTGGACGGAGTCCTGCGGAAAATTCGAGAGCGTGCCGCCGACGACTTCGTCGTTGTTGTCACCACCGTCGACGGTGATGTTGCCACCGCGGCCCACGCTTCCATCTGAACTCACCTCGAGAGTATTTGTTTTCGTGGGATCAAAATTGGGCGCTGGGCGACTTCCCGGGAGCAAGTAAGCGAGCTCCAAAAAATTTCTTCCGTTCAGCGGAATGCTTTCGATCGTCGCGGAAGTTATCTGGCCCTGAATCATCGATTGCGCCAGTTCTACGGAGTCCGTGGCGCCGCCAACGGTAATGCTCGTCCCCACGGAAGCAACCTTCAGTTCTGAATCGACCGTGACAGCTCGGCCCGCTTGAACCACAACATCCCTAAACTCGCTGGTCGCGAATCCGCTCGCTTTAATCGTGATGTCGTACTGACCAGCGCTCAAATCTGAAAATAGGTACAAGCCGTCCGAGTTGGTGACCGTTTCGCGCGGTACATTCGTCGATTGATTCACCACGACGACTTGCGCGCCGGTGACGACGGCGTTTCCTGGATCAGTGACCCGGCCGTTAATCGTCCCGGTTGGCACCTGAGCGTGCGTAACCGTTGCAAGAAATGAGACAAGCAGCACGGAGAACGCGAATCGGCACACGAACCATCGCTTCATCCACACACGCTCCTTTTTGTTCTGGCGCATGACCTTCGACCTGATGGAATTGGCGTGTAATGTCGCCCGAGATGTTGCGAATCGCAATAATGCAAAAATACTAGAGGCGCAGAATCATTCTCGACAACCACCGCGACTTCCAAGCAGAGCGAGTCTTGCTCGAAGCGATTTCAATAAAGTAGTATGACGGCGTTGTTTCTGGAGGATCCGATGCGAATTCGCGCTACATTTGCGGAATTGCTCGCCTTGGTGCTCTTGGGCGCAGTTGCGACGCCTGCGCCGATGGCGCAGGCGTCGACCGAGGCGACGCAGGACGTTGTGCTGAAGGCCGCCGACATTACACCAGCCCTGTTTCCCGACAAGGTCTTTTTCCGTGGCAAGACGGCCGCGGCGCAATTAAGGAACACCGGTGGGGTCCATTTCGCGGATGGCATGTATTTTCTTGCGGCGCTGGTCGACAATTCCGGATATTCGACCGCGATCCGAGAAAAATACCAAGCTTACATTCTCGCTGAAGTACCGATCGAAATTGGCGGCATCAAACTGCCCGCTGGCGCGTACGGAGCCGGCTGGCTCAAGGACGGGAAATTCGTGGTGATGGATCTGGGCGCGCACGATATTTTCACGGTGGACTCGAAACACGACGATGCCCTGAAGCATCCAGTGCCCTTGCAGGTCCTGGCAGGCGGAGCGGCAGGAACCTATTTGCTTTACAGCGGACGCGAAAGTATCGAACTAAAGCGCGCGAACTAATTGCCGAGCCTCCGCATTCCTAAAGAACGCTGCACGATAGGGCTGACCTCTCCGCTCGGTACAATTCCCGGCTTGCGAATCGGCCTCGCAAGGGCTTTTGCGATGTGTGCCTGCCGCACGAATCGCGCGATTGTGTTGGTTGCTGTTGCGTGCACATTTGGATCGAGTACGCCTGCCCAAAGCCCCGATGCCTCCTCGCAAAAGACAGCTTCGGTCCGGTTGGCAGATTTTACGGACATGGCCCAAAGAGCCGGACTCACGATGCAGAACGTGTTTGGCGGCACCGATACAAAAAAATACATCATCGAGACAACCGGCACGGGGGTTGCGATTTTTGACTACGACAACGATGGCTGGCCAGACATTTTCCTGGTCAACGGCACTACACTCGAGGGGTTTCCTCCCGGTAAAGCTCCCACGAATCACCTCTACCACAACAATCACGACGGCACGTTTACGGATGTGACGGCGCAAGCGGGCCTGGCGGCGAGCGGATGGGGCCAGGGCGTTTGTGTTGGTGACTACGATAACGACGGCTGGGAGGATTTGTACGTCACTTATTACGGGAAAAACCGGCTCTACCATAACGACCACGGAAGATTTACGGAGGTGAGCGCGCAAGCGGGCGTCGCGGGCAATGGTAAGGCCTGGGGCACCGGCTGCGCATTCATCGACTACAATCGCGATGGAAAACTCGATCTGATGGTTGCGAATTACGTGGCCTTCGATCCCGCCACTGCGCAGGCGCCCGGCTCGGGTTCGAATTGCGTCTGGAAAGGCGCGCCCGTGATGTGCGGACCGCGCGGGCTCGTCGGCGCGGAGAATATCTTGTACGAAAATCTTGGTGGCGGCAAATTCAAGGATGTGACAAGGGTCGCACACATCGACCGCACCAATGGCAAGTTCTGCTTCAGCGTGGCTACGCTCGATTATGACGACGACGGGTGGCCCGACATGTTTGTCGCCTGCGACAGCCAGCCAAGTATTTTGTATCACAACAATCATGATGGGACGTTTACAGACGAAGCGCTGACGGCGGGCGTCGCGTTCAATGAAGACGGCAGAGAACAGGCGGGCATGGGCGCGACAGTGGGTGATTACAACGGCGACGGGCGCCCCGATATTTTCAAAACGAATTTCTCCGAGGATACGCCCACGCTATACCGCAACGATGGGGACGGCCAATTCACGGACGTGACACGCGGTGCGGGCCTCGGCAAGCACATGCAATACCTCGGGTGGGGAACGATGTTTTTCGATTTTGACAATGACGGCTGGCCCGATTTGATTCTGGTGAATGGGCACGTCTATCCCGAGGTGGACAAGTTTCACCTGGGCAGCGACTACAACGAGTCGCGCCTCCTCTATCACAACAACGGCGACGCGACTTTCACGGATGTGACGGCGGAAGCGGGTTTGGGTATCACCACGCCTGCAGCATCGCGCGGCATGGCCGTCGGCGATTTGTGGAACGACGGGCAAATCGCAATCGTCACGAACAACATGAATCAGACTCCGAGTTTGCTGGTTAACAGCGTCCGGACAGCGAACCAGTGGGTAGCGTTTCGGTTGATCGGTACGAAATCAAATCGTGATGGGATTGGCGCGAAAATCACGGTCCGCGCTGGTGGACGCAGCCACGTGGACGAAGTTCGCAGCGGTTCAAGCTATATCTCGCAGAGCGATCTCCGTGTCCACTTTGGCCTGGGAATCGCAACGCGCATCGACTACGTGGACGTTCGGTGGCCCAGCGGACTGCTTGAGCGTTTCGAAGACGTGCAAACAGACGGAATTCGGTCGCTGATCGAAGGTGCGGGCACCGCGCGACCCTCCACGATTCGCAAGTAACACGCCAATCAAGCCACGTGAGCGGCGACGGTTTTGTGGTTGGGCTCGGCTTTGGAATCTTGGACTGTCAGGTTGCGCTTGGCCCATTCGTTCAGCACGTAGAGGCTCCAGGGACGCGACCAGGTCGTGCGGCCGTGCAGGAAATCCTTCCAGACTGCCAGCGCAAATCTGCCATCGAACCGCGACTCGAGCGCGGGCGACCAATCCCCCAGCCCGACCGCCACACGTTCGCCCAATTTGCCGCGCAACCAGGTTTCCCACGGAAAAGTGAAAGTGCGCTTGTTTTGTGCGATCACTTCTTCCGGCAGCAAATCCTTCATCGCGTCAAGGAGCAAAGACTTCGGCCTAGCAGCATCGCGCTTGCGCGATTCCGGAACGCCGAGGACGTGCTGGACCAACGGCACGTCCAGGAACGGCACGCGCACTTCGAGAGAATGGCGCATGCTCATCGCGTCGGTGTCTCGCAGGAGGGTATTCACAAGATAGGACCGCAGCTCCAGCCACGAAATTCGCGTGAAGGGATCCAGTGGCCGCGACTCGCGCGCGGCATCGGAGAGCCAGTGCATCCAAGGCATGGCGTCCCATAAGGCAGTATCCTCATCCAAACGCGCAGCGACCGTTCGGGGCGTGAAAAGCGCGCGAGTGTAAAAATACGGCGATGGAAACAGATCCGGATCGAGCCACGCAGACAGCGCTTTGCGAAAAACATCCGGGGCGCCGCGGTAAGTTTTCGAGCGCTTGAAGCCAGAGGTAACGAGTTCGCGCAACGGCTTGGGAAAGCGCCGTGCCATGGCCGCGAGGCGCGCAACTTGCGATGTGGCCCGAAAAGACGTGTAGCCGCCGAAGAGTTCGTCGCTTCCCAGCCCCGAGAGCGCTACTTTCAAGCCTGCCTGCCGCGCGGCCCAGGAGACAAAGAACGTGTTAATACCGTCCATGCTGGGCTGATCGAAGGACGCGACGGCCTCATCGAGACGCGCCACCATCTCGGTGCCGGATAAAGTAAGTTCGCTATGCTCGGTGCCCAGGCGCTGGGCTGTTCTGCGCGCTATCTCAGCTTCGCTGAACTCCGTGTCGGGAAAGGCGACCGTGAAAGTGTGCACGCCCTTTTGAACTTGACTGGCTAATGCGGCGACGACGGTCGAATCCAACCCACTGCTGAGAAACACGCCAATGGGAACGTCCGCGATCAAATGACCGCGTACCGAATCTTCGAGCAGCGCGCGAACGGCAGTGGCGGCAGCGGTAGATTCTCGCGGCGGTAATTTTCGCTTGCAGTCCACCAACTTGTTAAGTTCCTTGGCGAAATCCCAATACAGCTTCGGCTCCGGCGAGCGGAGCGGCTCATTCGCGCTAACCTTCAGAGAGTGTCCCGGCGGAAGCGAAAACAAGCCTTGCACCATGGTCATCGGCTCGCAGACGGAACCGAACAATAGATACGAAGGAACGGCTTCGTCGGAGAGTTGCGGCGGCACGCAGCAGCTGGCCAATAAGGCGCGCACTTCGGAAGCAAACAAGAACGCTCCCTCGGAGCGCGCGTAATAGAGCGGCTTGATACCCATGGGATCGCGCGCGAGAAATACGGAGGAGGCGCGGCCGTTGCGTCCTTGCGGCAGCTCGACCACGGCGAAGACAAACATTCCGCGGAGCCTCGCGGCACATCCGTCGCCCCACTGCTCGTAGGCGTGGACGATTACTTCAGTGTCTGACCGAGTGCGGAACGTATGGCCAGCGGCTTCCAGTTCCTTGCGGAGTTCGCGGAAATTGTAGATTTCGCCGTTGTAAACGACCGCGAGCGTGCCGGTCTCGTTCCAAACAGGCTGAGAGCCGCCGGGCAGATCAATAATGCTTAGCCGGCGGGTGCCGGCGACGGCCGGCGGAGCGATGAGGATTCCCTCTTCATCCGGGCCGCGATGAACAATGGCGGCGAGCATGCGGCGGACGACGGCCTCGCCGGCTTCTTTGGAGTCGAATCCGATGGCCCCGCAAATTCCACACATCGATTTGGTTCAGCCTTTTGGTTCAGGTATCGCTCATTCGAAGAGTACTAAACCGGCAAAGAAACACCATGCGCGCGCGAGGCTGAGAGTGCAAAGTATATATCGAAAGACCAGCAAATCTGAATCGCCTAGGCTCGCCGATTGCTTGGATTTTTTGATTCCCCATGCGATTTAGGACACTTCGAACTAAGGTCCGAAGCTCCAAAGCGCGATACATGCGTATCACAACAACCTGGCCGAACATCGCGCGCATGGTGATCTTTTTGGGCGGCGCGAACTCAATGCCCTTCAAAAGTCCCATGCCGCGCACCTCTTTGACCATGTCGAAGCCCGCGAGTTCGTGGCGAAGTTTCTCGCGAAAAGCCTCGCCGTGACGCAGAGCGCGCCGCCCGCGTTCTTCGCGTTCGAGGACATCAAGCGTCGCGAGGCCCGCACGCTTAGAGAGGCTGTTCTTGCTGAACGTGGATTTGTCGCTGCCCGCCCGCGTTACGGTTCGACAATGAGCTTGCCTTGCATGTGACGGTGCCCCATGCCGCAAAGTTTCGCACACTTAAAATCGTAGCTGCCCGGCTCGGCGGCGATGAAATCGAGCACCTGATCCACATTCTTCTCGACTTTGCCGTTCGTTTCCGGATGGTCGAAGAGGAGGCCCGGCTTGGTTTTATCTTTAGGTCCTTCGGGATAAACATCAATTTTGATGCCGTGCGCCTCGTCCGCCGAGTGGACTTTCAATTCCACGCGTTCCCCCTTTTTCACGTGGATTTCGGCCGGAGTGAATTCATACTTCTTCGCCGACACTTCGATGACCCGCGGCGCACTGGTTTGCGCTGCAGCGATTGCTGCCATAACCAGGCTATGTGCTGCGAACGTCAACGAAATGATCGTCAAGGTCAATCCTATCGTTCTATGCATGATGCCTCCCCCTTCCGGGCTTGATCCAAACGTCTAGATGTTCCTTGTTTCTCGCTCGTGCGTTCGCCACCCCGATCTATTTCCGATTTTCATAGCGCTTCCGGTGCGCAAGCGAGTTTCATGAATGAGCGTGTTGGGGTGTTCGTAAGGAAGTCCGGGTTGCCTGTGTTTCGTTCCGAATCCGGCGGGGGAGAAGCCAGGAATAGCCGACGCCATGCACAGACGGGCGTCGAATCCCGCGCGTTCGCCGAAACCCACTGGCCAATAGCGCCGTGATCCGGACCGAGGCGATTGCGACGAGCACAATCGGGATACGCGCCGCATCGTCCATCCGCGATGGCGGTGAGTCCATGCAGCCGACGTAAATCGCCGCGCAGAACAGTGCTGCTAGGACAGCGTAGCGGCTGGCTGCGGGAACGCGCGATCGATTCTCGGTTCGGTCGTGGATTGAATCCCCCACTTTTTCGTCCATAGAAATAGAATCATCAAGCCCCACAGGTGGTAGCCTAGATTCGCGCGGCGGGTGAGATGAAGATTCACGTATTCCTGCAGTACGTTTTGCCGGAACAAGTCGGCGTGATCCGAAGCCCCATCGGAAACGATTTCCGTCAACATCGCCCGCAGCGGGCCGCGCATCCATTCGTGCGCTGGGATGTCGAATCCCATCTTCTTGCGACGCAGGACGGGAAGCGGCAACTTGTCCCGCATCAATTCTTTCAGCAACACCTTTTGTCGGGCGCCGCGGACTTTCAAGTTCGCCGGTAGCGTCGCCGCAAATTGCACGATGCGGTGATCCAGAAAGGGAGGACGAACCTCAAGAGCATGCGCCATGCTCATCCGGTCGGTCTTCACCAGGATGTCGTCCGGCAGGTAATAGCGCTGATCGAACCGCAGATAGCGTTCCAACTTGTTCGCACTCGAGGCTTCATCCATTTGCGCTAGATGCTCGTCGAACGCGCCAGGCAGATCGACCTTCAGCATCGCGTCCTTCTGGCTTTCCGTGAACGTGCCGTTCCAGAAAGCGTGCGCGCGCTCGGCCGGGAACAGGCAGCCTTCCAACAGGCGTTTCACTTTGTAATCGAAGCCGATATTTTCGTCGGACACGGGGTATCCGTGAGCCAGGCGGAGTGCGAATCGAAGCGCTTTCTGAGGGAACTTGCGCAAATGCGCTGCAATCTGGTCGGCCCGGTATGTCAGGTATCCGCCGAAAAGCTCGTCCGCACCTTCTCCGCTCAAGGCTACAGTCGTTTTTGTGCGGCTCAGCTTTGAGAGGTACCAAATGGGCAGCGCTCCAGCGTCCGCGCTCGGATCATCGGAGTAATACGCGAATTCTTCGATTGTATCGCGCAGATTGGAATCGGGATTGAGGTCGAATTCGGAATGCTCAGTTCCATACTGTCCTGCAACTTGCCGGATGTAGCGGCTCTCATCGCAACCCCTTCCGGCAAACGAAATCGAGAACGTCTTGATCGGCGCGCTCGATTGGGCGGCGGCGTAATGAAGCACGGTGGAAGAATCGATTCCGCCGCTTAACCAAAGTCCCACGGGAACGTCGGACACCAGATGCTCGCGCACGGATTGTTTGAGCAGCAGGTCCAGTTCCTGCTTCGCCTCATCCAAGGTCCACTGGCACGAATCAACCGCTGGAGTTTTCCAGTATGCGCCCGAACTCACCTTACCGTCCCGCCACTTCAACCAGCTTCCCGGCGCGAGTTTCTCGATACCCTCGACCAGCGTTAAGGGGCTGGGGACGTAGTTAAGCGAAAGATAGCAATCGAGCCCCGCCAGACTCAGCCGTCTCTCAATCTGCGGATGAAACAGGATCGCTTTCAGCTCGGAACCAAAGAAAAGATCCCCATTGCATCGGGCAACGTAGAGCGGCTTGATTCCCACGCGGTCGCGCGCCAGAGCTAGCGTCCGCGAGGATTCGGTCCAGACCGCCAGCGCAAACATTCCGCGCAGGCGCGAAAAACAGTCCGTGTTCCATTCGACGAACGAGTAGAGTGCGATTTCGGTGTCACAATTCGTGCGGAACTGGTAGCCGCGTTGTTCCAGTTCGGCACGCAACTGCTTGTGGTTGTAAATTTCACCGTTGAAGACGATCGTTGCGTCTCCGTCGGCGGTTGTCAGCGGCTGGTCTCCGGCGTCCAGATCGATAATCTTCAAACGCGCGGCGCCCATCGACACCGTGGACGACCAGAACACGCCCATTTGATCCGGTCCGCGATGCCCAAGCGTGGCGGCGGCCTTACGGATACGTTCTGGATCAGGACATCCGTTTCTGTGGGTGAAGCCGGCAATTCCGCACAACGGGGACCCCTTTTCCGGGCGAGCAGCGAACGCTTGCGGCGGAGCGTGCAATATGTACATCACAAATCTTAGATCTTTAAGACTTCGAGTCAAGCCAAGTCTTAATCAGCCAAGACTTATGGGAGTATGGACGCACGCAACCACGTAAGGGTTGTAAGCTTCGGCGAATGTCTTACGGCTTCGACGTTCGATCGTCCGCGTCGCCGCCGCCGTCGCCGCCTCTTCTGCCCGCGGCTACGCGCCCCAGCGCACCGATTGCCGCGGCGCTAGCGGTCTTCTTCCAAGAGGGCCCACTTTGACCAGGTGTTGGCACGGATGAATCGTTACCGGGCGTGCGAGACAGCTCGCCCATGGCGCCGGATTCGGATTCATCGCTGGTTCCGCCGTCAAGCGAAGGATCTACCGGCGAATAACGGAACGCCGCGGGTTGGGCCACGGCTTCATCCAACTCGGGCGCTTTTCCAGACAGCTGCAGCGCATCAGTTTCTGGGTGCATGGCCGCGCTCTGCCGCAGCATCCCCATACGTCGAGCGCTAGGCCGAACGACGACCGACCGCGCCGCGGCCACAACGGGAGGCGCGGCAACCTCAAGCTTGACGGCGAGGGTCAGCGACGGCCAGCCGGCAGCAAACAGAAACAGGGCTCCAGCGCTGGCAACCGTCGCCATCGCTCGAACCACAGGCCCGCGGCGTCGTCTTTCGGCCAGCAACGTTCTCACTCGGAATGTCAGGAAAGAATTCAAAAGCGCGAGATCATTCGGCGGCTCGACTGGAAAACCGCGTACCTGTCGCCGCGCCATCCGCGTCAGGCAAAGCGCATAATCCTGCCGCCGTCCGTGCCGTAATTCCATCACTGCCATGTCGCAGGCGAGTTCGCGATCGCGGCCCAGATTCCGCAATGCGAGCCACAGAGCCGGATGGAAAAAAAGCAGGCACGCGACGAGGTCCGCGAACGCGCTCCACAGAAAGTCGAGGCGCTTCACATGCATTAGCTCGTGGTAGAGCACGTCGATGATTTGCTCATAATCCAGATACGCCTCGAGGCCTTCCGGCATGATCACGAGCGGATTCCAGACGTATGCCGTTCCGGGCGAACTCAGGCCAGGGAGTTCCAGAATCCGGCACCGCGAAATCTTCAGGCGGCGGCACTGTTCTACGAAGATCGCCTCCAGCTCGGGGGCCGCGAGCCGTGCTTGGGACACGACTTCGCGCAGCCGCAGACGGCGCCATGCAATTCGAACTAGCATTGCAGCCACGCCCGCGGCGTAGATCCAGAAAATAAAAGCCAGGGCGGGCCCAATGCCCCAGATCCACGCATGTGGAATCGTCAGTGTGGTTACGGATTGAGACAGACCGACACGCGACGAAGCCAATACGGCCGAGGAGGCCGAACTCGTCACGCGCTGAACGTTGATCGTGCCCTTCACAGCAGCAACCCAATAACAGGACGAGCCAGCAAGGAAGACCAACCACAGAGTGTGTCGCACGGTCGCGCGCGAGGCAAGGTGGGTCAGCGCATAAAACAGAATATACGTCGCCAAGATACGGATCACCGCGCTGCCCAGAAGTTCGATGGCCGGAATGTGAATCGAGCTCATTTTAGTCGGACGCCCGGTCCTTCGTTTTCCGTTGGCGATAATGCCGAATCAACGCTTCGAGTTCGTCCAGCTCCTGGTCGTTGACCGGGTTGCGATCGAGCAGGTTCATCATCAGTGCAGGGGCCGATCCCTGAAACGTGCGGTCGAGAAGACGCTTCGCCAAGCTCCCTCCGACTTCATCGCGCGTTACGCATGGACTGAAAACAAAGGCGCGTCCGCGATGTGTGTGCCGGACAAAACCCTTACTTTCCATGATGCGCAGCAGACTTTGCACGGTCTTGTAATTCGCCGGAGGGCTCGGGTCCAATCGGTCGACGATGTCTTCGACTGTGCCGACCCGCAAATCCCAGAGAACATTCAAGATCAGCAGCTCCGCATTAGTGGGCAGGTCCCTTCTGGATATCGAACTCGATCGCCGCCCCATATTCGTCTCAGGAGTCTAAGACCGCAGAATCCTGGCGTCAATCGCCGTCATCATTCCGCGCTCGACTGGACCTTTCGGTTGACGAGCGAATGTTGTAACCGCTCGAACTAATTGATACATAAAAGCTTGGCTCCCGGGAGGATTCGAGCCTACAGCGTAGTGCTGTCTGTCAACAGGCAGCGACAGTTTCTGCGCTTTCAGGCAAAATGATCCGCGGAACTTATGATGTTGTGCGAGAGGAGCAAGTCAAAATGGACATGACGCGCCGACAATTCGCTCTGGCTCTTGCGGCTGCCAGCTACCTGCGGCCCTCCTTGTTCGAGCCGCTTTCCCCATTAGGAATTCCTCGCGGCGTCGTGCCCGGCCGAGTCACTTGGGCGCACGATCCTGCGGCTGTAACCTGGGATGGCACAGGTTCGTGGTGGACCGATGCTAATAACGACCAGTCTGTGATTGACCGCATGGTCTCCCGTTCCATTTGCGGTCTTACGAATCAAAAAAGCGACGCCCAGGCATGGAACTCCATCTTTCAATACTTCAATCGCACTCACGGGCGCGGCAAAGCCGGATACAGTGCTGGGGAGAAGATTGCGATCAAGGCGAACCTGAACAACACAACCGACCATGGCACGATCGAACGCCTGAACTCCTCACCCCATTTGATCCTTTCGCTCGCCCGACAGTTGACCGGACCGGCACGAGTGCCGCAATCATCGATCATCATCTTCGATTCCAGTCGGTTCATCCCGGGCAATCTCTACGACAAGATTCACCATGAATTTCCCGGCGTCACGTTTGTGGACCATATCGGAGGGGATGGACGACAAAAGGCCGAGTTCAAACCCAACGCGATTCCCTTCTCAGTGGAAAGCCACAACGCCACGGGACTCGATACCACGGTGGTTGAGGCCGCCTACTTGATTGATGCTGCCGTCTTGAGAGCGCATGTGAGTTCAGGCGTGACACTTTGCGCGAAGAATCTGTTCGGCGCTACGAGTATCAACCCGGACTGGCGCAAGAACGCGCACGACGGTTTCCATCACAACAGCGACGGCTCGGCAAGTTACTCCGCGTTCACAGATTATTTGGGGCATAAAGACCTCGGCGAGAAAACCATCCTTTTTATTATTGATGGGCTCTATGGAAACGACAACGTGGATGGTCCGCCTCATCGCAAGTGGAAGATGGTGCCATTCAACGACG
>DATEVZ010000290.1:0-5460 GCA_035258265.1 Candidatus Acidiferrales bacterium
CCTGTGGTTCAATCGCTGTTCGCCGCACTCTCCTGTTTCTGTGTCGACAAACGCGATGTACTGATCGCTCGGGTGGTAATCCACGCCTATAATGAACATGTCGGCTCCTTTCTCCCGAGCCAATGGTCTTCGACAAACCACTCGGGTCTAAGGAGCCGGCGTTGTTATGCAATCATTGGCTCCGCTCTCCAAAATCCCCCGCAATCATCTATTCACTCTGCGCCGTACTATTTTGCTGGTCTCTGCTGTGGCTGCTCTGGCGCAAGCGCATTTTTCTCAAGCTCTGATTCTCCCACGCTCGCGTTATAGTTGTACGCATTGCGGGGCAGGCGTCGCGTGACAGGCATTCCGTCGGAGCTGGCGCACGTCACCGCGCTTTCATCGCACACGCAAACGAACTTCACGCGAACCCTTAACCGGAGGAATTGCATTTGCCCTTTGCTCGAGAGCTGACCGCCGAACTCGCCGCTGCCGGCCCCGGCCAATTACACAAACACGAAAAATTCTCCTCCCGCTTCCTCACAAAAAAGCGCGACCTGATCGTCTACACGCCCGGCATCTATGGAAAACGCCCTGACCTGCAATTCCCGGTTCTCTATCTCGAAGACGGTCAAAACCTTTTTGATCCCGCCACATCTTTCATTCCCGGGGTGTACTGGCGCGTAGGTGAAACGGCCGACGCCCTGATTGCTCAAGGAGCCATCGAGCCGCTCGTCATCGTCGGCATCTACAACACCGGCAAGCAGCGCGTGAACGAATACACTCCCACGCGCGATCGAAAACTCGGTGGCGGCAAAGCCGACAAGTACGGCCGCCTTCTCATCGAGGAATTACAGCCCTTTATCGAATCCCGCTATCGCATCGCTCGGGGCCCGCAGAACAAAGGTCTCGGCGGCTCGTCTCTGGGCGGTCTCCTCACCATCTATCTTGGCATGCAATATCCGCAGGTCTTCGGCAAACTCGCAGCCCTCTCGCCCTCGGTCTGGTGGAATCACCGCGCCATTCTGCAGTCGGTCGCGCGCGCGAAATTGCCGCAGCGCCCGCGCATCTGGCTCGATGTCGGCACCGACGAAGGTGGCACGCGGACCGTCGAACACGTTACCGCGCTCCGCGACGCCCTCCTGCAAAAAGGCTGGCAGGAAAACCGCGATCTCCATTTCGAAATCTTCCCCGGCGCGCAGCACAACGAAGCCGCCTGGGCCCAGCGCGTCGGCCCGTTCCTGCGATTCCTCTTTCCCGCCGCAGACTCCGCAGTATAGGATCAGAATGAATTTGACTTTATCGCGGGTGGCCTTCAGGCCGCCATCTTGCTTTTACATACCGCCCGCAATTCTCGGAGGCCTTAATTGCCAGAAACCGATCCCAAACCCAAATCCGCTCCCGGTCCTCTAACCATCCTCTGCATCACCTCCTATGAAAAGGGCCAGGAATTCCTCCGCACCTGCAAAAATGAAGGCTGTCGCGTTCTGCTTCTCACCGTCGAGAAATTGCGCGAAGGCCATTGGCCCCGCGAATGCGTGGACGACTTTTTCTACATGCCCGAAGATCTCCCCACGTGGGCCATGATTAATACTGTCAGTTACCTCGCACGCTGGCAGCCGATCGACCGCATCGTCGCCCTTGATGAATTTGACATGGAAAACGCCGCCGCCCTGCGCGAACACTTGCGCATCCCCGGCATGGGACTCACTACTGTGCGCCATTTTCGCGACAAGCTGGCCATGCGCGGCCGCGCGAAAGAAGAGGGAATCAACGTTCCCGAATTCATGCACGTTCTGAATCACGCGGCCTTGAACGATTTCATGTCCCGCGTCAAACCGCCGTGGCTCCTCAAGCCCCGCTCGCAAGCCTCCGGCATCGGCATGAAGAAAATCCACGCTCCCGCCGATCTCTGGCCGCTTCTCGATCAATTGGGCGACGCGCAATCGAACTATCTCCTCGAACAATTCGTGTCCGGCGACGTCTTCCACGTGGATAGCATCGTCTCCGAACGCAAAGTCGTCTTCGCCGAAGTCCACTCCTACGGCTCGCCGCCGCTCAACGTTTCGCACGAAGGCGGAGTTTTCACGACGCGCACGCTCTCGCGCACGGGCGCCGAATCGAAAGCGCTTCAGAAATTAAATCGGGAATTGATCGCGGCGCTGGGGCTGGTTCGCGGGGTAACGCACGCCGAATTTCTTCGCGCCCACGAGGATGGAAAATTCTATTTCATCGAAATTGCCGCGCGCGTCGGCGGCGCCTATATCTCCGATGCCGTCGAAGCCGCCACTGGCATCAATCTCTGGCGCGAATGGGCGCGCATTGAAGTTACCTCCGGCAAGATTCCTTACGTCTTGCCGAAACGCCGCCGCGAATACGCCGGCGTAGTGCTTTCTCTCTCGCGTCAGGAAGTTCCGGATACCAGCGCCTACACTGACCCCGAAATCGTCCAGCGCATCACCAAAAAACATCACGCCGGCTTCGTCCTCCGCGCCGCCAATCCCGAGCGCATCTCCGAACTCCTCGATTCCTATGCCGCCCGCTTCCGCGACGATTTCCTGGCCACCGCCCCAGTCCCGGAAAAGCCCTCCGCCTGATTCGTTCTAGTCACTAGCCACTCAGTTGCCACTGCCTCATTCCCGAACCTGCCTCACTTTGTGCTCAGCAGCGGCACCGCCCCCAGCAAGCCCGCATCATTGCCAAGTTCCGCCGCGCGAATCTGCGCCTTCCCCCACGGCGACCAGGTATGAGCATTCACGTGCGCCTGCACCAAGGGAATAATCAAATCGGCGCTCTCGATCACGCCTCCGCCAAAAATCACGATCTCCGGGTCAAACGCGTGAATCATTCCCACCGCCGTCGCGGCCCAAACATGTATGCACCGGTCTTGAATCTGGCGCGCCACCGCATCTCCTTCCGCGGCAAGCCGGAAGAGGATTTCGTAATTGATTGCGGGTTCACCCGCCAGAGCACTTTCACGAAACCCCGGCCAATCTCGCGCGATCTGTGGCAACGCCCAGCCCGCCGCTTCGGCCTCCGCGCATCCGACGCCACCGCACGTGCAGTCTCTTCCGTTGAACACCACTGGCTGGTGGCCACCCTGATTCCCCGCCTGAAAATGTTTTCCATGCAGAAGCTTGCCGCCAATCATCACCGCCGTGCCGATGCCCGTGCCCAGAGTGATCATCGTCAAATCATTGCAGCCTCGCGCGGTTCCTGCATAACGTTCGCCCATCAACGCCATTCGCGCGTCATTCTCCATCTTCATCGGCAATGAAAATTCCCGCCGGCACCAGCCGACGAAATCAACTCCCGGAGCGTCGTCCCATTTTTTAGGACTGGAAAGAATTCGCGCTCGCGACGAATCCACCAGGCCGCAGGTACTCATCGCCAGCCCCGCAAAATCCTTTGTCGCCAGCCCAGCCTCGCTCATCAATTCGCGGAATGAGGAAGTAAACAGCGGCAACACTGAGCCCAATCCCTGCGCGCTGTCAAGATCGAGACGCTTCGAAAGAAGAATCTTGTTGTCTTCGACGATCGCGCAGTTCGCATGAGTCCCGCCCAGATCTATTGCCAAAGCTTTCATTCAACCTCCACAAAAATGACTCAGGCGTCCGCAGTGCAACAGGCCGAGCCCCATCGCATGTTCAGCGCGAACCAATATGCCACCGTCGGCGGTTTGCCACAATCCGGGCTGCGGAAGGCCCTTGCGCTTGCCTCGATTAGTGCCTGCGACCCCCAGGTTTCCCCGTATAATGCCTGTTCTCCGGCCCTTATATTTTTGATTCGGAGGCCCTCATGGCTGCGAGTTTTCGCCAAATATCGATCTTGCTTTTGGTTTTTCTGCAAGCGTCGTTTCCGCTCGCATCTTCCGCGCAACTACCGTCGCAGCCGCTGGCCGTTTCATCGGGAACGTTGCAACTCACGCTCAAGGAAGCCGTGCAGCTCGCGCTTAAGCAGAATCCACAGCGCGTCATTGCTCAACTTCTGGTCTCCGAGAGCGATCGTAACAGCCAGATCGCGCGCTCAGCGCTGCTGCCGCAGGCCAGCATCAAGGCGGACGGAGCGATCAATCAGTACAACTTTCAAACCATCGAACGCAGCCGGGCGCGAACCACAGCCGGGCCCTATCAGTACATCGAAGCTGGTCCCGCTTATTCGCAATCCCTTCTGAATCTTCCCCTCATTCGCGGCTACCAGATCGGCCGCGAAGCCACTCGCCAGGCGCGCGCCGATGATGAAACCACGCGCGAAAATGTGGTCAACGCGGTAGTTGATCAATACCTTCTGATTCTTCGCGCGCTCGCAACACGCGACGCCGCGAATGCCCGCGTCACGCTCGCACAGCGGCTCTACGACCAGGCCACCGAACTCCAAAAAACGGGCATCGGTTTGAATATCGACACGGTGCGCGCCAACGTCGAATTGCAGAACGAACGCCAGAATCTGATTGACGCGGAAACTCTGACCCACACCACCAAGTACGGCTTGGCCGAACTTCTCGATCTGCCTCGCGACCAGGAACTCGACGTCACAGACCATCTCGATTTCTACGATCTCCCCACGCTTGAAAGACAAGCGCTGCTCAACCAGGCCTTAACCTCACGGTCGGAAATTCGTTCGCTCAATTCGCAAAAACGCATAGCCCACCTGTCGACGGATTCGGCCAGCGAGCAGCGCTTACCCCGATTGGAGTTCTCGGGTTTCTGGTATTACCAGGGCTCACATTTCAACAACGGCATTCCGGCGTACAGCTATGAGCTCTCTCTACAGTTTCCAATTTTCACGGGCGGCCGCATCCGCGCCGAAGAAGCGCGTGCCAAACTGGAAGAGCAGCACGTCGCGGAAATTCGCCGCCAGGTCGAAGCGCAAATCGTCGACGAAGTGAAATCCGCTCTCGATGAACTCACCGCCGCGCGGAATTCCGTGGATGTCGCCAATCTAGGCCTCCAGCTAGCTCAAGAAGAAGTAGCGCAGGCCCAGCGTCGCTTTCAAGCCGGCGTCACCACCAATGTCGAAGTCATCACCGCGCAAGACGCCCTTGCTCGCGCCAGCGATAATCAGATCGGCGCGCTGTATCAATTCAACCTGTCTCGCGCATCACTCGCTCGTGCGACAGGCGAAATCGAAGCTATGTACTCGAAATGAAAGGTGAACCACGCCATGAGTTCCTCGTCTAAAACACCTCGGCCACAACCCGATAGCGCAGCCGCAGCCCCGCCGGCTGCTGCCGCGCCTACCGCTACGCCTCCCTCCGCATCGAATCTACCGCCGCCAACTCATCCGTGGCGCGAACGGATTCGCAACCTGAATCCTCTAACCAAGGGAGCTATCGTTGCGATTCTGATATTGCTCGCAATCGCATGGTACGTCCTCTCCGGCCGCGTCACCACCGACGATGCGCAGGTGGATTGTCACATCACCGCCGTCGCCCCGCAGGTTCCCGGCTACGTCGTTCAACTGCTCATCAACGACAATACA
>DATEVZ010000291.1:0-7145 GCA_035258265.1 Candidatus Acidiferrales bacterium
CGCAAGGGCGCGAGCAGGTCCAGCCCTTGGCACGCCGAGAGCATCTCGATAGCGAGCACATTGCGCAAGTTTGTCAGCATCGGCTGAATTCTCCGCGCGCCGCCCATCCCCATCGAAACGTAATCTTCCTGATTTGCCGACGTCGGAATCGAATCCACGGAATGTGGCGTCGCTTGTGTCTTCATTTCGCTGGCCAGCGCTGCAGCCGCGACCTGCAGAATCATGAACCCGGAATTGAGGCCCGCCTCGCGAACCAAAAACGCCGGCAGCAAGCTGGTCTGTGGATTCGTCATCTGCTCGACGCGGCGCTCGGAAATTCCCGCAAGAGTAGCCAGCGCCACGGCCAACTGATCAGCCGTCATCGCGAGCGGCTGCCCATGAAAATTGCCACCGCTAATCACTTCGCCTGAATCCGCAAAGACAAGAGGATTGTCCGTCGCGCTGTTCAGTTCCACCGACAGAATCGTGCGGACGTGATCCAATGTGTCGCGGACGGCTCCGTGGACCTGGGGCGTGCAGCGCAGGCTGTATGCGTCCTGCACGCGCTTATCCTTTTCTGTGGATCGGTGCGATTCGCGGATGGTGCTGCCGTGATTCAGGCGCCGCAGGTTTCGCGCGGTGATAGCGTGGCCAGCGTACGGACGCACGGCCGCGATTTTTTCATCGAATGCAGCCGGGCTGCCGCGCAAAGCATCCAGTGAGAGCGCCGCCGCCACGTCCGCCGTATCGACCGCCATCTCAGCGTTGCGCAGACCCAAGGCTAGCAGAGCGAGCATGGCTTGCGTCCCATTCAGCAATGCGAGGCCCTCTTTTGCCTCCAGCGCGAGGGGAGCGATTCCCGCGCCGCGCATCGCATCGCCACCAAAAATCGCGCGTCCCTGGAAAATTGCCTCGCCTTCGCCGATCGCCACTTGCGCCAGGTGCGCGAGCGGAGCGAGGTCCCCCGACGCGCCCACCGATCCTTGCGAAGGAATCACCGGATGCACCCCGGCATTGAGCATGGCGCACAAAGTTTCCGCAACGACCGGACGCACACCGGAAAATCCCTTGGCGATGGCATTAGCCCGCAAGACAAGCATCGCCCGCGTTTCGTGCTCGGTCAGGGCCGCGCCCAACCCGCACGCATGGCTCCGCACCAGATTCACTTGCAGCTCGCCGATTTGCTCGGGGGAGATGCGGACGGAGGCCAATTTCCCGAAGCCGGTATTGACGCCGTACACCGCGTCGCCCGATTCGATCAGCCGCTCAATCACGGCGCGCGATGCGAGCATGCGCGCACGCGCTGCCGGAGCCAGCTCAACTTTCGCGCCCTCAAACACAACGCGATACAAAAGCTTGAAATCCAGGTGTTCGCCGTCTATTTGGGTCGCGCTCATGAATTTTGCGGCTCGTGGACGGTCACCTGGGCAGCGGCCCTAGCGGCAGGGAAGTACTTGCGATATTTTTCGGGCAACGACTTCGGCCGTCCCAGGCGGTCGCAGATCACGTGCATCGTGTCGCCCGTCGCCAGCAGCTCGCCAGAACCTTGATGCGTGATCTCGTAGCCGAATTTCACGGTGCGCCGCTGCGAGCTGAGCACTCTGGTCCGAATCACCAGCACGTCATCGAATCGCGCCGGACGTTTGTAACGGCAATGCGCGTCCGCCACCACGATGTAGCTATCGTCTTCGAGTTCCATTTGCTTGTATTCAAATCCGAGCTGGCGGCACAGCTCCACGCGACCGACTTCAAACCACGCGAAATAATTGCCGTGGTAAACCACGCCCATCTGATCGGTCTCGGCGTAACGCACACGAATTGTGGTCTCTGCGTAATCCATAGGCTTGAAAGTGTATCAAAGAACCGAAAACGTATTGGGCTGTTACATCGATAGAGGAATCGATTCGTGCGCCGGGGAGTCCAGCGATCTCAGCTTCCTGTCCATTTCGGACTCCGTTTTTCGAGGAACGAGGCGAGGCCCTCGCGAAAATCTTCGGTCCCGCGTATTGCCGCGTTCTCCTGTGTGGCCAGCTCGATTTCCTGGGCAATTTCGTCTTCGTCATAGCGAAGCAGCAGACGTTTGGTTCTCCGCAGGCTCGTGGGGCTATTGGCCAGGAGTACGTCCACGAATTTATACGTGCGCGCCATCAAGTCGGTGGCTGGCACAATTTCGGTCACCAATCCAAGACGATAGGCTTCTGCGGCGTCGAAAATGCAACCTCGAAGAAGAATCTCGCGGGCGTGCTTTTCGCCGATCTGCCGGCGCAGCAACACGGAAACCAGTGCTGGGATGAATCCAACGCGAACCTCGGTGTAGCCGAACTTCGCATCCGGCACTGCGAGAGTGATATCCGAAAAAGTCGCGATGCCGCAGCCTCCCGCGATTGCTGCGCCGTTCACCGCTGCGATCACAGGCTTTGGAAAACTATAAATTCGATGAAACAGGCGAGCCATTTCGCGCGAATCGCCCAGATTCTCGGCAGCGGTTTGCCTGGAAATGGCTTGCAGAGTTTCCAGATCCATGCCGGAGCAGAACGCCTTGCCCGCGCCAGTTAGAATCAACACGCGAAGCGCGGGGTCTGCTTCCACCTCGCCCAGCGCCGCAAGCAGCTCCTTGACCATTTCGCTGGAGATGGCGTTGCGCTTCTCGGGCCGATTGAAGGTGATGGTAGCGACCGCACCATCCAGCTCGTATTTCAGCGTCGCGTAACTCGGTTGCCGCGCTTTGGGCGCTTTGTCAGTCATGGAAAGTTTCTCTGCAAAGGAATTTCTCTCCGAGCACCCGACGTGTTTGCGTGAGCAGTGTGCCGGGGCCTAACTAGGTTCTGCCGCCTCCGCGGTATGTGAGTACTTCTCGCGCAGCTCTTCCGTCATCGCGCACGCGACCGCAAGCGATTTCGTGTCGATTCCGGTGGAAACTCCGCGCGAGGCCAGCGTGGTGAGCACTGCTTCGGTCGGGATGTTGCCGACGAGCTCATCACCTGCGAAGGGACATCCACCCATTCCCGTCAGCGCACCGTCAAATCGCCGGCAGCCCGCCTCATACGCCGCCAGAATCTTTTCCGCCGCGCGCTCCGGACGGCTATGCAGGTGCACTCCAATATCAACGCCCGCCACACACGACTTCACGGCCTGGTATAGGTGTGCGACTTCTTCTGGCGACGCAGTCCCCACCGTATCTGCAAGTGAAACGGTGCGTACGCCTAGATCTTTCAGCCACACAAGCGTCTCTTCGACGAGTTCTGGCCCCCACGGCTCGTCATAGGGGTTACCAAACGCCATCGAGATATAGACCACGAGCTTCTTGCCTGCGGCCTTGGTGTCGCGCTGCAGCTTTTCCACCAGCTCACGCGATTCTGCGCGGGACATGTTCGCGTTCGCGCGCCGAAAATATGCCGAAATGGAATATGGGTAGCCGACGGTCGTCACGCCGGGTATGGCAAGCGCGCGCTCCAGGCCGTGCGCATTCACCACGATTCCAATTATCTCGGGCGCGTCTCCCGAAGGAGTCTTCATTTCACTCAGACGCTCCATCACCGCCTCGCTATCCGCCATCTGCGGCACATGCTTCGGCGAAACGAAACTTACCGCGTCAATGTGGCGGAATCCCAGCGAAATCAGCCGGCTCAGATACTGCACTTTCTCTTCGGTGGGAATGATCTGGCGCAATCCCTGCCAGGCGTCCCGCGGACATTCGACTATGGTGATTTCATCGCTCATGAGTTTTTAGAACCAAGGGCTCCGATATATATGGATGGCGTACCACTGCAAAAAGATTGCGGCCAGCACGGAAATTGTCATCAAGCCGATCGCGATCCGCGAAATCTGTCCTTCGCTCACTTTCAGGACGACGAGCGCCGCCGCCACCACAATCCCGATACTTCCGACGTACTGCGACACTTGAAACATAAACCATAGCGCCGAACTGCCCGTTCCCCCACTCTGCGCGATCGCGGAAGAAGTGAACACCGCGAACAGCGACGGCAGGCATAACAGCACCGTCGCGCCGAGCAATCCAAAGCCGCCCTTCCTTGGACTATTCGTCATTGTGTGCGGTCAAGAGTTCACAGCTGGAGCTCTAGAGTCAACTTTGATTTTGAAAGCTCAACTCTCTTCACGTCTGAAGCACTCCCGTCTTGAACTCCGCAATCTTTGGATTCAGAGACGCGGCGTCCAGTGCTTCGATCAACGCTTCTCGCGTATGTGCAGGATCAATAATCGCATCCACCCAGAGCCGCGCTGCAGCATAACGCGGATCGGTCTGATGCTCGTACGTTTTGCGGATGGATTCGTGCAGCTCCTTTTTCTCCGCGTCGCTCAATTTTTTGCCTTCGCGTTCCAGCTGCTTGATCTTGATTTCCACCAGCGTGCCTGCCGCCGAATCGCCGCTCATCACCGCATAGCGCGCAGTGGGCCAGGCGAAGACGAAGCGCGGATCGTAGGCCTTGCCGCACATGGCGTAGTGTCCCGCGCCGAAACTTCCGCCGCAAATGACCGCAATCTTCGGCACGACGCTATTGGCCACTGCATTCACCATCTTCGCGCCCGCGCGAATGATTCCACTCCATTCCGCTTCCTTGCCCACCATGAATCCGTTCACATCATGCAGAAAAATCAGCGGGACCAAGTTTTGATTGCAGTCGAGGATGAATCGCGCCGCTTTGTCCGCAGACTCGGTGTAAATCACGCCGCCAAATTCGATGCGCTTCTCACCGGTGCCGGGAGCCAGCGTGCTGACGTTCTTCTTCTGATTCGCGACGATTGCGACGGCCCAGCCGCCGATCCGCGCGTAGCCGCACAACAGCGTCTGTCCATATTCCGCGCGATATTCCTCGAATTGGCTGCCATCCACAATCCGCGCGATGATCTCGCGCATATCGTACTGCTTCCCCGGATTTGCTGAGAATATCCCATAAATATCTTCCGCTGGATACGCAGGAGGCGCCGGAGCTTTATGATCGAAGGGCGCGGTGGCCCCGTGCCCCATCTTATCCACCAGCGCGCGCAAACGCTTGAGGCAGGCAGCATCATCCGGTTCGCGAAAATCAATTGTGCCGCTGATCTGCGCGTGCATCTGCGCGCCGCCCAATTCTTCGGCGGAAGTCTTCTGCCCGATCGCGGCCTGCACCAACGCAGGACCAGCGAGAAACAGCCCACTGCCTTCTGTCATCAGGATTTTGTCACACATCACCGGCAGGTACGCGCCGCCCGCCACGCACATGCCCATGATCGCCGTAATCTGCGGAATTCCCATCGCGCTCATCACCGCGTTGTTGCGAAACACACGGCCGAAATCATCGGTGTCCGGGAAAACATCTTCTTGCAGCGGCAGGAACACGCCGGCAGAATCCACCAAATAGATCGTGGGAATATGATTCTCGATAGCGATATTCTGCGCGCGAATCACTTTTTTGGCGGTCATGGGGAAGAACGCGCCCGCCTTCACGGTGGCGTCGTTCGCGATGATCATCACCTGCCGCCCAGACACGCGCGCAAGCCCGGCAATCGTTCCGGCGGCCGGGGCGCCACCCCACTCTTCATACATTTCGTACGCCGCGTAGAGCCCCAGTTCGAAGAACTCGGTTTTCGGATCAATCAGCTTGGAGATGCGCTCGCGCGCGGTCATCCGGCCTTTCTTGTGCTGCGATTCGATGGCTTTTGTGCCGCCGCCCTGAGATATGCGCTGTTCTTCGTTCTTGATTTCAGTCAGGCGATCCACCATCTGCCGTGCATTTTTTTCGAAATCGGCCGACTTCTTATCCACACGCGTTTCGATCTTCGTTCCACTCACCCAGCGTTCTCCTGGCACAGAATCGTTCGCCTGACGGTCTTCTCAGAAGGCTTAGTAGGCCGGCAACCGAAGAATTCTATCATCGCTGGTTTGTTTTGACTTCCGCGCTGCGTGCGTTAGAATCGTCGCCGGCCACGGTATCACGTTATTGCCGCTGGCCAAATTCTCCTCTGGAGGCGCCTATGCGCTGCCGTTCCCACGCGAAGGATGGGTCTGCCTCCGGCTCGCCGCATTAATTAGGCATTCCGGCAGGTCGCTAATCCGTTCGAAAACTATCATTGCGGGTGCATGGTCGTCATAGTCCGCGTCCGCCGAACCGCGTGCGACAGCATGCAGAGGAGATCGAGCAATGCGATTCATTGATGTTGATTTGGCGCGTCGCATCGAAATGGCCGAAGCGAACGCAGCAGGCGAATGCGCCGAAGCGTTTCATAGCCTCCATCCCGATTTTCCGGTAGCCGTTCAGGAAATTGCCGGAGGCACCGCGGTTTTTGCCGGGATCGATTCACCGATTACTCAAGCGATCGGTGTGGGCCTCGATGGAGAGGTAACCGACGACGAACTGGATAGCCTCGGCGAATTCTTTAAGGCACGCAATACACCCTCTGCAGTCGAGGTTTGCCCGTTCGTCGAAATGTCTCTCTACGAGAAATTCGCGGCGCGCGGATACAAACTGCTGGAGGTCTCGAACGTATTGCTTCTCGATGACCTCGCGCAGAGTCTCGAGGCACCCACTGGAACGCCACCCGGCGTTACCGTTCGCGCCGCATCTCCCCACGAATCGAAGCTCTGGACGCAAACTGTCGCCCAGGGATTCGCCGAACATTTCCCGGTGACGCAATCCATGCTCGACGTGATGGAAGGCTTTTGTCATCGAAGCGGCCCGTGTTCTTTCTTGCTGGCTTTCGTGGATGGTGAACCCGCGGGAGGAGGCGTGGTTTCCGCGTACAAAGGAGTGGGCGGACTCTTCGGCGCCAGCACGCTGCCAGCATTTCGCCGCCGCGGCGTGCAAACGGCCTTACTGAACGCTCGCCTCGCATGGGCGCGCGATCACGGCTGCGATCTGGTGGCGAGCATCGCGCAGCCCGGAAGCGCTTCGCACCGCAATATCGAACGCTTCGGCTTCCGGGTCGCATATACGCGCACGAAATTGGTGCGACCACTGTAGGGCACATTCGAGATCATCGGTTGTTATCAGTAGAGTTCTAGTGTATTACACATCTAGGAACTTCAAAAACAAATGACAGCTCCGCTTTTCCCCGGGCCGGGAGCAATGCCGACCCAGCCGCGCCCTCGGACTTGGTTCGAGCGATGGCTTGTGACGATACTCATTGTCGCTTCCATCTTCATCATCGTGGCATTCATCGGCGCGGTG